>NZ_OZ034692.1:680577-1020866 GCF_964026735.1 Wolbachia endosymbiont (group E) of Neria commutata
TTTTTTTTCCTTTAAACAATGTAACTAAATATTTGTATCTATATACATCTATTGTAAAGTAAAATTTATAATTGTCCATATGTAAGTGTTGCTACATCATAGCAAAATCATAAATTATTAACAGCAATTAAATAAATTGCAAGTCGTGTCCAAGTTTTCTGCCCCGTGTGCGCACACGGCTGTACAGTTCCAGAGCATGCATAACATTAGACATACTATAATTGCTATTGGGTAATGGAGAGACAGACTCCATTATTTTAGCGCGAAGTAACAAATTCAATAGAGTAAGTTCTTCAAAAATAATTTAAACTTTTACAGTAGGAGTAGTCTCATGAAATATTATATCGGGTTAGATGTCTCACTCAAAGAAACTTTTATTAGCATCGTTGATGAGAAAAGAAAGATTAGACCTGCTGAAAAGGGTATGACAAGAGGACGAAGGTGTGATAAAAGGAGAATAGAGCAAATAGAAGTGAGGCAAAATGTGGTTAAATTACCATAATCTAAAGAAACATCCAAGAAATTTTCGCGATATAACAGGGCTAAAAGTAGAGGAATTTGAAAAAATAATTGAAAATATTTAAGATTCTACCTCACACCTACCGCAACTTTCAGAAGCAATATAACATGAGGTTCAATATTGTTGCCGGAATTGTGAACCTGAAGCATGGCTTTTGATAGCTTTTGGGCTGGTAATTTCTCTCTAAAGTTTTATCTTTTATGTTTCGTCTCATACCTCACTCCCTCAAAAATGTTTCTTTTTATCTTAACATCTTTGTCATCGAATTATGTGACCTTTACAGGGATGAGAAACTGGCACTGGAACGACACCAGTAGTTGACACTTAACACCAAGAACTATCGCTTTACGGGATGTTCGTACAGCTGTGGATTTATTTGCAGCACCTCAGCGTAGATCCCGCTAACAAGCAGCGGGATGACGGCGTTATTAATCGGTCTGAGTTAGCTCTATCAGTGCTTTGACTATTTATAGACAAATATATTAATTAATAGTAACATGCTAAATTATGACAAATCGAAAGATTATGACTGACATGCAAAAAGCAATATTATCCAGTATAATTTGCAACATGATAGTATGGTATGAGTTCACTCTATTTGGAGTTTTAACACATACAATAAGTAACATTTTTTTTCCATCAGAAAGCGATTACTTAAGCACAATCAAATATCTTGCTATCTTTGCAGTTGGATTTGGATTTAGGCCGCTTGGCGCATTTATTTTTGGCTACATTGGAGATAAGTATGGTAGAAGGAAGGTGTTGCTTACTTCCGTAATATTAGTTTCAATATCATCTACGGTAATTGGAATCATACCAGGCTATAAAGAAATCGGCATCCTTGCTCCTCTATTGCTCTTATTGTGCAGAATTACACAAGGTATTGCAGTAGGAGGAGAAACAAGCATTAATACAGCTTTTTTAATTGAACATTCAAGCGATAAGAGAAACCTTGGGTTTTTAGGTAGTATGAAAGCCTTTAGTGGAGGACTTGGTTCGATGTTATGCTTTATAATGATTGCTATTTGCAAAGGATTTACAGGTGAAAATTACGAAATTTGGGGCTGGAGGCTGCTTTTTTATTTTTGCTCTATTATGGGAATAATAGGTTTTTTAACAAGATATATAATGGAAGAGAGTTTAGCATATAAAACGCATAATCAAAATAAAAGCTTATCTAGCTCACCATTTTTAGAGTTGATTAAAAGTTATAAAAGGGCGTTTGCGATAGCAGTTGGACTTGGTATTGCACAAAATGCAATCGTTTATTCAATGATCATGTTTTACAACATATCTGTAAAAGAACTTACTCTGTCAGGTGTTGATATTAAAAATACAGTAAGGATTGCAAGCGAAATTATATTTGGAGTATCTGCAGTGCTGTTTGCAATGCTTTCTGATAAAGTTGGAAGAAAAAACGTGATGGTTCCTATATTAATAGTTTTAGCTTGCACTAGTTTACCAGTGCTTTCACTATTGTCCTATGATAATCACTATATTATAACGCCAACGTATTTGTTGATAAGTATACCAATAGCTGCATCTTTTGGCATATATAGTTCTCTTGTTTGTGAACTATTCCCAACAAAAGTTAGGTGCACTGGTCTTAGTCTAGCACATAATATATCGGCAGGGATTTTTGGTGGTCTTTCCCCTTCCATATGCATGATGCTCATAGAAAAAACTGGAACAAAATTTGCAGCAGGTATTTATCTTACCATATGTGCACTAATTAGCTTAATATCTATATTGCAAATCAAAATTCAAGATAAAAAAATTGATTGGTAAAACTTTTTTAAGATGTAGATTCGTTGCTATTCCTATTTCCAAAAGTGCTGCAACTTCTTCCTTTTACTTTCCTTTTTTAACTTTCAACCAAAAATACTGCCTTTCCCCACATGATAAAAGTATATTATACACTTATCACTTACTTTGAGAAGTGCTATAACACTCCATAGAATAGCATTTCCAAATTCATTTTAGTCCATTATACTCTTTTGTATATCTGTAAATATACCATGATTTTTAACAGCACATTGCTAATCCTTTACTCCAAGCGAAGTTTACAACTTTCTCACTTGTTGAAATAAAATGATCAATTTTATTGCTTTTATACCCTTTACAACTCATCAAAAAATCACCATAATTTCCAGTGTGTATTAAGTCATGTTAGCTTTTCATCTTGCAACAAGCTATTGATTATCTTGCATTTTCTAATTGTTGTTTTTTTTTGGTGTGGTATATGAACTTAACTAATCCTAAAGTTTCTGCTATATTTTTTGACCAAATTCTTACAGTAGTGGATCATAATATTGCTTGGGAAAAAATTCAGAATTGTCTTTATAATCTTTACGGAGAAGCAACGTATAACAGCTGGTTAAGTTCACTTAGATTTGTTAGCAGTAGAAATGGAGAGGTGTTATTGTCTGTATCAACAAGATTTATAAAAGAGTGGATTGCAGTTCATTACATGGAAAAAATATTATCATTATGGCAAAATGAGGATAGAAGCATACATTCTGTTGATATTCAAGTGACAGGAGAAAAAAACTTAAATTCTAATATTATATTAAAAAACAGAGAGGAAAGTAATCATAACCTTGGTTCACCATTGGATACAAGGTTCACTTTTGATAATTTTATAGTAGGAAAGTCAAATGAATTAGCATTTACAGCGGCTAAGCGTGTAGCAGAATCTGTTGATCCAATATCGGGAAGCAACCCTTTGTTTCTATATGGTGGAGTAGGGCTCGGCAAAACACATCTAATGCATGCCATAGCTTGGTATATAGTCAATTCTCCAACAACAAAAAGAAAAGTGGTGTACTTATCAGCAGAAAAGTTTATGTACCAGTATATTACAGCACTACGAAGCAAAGACATCATGCTGTTTAAAGAGCAATTTAGATCAGTGGATGTACTGATGGTAGATGATGTACAATTTATTAGTGGTAAGGATAGCACACAGGAGGAGTTTTTTCATACTTTTAATGCATTGATAGACCAAAATAAACAATTGGTTATATCAGCTGATAGATCCCCTAGTGATCTTGATGGAGTGGAAGAAAGGATAAAATCACGGCTCGGTTGGGGATTGGTAGCAGATATTAATGAAACAACTTTTGAGCTGAGGCTTGGTATACTACAGGCCAAAGTAGAACAAATGAACATGTATATTCCAAAAGATGTATTAGAATTTTTAGCAAGAAACATAAAATCTAATATAAGAGAATTAGAAGGGGCATTAAATAAGATTGCCCATACTTCGTTAATTGGGAGGAGCATGACAGTGGAGTCAGCCAGTGAAACTCTTATGGACCTTCTGAGATCAAACCATAAGTCACTCACAATAGAAGAAATACAAAAGAAAATAGCAGAATTTTTCAATATAAAGGCTTCAGATATGCAATCCAATAGAAGGACCCGCAATCTTGCAAGGCCAAGACAAATAGCTATGTATTTTGCTAAAAAATTCACACAAAAAAGCCTGCCTGACATTGGAAGGAGCTTTGGTGGCAGAGATCACGCCACCGTTATACATGCAGTAAAACAAATAGAAAATTTTATAAAAACTGATTCAAAATTTGCCGATGAAATTACTCAACTAAAAAAAATATTGAAATGAAGCTTCTAGCTTTTCTTTAAAAGCTAATTTACATTTGGATAAAGACGCTTTTGAAGGCTTTTTTGCAAAAATGCTTACATTTCATATAATATAATCTACATGCGGCATATGGATATAAATGCAAATTGATTATGAGACTAATTTAATAATTGATGCCATAGAAAAATTTGGTGGTGAGGCCAGACTTGTAGGTGGATGCGTAAGAGATTCAATTTTAAAGAGAGATGTTCATGACATTGACCTAGCTACTAACCTACTTCCTGATCAAGTAATAGAAGCATTAAAACTGTGCAATATAAAAACTATTCCAACTGGTTTAAAACATGGAACCATAACTGCAATTTTCAACCAGAGCTCTTTTGAAATTACAACTCTAAGACACGATGTTAAATGTGATGGTAGGCATGCAAAGGTAGAATTTACCGATAATTGGCAAGTTGACGCTTCAAGGCGTGATTTTACATTTAATGCTTTGTATGCGGATAGACATGGCAACATATACGACTATTTTGGTGGCGTCAATGATCTTGAAGCGCGAAAATTAAATTTTATAGGCAATGCGGAAGATAGAATTAAAGAGGACTATTTACGTATTCTAAGGGCGTTTCGTTTTCATGCAAAAATATGCATGGGAGATTTAAGTGATGAGATATTGGAGGTATGCAAAAAACATTCGCATATGATCCAAAATCTCTCTGGAGAAAGAATAAGAGATGAAATGTTTAAATTGCTAGAGTGCGATGATCCCGTTTCAACGCTTAAAAGCATGCAAAAATCTGATGTTTTGCAAAGAATTATCCCAAAAGAGGTAAAATGTGAAATTTTGTCCTCGAAGCTTCTTATCAACACTAGGCCTCTTGCAAAACGTGATGCTGGGCTCTTTCTGGATCCAAGTTTGAATAACGCCGGATCAGCTGATGCGCTAGTAAAATTAGCGTTACTGCTGAGAACAACTGAAAGCAATAATCTTGGGGAATATATAAGTAAATTTTTACGTTTTTCAAAACAACAAAAGAAGAGGCTATTATTTTTATTATCAAGTAATATAGAAACAGAGCTTTCAGAAAGCGAACAAAAAAAATATATATCCTTGTTTGGTGTAGAATTGTATTGTGATTTAGTAAAAATTTGTGGTGTTGAATCCGCAAAGAATATTGATGCGATAAATAATTATATCTCGTTTGCTAATACATTTAATATTCCAAAATTTCCTTTATCTGGTAATGATTTAATAAATATAGGCTACCAGCCTGGGAAAAGTTTAGGTATAAGCCTTGAGTTGATAAAACAACACTGGGAGAACAGCTCCTGCACTTTGACAAAAAATGACTTAATAGCCTATGCTAAGAATGACCTTGTCCAGAAAAAGTGAAGAGTATTATATATGAGAGTTACCACCAAAGGAGGATGCTGTGTAATACCTGTTCCATAAAACCTCCTTTATTAACGATGTTATCATACTATTACATAGTGGGATTGTACATCTAAGAGAAAAACCCTACTTTCTCATCATATAAATATAACTTATCCATTCTTACAACATCGAAATTATTTTCCTCAAATTTGATAAGTACGCCATTTACATCGCTATTCGTAATATTTTGTTTTGTGTCAGCAATCAATCTGCAAGTTACCTGATCACTGACAAATTTTGAATCCCCTGGCCAAATTGCGAGCCCTTTTGAATATATTGCTATAATTTGCAGTTTATTTGATTCAAATAATTTAACCACTTTGTCAAAATTGCTAGATCTATCCCAAGCAAGAGTTATATCACTACCTACTAATTTTTTAACCTTGTAATCCTGTTCATAGTTATTTTGTACATTATCTATTTTACTACTTGAATCACTACTTATCGTAAGCTCTGGTAATGTTTGAGGTTTTTTCCCTAAATTTTCTATAACAGCTTCTGCAAATTCATTAGTAGTGACCTTTTTCGCGCTTGTTTTCTCATTATATAAATCGGCAGTATGTATTCCATCTTCTAGAGTTTTTAGCCATGCATCGTAAATTAACTTTGCAGTATCAGTTTGACCTATGTAGATAAGCATATGTACTGCAGCATTTAAAAGCCCAGAAGGATTAGCTATATTTTTTCCTGCAATATCTGGTGCAGAGCCATGAACTGCTTCAAACATTGCGTATTCATCACCAATATTACTGCTTCCAGCAAGTCCAACAGACCCAGAGGTTAATGCAACGATATCTGACAATATATCTCCATATAAATTTTCAGTTACTATAACATCAAAAATTTCAGGTGCAGTTGCAACTTTTGCCATTCCAATATCAACTATATAATGTTCTGCCTGTATACCAGGATAGTCCTTTGCAACACTATCAAATGCTGCATGGAAAGCTCCATCTGTCATTTTCATTATATTATCTTTAGTCAGGCAAGTTACTTTCTTCCTATTATGTTTTTTTGCATATTCAAAAGCATACCTGCATATTTTCTCTGAACCAGATCGAGTTATAATTTTAGTGCATTGGTAAGAATCACAAGTCAGTCTATGTTCTATTCCAGTATAAACATCTTCTTCATTTTCACGCACTATTACAATATCGAACTTACCAAATTTGTTCTCTATGATAGGAGAATACGATATGCATGGACGTATATTTGCATATAATCCCAAATTTTTTCTTAGCGCTACATTCAAACTTTTATGACCTTTACCCTGTGGAGTTGTTGTAGGGGATTTTAGTAATATTTTTGTTCTTTCAATAGATTCCCAGCCACTTGGAGAAATTCCGTGAGACCATTCCTTATTATAAATACGTTCACCTATTTCAATGATATCTATTGATATTTTTGCTTCTGCTTCGCGCAATATAGACAGCGTTGCCTCCATAATTTCTGGCCCGATACCGTCACCATATGCAACTGTAATTGGTGTAGACATAAATTTCCTAATTATAAATGACTTAATGTTAATTTAAATAACAGAGTGACACAAGTAATCAATTGCCAAGCAATTAGCTTTTGCTTTTATGATTTTCATGTTAAAGTATAATCTCTAGGTGAAATAAGTAGCTGCTGTTATGCGTTAAACATAGCAGAGGAAAGTCCGGGCTCCAAGGAAAAATAGTGACGGGTAACGCCCGCCGGAGGTAACTCCAGTTATAGGACTACAGAAAATTACCGCCTAATATTTTTAGGTAAGGGTGAAAAGGTGCGGTAAGAGCGCACCATAGCAATGGCAACATTGGTAGTCGAGTAACCAGCACTAGGAGCAAGATTAAACAAGAGTAGACTTTATGTTTTCCTCATATCTACTCGGGTAAATCGCATGAAATAAATGGTAACATTTATTCCAGATAAATAGCTACATAAACAGAACTCGGCTTATATTTTACCTAGGTGTTAGAATGATATGTGTAATATAAGCCATAAGCGCTCAGTCATTTCATGCGTCACCCTTTACTTGTTCCGTTTGATGATCGCTAGTATTTTCACACATATCAGCATGAGAATATTCTTCATCATCAATATACTCTTTCAGGACATACCCCCTGCCCCAAACAGTTTCTATGTGACTTTTTCCATCATTAGCACTTTCAAGCTTCTTACGTAATTTACACATGAAAACATCAACTATCTTGTTATCTGAAGGTTCATCTAAGCCGTTGTAAAGATGATTCAAAAACATTTCTTTTGTCAACACTGTACCCTTACGGAGCGCAAGCAGTTCTATCATAGAATACTCCTTGTTAGTAAGGTGGACTGTTTTGCCTTTCACTTCAACAATTCTATGATCAAAATTGATATTGATGTTACCAATCTTTATCACAGATTCAGGATGACCTTTAGTACGACGCACTATTGCCTTAATTCGAGCTAATAGCTCACTTTTATGAAATGGTTTAGTTAAATAATCATCGGCTCCATACCCAAGTCCCTTAGCTTTGTAATTCACAGAAGACATACATGAGAGTATCAAAACAGGAACTTTAATTTTTGCACTTCTGAGTCTTAGTAGTATGTCATATCCATCAATATCACCAGCTAGGTGTATGTCTAGAATAACTAGATCATAGTAGTCTCCATTTGAAGAAACCATGTTATTGTTATAATCTTGTGCAGATGTTACAACGTCACAAAAATGTCCATCGGAAGTTAAAGCATTAACGACGGTTTTTGCACATATTGGCTCATCTTCAATCAATAATATACGCATATTTCGTACCCCATAAATAATTTATAATTTTAGTAATATATATAACTAAGGAAAGTAATAAATCAAACTTTTATTAACAAATGACCAAAATTACACCTACTAATTATTAATTAATAGTAAACATACCTTTCCTAAATCATATAAATAGATCTAAAAACGTGATAAATAAAATAATATACCATAATAATAACACTATTTTGAGTAAATATTGCACTAAAGCTATTATTGTTAAAAAAGTATTTAGATTCATTAATAATTATTTAATTATTTTATATGCCCGTATTATGTTTTTAATTTACTTATATTTTTCGGATACTATTCTAAAGTATAAGTAATACTTTTAGGAATATTGTGTGGCAATATCAATTTTAGGTGCTGGTGCATGGGGTACAGCAATTGCAATTTCATTAAGTGATAAGAAAAATGTAATTTTGTGGACTCGCAGTAGCGCTACATTTGAATCACTCATCAAGAAAAGAGAAAGTGATAAACTGCCTGGTTGTAGAATTCCTAATAGCGTATCAATAAAGCCAGGAATTGAAGATACAATTGATGCTTCAGTAATAATAATTGTTGTTCCAACGCAATCTCTGCGGGAAGTGTGCCAGCAATTATATAATTGCAAATTGAAGAAAGATACGCCTTTAATTATAGCTTGCAAAGGAATAGAAAAATCTACATTAAAGTTACCAAGTGAAGTAGTAAATGAAATTTTGCCGAGCAATCCAATTGCTATCTTTTCAGGCCCTAGTTTCGCTATAGAGGTTGCAAAGAAATTACCATATTCAATGGTTCTTGCGTGCCAAAATAACACATTAGGTTCAAAGCTGATATCGGAGCTGCAACAAGAAAATGTTAAATTGGAGTTTAGTAGCGATGTTATAGGGGTACAGATTTGTGCAGCATTAAAAAATGTTTTTGCTATAGCATGTGGGATCATTTTGGGCAGAAAACTCGGATCTAATGCTCATGCAGCATTGATTACAAAAAGCATGAATGAAATTAAAACTCTGTACTTAGCAAAAGTTGGTATGAATATAGAGACTTTGCTAGGGCCTTCATGCTTAGGTGATTTAGTTATGACATGCACAGCATTAAATTCAAGAAATCTATCTTTTGGGCTGAAAATAGGAAGTAGTAATGATGGTTGTAATGTTCAGCAAATTTTATCAGAGGGTAAATCAGTGATTGAAGGTTTTAGCACTGCTGAGTCTGCATTTTATTTAGCAGAAAAACTGAAGGTAAAAATGCCTATATGTGAAGCAGTTTATAAATTACTGTATGAAAATGCTCCTATAGAGGATGCTATTTCTGTTTTTATAAGTTAATTAAATTATGGAATGCACAAGTTGGTGGGTTTTTGTCGGGTAAAAAGAAAGGTGAAGAAATTGAATGATGGACTAATTTTCACTGTATATTTGTTACAGTCACCTGAAAGTTTTGAGTAAATAGAATGACTGAAGCCATTAAACTCTCCTCTTAATCTTAAATCCATTATTACAAAGTATAAAGTATATTTTTGCTTATTATTTATAGTAAATATACTTGCGTCCATTTGGAGAATTGCTGTTGATTAGAGCATAAAAGAAATCATCGATACAATTCAGATAAATTCCGATGTTGCGATATTACTTATGTTATTTGTTTTTTATAAGCTTATGCATCACGGCATGTTTTTTATTAGTCAATTACTTAGTATAAAATATAAACCTACAATACTAGCTGAAACTATAACTAGCATGTATACAAAAACACTTGGGCACTCATTACATTGGTTTGACTCTCATTTATCTGGTGAAATTTCAAATAAGATTACAGATTTTCAGAATAATTTGGCTAGTCTAATAACTCACTGCTTTAGCGCTTTACATAATATAGCAACTATTATCATAAGTATATTATTTTTGTTAAGCGTTAATGTAGCGTCGGCAGCTGTAATATTGATATTTGTGATAATTTACACTCCAGTTATAACTCTTTTACTAAACAGGCAAATGGCGCTGCATGAGCAATTTGTTACAGCAAAACAAGAAGTTGTAGGAATCATAAATGATTCGGTAACGAACATATTCAGCATAAAAATTATTGGTAATGTGTGGACAGAATTTAAGTTAAAGCTAACTCCTGCACTGCTGCGTTTTCAAAGCTGTGATAAAAAAGTTCGTAAATTTGATGCCTATTGGGTAGATAATGCCGATACAATCATGGTAATGACTATGAATTTAGTGCAAATTTATTTACTTGCTTATTTATATCAGAGCGGACAAATCACTGCAGGTGGTTTTGCTTTTATTGCAATGACTACACTTAATATACATGGGGATCTGGACTCATTTCTATCGAATTTATTATTTGATATTAATCCAGCGATTGCGTCGATGAAAGTGTCGTTTTCGTTTGTTAATCGTAATTACGATACTGAAGATGCTCCAAATGCAGAACTCCTTACAAATGCACGTGGTGAAATTAAATTTGAGAGTGTGTGCTTTGCATATAGTGGAAGTAAAACTGATGTACTCCATAACTTCAATTTACATATTCAAGCCAGCCAGAGAATCGGCATTGTAGGTGTTTCTGGTGCAGGAAAAACAACTATCATTAAATGTCTGCTCAGATACTTTGATGTGCATAGTGGACGAATCCTTATCGATGGCCAAAATATCACCAGTGTTACACAAGAATCTTTGCGAGCGAATATATCAGTGATTCCACAAGATATTACTATGTTTCACAGAACTATCTTAGAAAATTTACAACTCGCTAAACATGATGCAAGCTTTGATGAAATTGTTGAAGCATGTAAAAAAGCAAGGATCCATGAGAATATTATGCAAATGACCAATGGGTATAATTCTATTGTTGGTGAACGTGGTGTGAAACTTTCTGGTGGACAAAGGCAGCGTATCGCAATTGCAAGAGCTATTTTAAAAAATGCACCTATCTTAATTCTGGATGAAGCAACTTCTGCACTTGATACCCCAACTGAACAGTTAATACAGGAATCACTAAACGAAGTACTTGAAACAAGCAATGCTACAACGATCGTTATTGCTCATCGTTTATCCACACTCCTGCATATGGACCACATTTTAGTGCTTGATCAAGGTAAAATTGTGGAGGATGGTACCCACCTGAAACTTCTTGATAAAGATGGAACGTACAAAGCATTATGGAATGCACAAGTTGGTGGGTTTTTGCCGGATAAAAAGGAAGATGATGAATAAGCGTAATTTTGAAGAATTAAATAAAAATTTAACTTTTATTTTGGCACATTATGAAACTTTTATATAAATTAATATCAACCTGGATGCTATCTGGTACAGTAAAAAAAATGCCAGGTACTGTAGGTAGCTTGGCCTCTTTTCCAATTGTTCCCATAGTATTGAGCGACAAAACTTTAGGTGCAGCAGTCATTTCTTTTTTATTCTTAATCGGGTTGTGGTCTACAGGTAATTATATAAAACATTACCGAACCTCATATGATCCAAAAGAAGTAGTGATTGATGAAGTAGTTGGGCAATTACTAACAATACTTCTTGCTTCGATATTATTAAACAATCAGGAGATTAATTGCTCCTTATTGTTGTTGTGCTTTTTTTCTTTTAGGTTTTTTGATATAATAAAGACGTGGCCTATAAATGTGATCGATAAAAATACCAAAGGTCCTCTAGGTGTTATGCTAGACGATGTTATAGCTGCAATTTTAGCCTGTGTTCTTATAGGGGCTGTTTATTGTTTATTGTCATTATATGCAGGTTAAGAAACTCCATTATTCAAATTTCATCACTCAAAATCTGAAAGATTATATAATTTATGCAGCAAATTTATCTAAGTGGGAAGTACACGATGAATTTGATAACACTATATTTACGATAAATGGTACAAAGGAATCGTTATTTAATTTTGTGTTTTGTGAAGATCAATATATCGAGCTATCTATACAAAAAACTTTGGAATATCTGAGGGAAAGAAATGTAGAAGCAACGTGGGTAATAAACTCACATATGAAAACAAAGGATATTTTAGAAAAATATGAAATAAAGCATGTTAGCACACCAAAAAAAGCTCTACTTAATATAAAGAATTATTTTTTACCTGATGATGTTGTTCCGAACTTAAGGTTAAATGCTGTAAATAGCAGCTACCTTTTAGAGCAGTTAGATTTATATACTTCTAAAATTTTTTATCATAACATTGGAGTTGTTAGCACATTTTTTCGTGGATTATCAAATTATGATTATGAAAATTCAGGATTAAGGTTTTTTCTTGTAACTTTAAACGACGAGATTGTTGGAACATGTGGTATTTATATTCAAGATAATGTAGCTGGTTTTTATAGCGATGGCGTTTTGCCAATGTATAGAAATCAAGGAATAGGTACTCAAATGGTTTTAGAGAGAATAAAGCTTGCTAAGCAGCTTGAATGTAAATATATAGTAGCGCACTGTATGAAACCTTCTGTAAACCTTTATAAAAGGTTAGGCTTTCAAATGTTAGGTAATCTTTACTTGTATATCTCTTCAGCCTAACTTGCACGCAACTCTGTCCAAGCAACTACAAATCTTTACATCTATTTAAAAAGTGCCATGTTTTTTCTGTATGAAGTAATTTTAGTATTAACTCTAATATTGTTTTTTCTTTCTTATTCTAAATTAAAAATTAATAATAAAATTAAGAACTTACAACATCAAAATATTGTCGTTAACAATTTAATTGATACTGTGGATGATGGGTTTTATATTTGGGACGCGAAAAAACGTATAGAAAAATTTTCTCCTAATTTATTGATTTTACTTAATACTGTTTTTTACTCATTTAATGAATTTGTAAATTTTTTTGAGCAACCAGAAATCTTAATTAAAAATTTTACTGAAGCAAAGGAAATCAATAAATCTTTTACTTTGGACTTAAAGTCAAAAGACAGTGAGGTTTACTGTATATGTTATGGCAGAAGCATAATAGACGACTCTAATAATGTGATTGGTGCACTATTATGGATCAGAAATATCTCAGACCATAGAATAAAGGCTCACGGTCTTGAGTTAGAAAATGACAAGCTTGCTCAAGAAGTGGAAAATTATAAAAATATTTTCAACTCCTTACCATATCCAGTAGTAAAATATAACAAGCATAAGAAGGTGAAGTTTTACAACTTGTTTTATGATAAATATATAAATAGCTCTCAGAAATTGGCTGTAACCAGTAGCATTTATGGTGCTAAATCAAGAAAGCATATTATAACCTGTAAAAACGAACGTAAGATTTTTGATTTTATTAAAATTCCAATACAGGATTCTGATGAAATTGTAGTATATGGAAAAGACATTAGCGATACAGAAAAATTACATACTGAATTAAACGATTATTTGGCTACACATAAAAAACTACTTGAAGAATTACCAGTTGCCATAGCGATATACAATAAGAATCAAAAGCTAAGATTTTATAATAATTCTTTCATAAAAGCCTTTCAACTTGATCCAAAATTTTTGGCATCTTACCCGACTTATCACGAAGTTATGCTTTATCTTTATGAGTCTAAAAAGCTTTTAAAGAAAGAAGATTTTCAAACCATTAGTAACCAAAGGCATGAATTATTTAAAAAACTATTTGAATCATATAATGATATTATTCATCTCACAAATGAAAAAGAGTTTAGAGTGTTAATGATGCATTATGCTTCAGAAGGTTTACTCTTCTCTTATGAAGAATGTAAAAGATGATATTTAAATTCCCTCTTTTTCTATCATCAGTTGCTTCACTTTCGCTATAGCTTTTGCTGGGTTAAGCCCTTTAGGACAGGTTTTTGTGCAATTCATTATTGTATGGCAACGATATAATTTAAATGGATCATTTAAAGCATCAAGTCGTTCACCTGCTTTGTTATCACGACTATCAACAATCCATCTGTAAGCTTGTAGTAATATTGCTGGCCCTAAAAATTTATCACTATTCCACCAATAGCTTGGGCAACCAGTGGAACAACAAGCACATAATATACAATCAGAAAGGCCATCTAATTTTTTTCTATCCTCAGGAGACTGAAGATATTCCTTATTTGGCACCGCAGGCTCATCATTTTGTAACCAAGGTTTTATTGACTTATACTGCTCATAAAATTGACTCAGATCCGAGACCAAGTCCTTTATCACATGCATATGAGGTAATGGATATATTTTTACGTCACCTTTTATTTCGTGTACAGATTTAGTGCATGCAAGAGTATTAGTTCCGTCGATATTCATTGCACAAGACCCGCATATTCCTTCTCTACAAGAGCGTCTAAAGGTTAAGGTTGAGTCTATTTCATCTTTTATTTTGATTAATACATCAAGCGCCATAGGGCCACAATTATCCATATCAACAAAAAATGTGTCCTTTCTAGGTTTTTTCTTATCATCGGCAGACCAGCGATAAATTAGGATTCGTTTGATGTTTTTTGCTCCAACAGGGATAGGAAAAACTTTACCCTTTTCATTAATTTGAGAATTCTTTGGTAGAGAAAACTGCACCATGTTACTTACCTTTTGTTATCTATCGTTAAAATCCTTTTAACTTGTAAATAACATATTTTGCCAATATCTACTATATCTTTATTAGATACCTTTTAAAATTTTATTACCACAGCAGCACAGATTTTCTTCAAGTTAAGCAATCGGGTTGAGGATTTTCTGCTAACATATTTTCATGTTGCTTAGCCTCCAAGTCAAGACCAAGAGCTAAATAGGCTTTTACTAAATAGTTAACAGACTCAGGTAAATAGCTAGAATTTTTGTAGTTTGCTATATTCTGAAAACGCTTAATTGCTGCCAAGTATTCACCACGTTTTAGATAAAATTTGCCGATAACGTACTCTTTTTCTGATATATGTTCTGTGATCAGATTTGCTTTTTCCTTTATTTCATCTATATACTCACTGCCTGGAAAAAGGTTAATATACTCTGTAGCAAGCTCTAAGGTTTTGTATGCGGTTTGCTGCCCAAGTTGCACTTTATTAATTTGCATGTAATAAGATAATACTCTTAAATAGTACACGTACGGTAGATCTTCACCATTTGAGTAAATATATATGTAGTCATCCATACTACTTGCAGCACTGCTATAATCATCCATATTATAACTGGAAATACCAGATAACAACTTTGCTTTCATTGCCCAATAAGAAAAAGGATATAAATCCTCAATTGTTTGAAAAGCTCTGATGGCTTGTTTATATTTCTTTTGGTCAAAAAGTTCAGCTGCTTCCTCGTATAGTTCAGTTTCAGTTTTTTCAACCTGAGCGCCAACATCCGCATACGATTGTGTGAATAGGGAAAATAAGAGAATCAAATATACAATTTTAGCCTTATACATAGATCTTAAAATAAAAACAAAGTATAGACCTAAATGTTACCTAAAGAAATAAATTTATTTTTCTTTTCTCAAGTAAGTTTTCTGCACTATGCCTTCTATGAACGGTTTTTCTGATATGAAAGTGAAGTCATCATATGTTAACTCTAGCTTTATTCCTTCTTTAAGATTTACAGGAATAGCTGTGATTATACACTCATCCGCCTTAAGGCGAGGGGTTTTTGTAATCCCCCAAAAGGGACACTAAACAACAAACGACTATAAGCTTACTATTAGCCATAAATATTATAGTTGAGGTTAAAAATTAAACAACAAACCCACTTCAATATTGTGGGTGGCTATATCATCCGCCACTGGTATCGGAATACTAAAATAACGGTAGCCGAGGAAAGCTTTTATTTCTGGAATTATGGAATAATCAACACCAAGTTTTACCTGATAAGCAAACCAAGGAACATTTAGTGGCATTAGATCTTGAGACGGTGTATTGACTTTTTTTAATCTAAAAACTGTTGGTCCGATACCAAGACCGATGTATGGAGCAAATTGTGTATTCTGAATGTCAGGATTATAATAAAAATTTAACAAAAATGTAAATATACCTGCTGATTTGTCAAATATTGGCGTAGCATTACTACCTTGAGTAATATTTACTTTAGAATACATAGTTTCAAAATCAACTCTACCATTTTCTCCAGCATAGTAACCTAAAGACATGCTGCCAAGCCACTGAAAATCAACTTTACCATTAAACTTCAGGATGCTTTGAATTTCTCCCGCTACTATGTTTTTTACCACAGGACCATAACTACTTTCAACCAAAGTTAGAACTCTTTTTCCTATTGCTTGTATACCCTTTACAAATATTTCCGAGTTATCAGAGTATACTTTGCCGCCGCTAACACCGACATAAAAATCAAGTTTTTTATTTTTATCCAGTACAATCTCTGCTTTATTATGTTTTCTTGATTTATGGCATGGAGGTTCGTCTATAGGAGCGAGATCCTCAACAATTTGCTCAACGTCTGAGCAACCTTTATCACAGTTGTTGGCATGAATAGGAGGAAAGCCAAGACACAAAATCAGCAATACAATAAAAGTAGTGGATTTTCTAATACTCACAAATAGATCCGCTGTTTATAACTCACAATATAATTACATCCTATATTATAATGACATTTTATTAATATGCAAAAATCAAGGAAATGTACTTCCAATTAAATAATTATTTTCCTTCCCTATAATGTGAACTTTTACGATACTTTTAGCTGGTAGCTTTGATTTCAATTTTACCAGTGCAAAATTTTCTGCTCTACCCATATAATTTTGTTCAACTAGAACGCTTTGTTCAGTGCCTATCAACGATTGATAAAAACCATCCATGATTTCTTTATTGATTTCTCTTAAGGTTTTTACTCGCTCTTTTCGCACATTTTCTGGTACCTGTGGCATTCTTGCAGCAGGTGTATTTTTTCGTTCTGAGTATGGAAAAGCATGTAAATATACTATATTTACTTCCTTTAATAGATCCACTGTATCCTGAAACATTTCATCAGTTTCTGTGGGAAACCCAGCAATAATATCAGCACCAAATGCTACATTAGGTCTTAAATTTTTTACTTTATGGCAAAACTCTATTACTTGTTCTCTATTGTGACGGCGCTTCATTCTTTTTAATGTTAGATTATTACCAGATTGTAGACTTAAATGTAAATGAGGCATCAGCCTTGGCTCATTGATTATCAAATCAAGTAACCCATCATCAACTTCAGCAACATCAATAGAAGAGAGTCTAAGTCTCTTTAGTTCAGGTACATCCCTTAAGACCCTTCTAATCATTGAACCAAGTGATGGTTTACCAAATAAATCTTCACCATAATCAGTGATATCCACTCCGGTGAACACTACTTCCCTGTAGCCATTTTCTATAAAGACTTTGATTTGCTCTATAATATTATTTATCGGTACTGACCGATTATCTCCTCTTGCTACAGTAATTGAGCAAAATGTGCAGCTATGGTTACAGCCGTTTTGAATTTCAATAAATGCTCTTGATTTATCCTGAAATTTATTAATTAAAACAGGTTCTGATTTACTTGGTTTGTTGTCGCTTACCAACACTTTACCACTATTTGGTAAATAGCTTTCAGTGATTAGTTTATCCTTATTACCCAATACTCTACTCACACCAGGAATGTTAATATAAGACTCAGAATCTAACTGAACAGCGCAACCAACTACTATAATTTCTTTACTTGGATCATCCCTATGAATTTTGCGTATCTTTTGCTTTACTTGACGCTCTGCTTCGTTTGTTACCGCACAACTATGCACCACAATAACATCTTTTCTCTCTGCCTTTTTTAATGCTTCTTTGATTAATTCGCTCTCATAAAAATTTAGACGGCAACCAAATGTTATTACTTCATTCATGCTAGCATTTTTTACTTTGATAAATTGTATAATTTTATTATTATATCAAATACTCATATAAAGCAAATACAGCGTTCAATGAAGAATGTGCGGTAGGTTGACGTGAAGCGTGAATTCTTAAATTTAATTCAGATTTGCTAAATATTACGTGAAGGTTTATGAATGTATCTACAGTACTAATAAACGCGGTAACCGTTCACGGTATAAGAAAATTGGTTTGCTGAAAAGATTTAAAATTATCGCAGACAGATATAGAAACAGGAGAAGCAGCAGGTCTATAGAAAGAATGCTCTCGATATTTTTGACTGCACACTTGAATAATCAGAATCCTGTCCAGAAATTACAGAATTTAGTCGCTATTCCTGCTTAATTGAAAAATACTCCGTGAACGGTTATCTTTTTCTTAACCTTATACCCTAAACTTTTCCTTCCCGATTCGCAGCAGGACTACTGACCTTGCCCAGAAAAAGTGGACGAGCATATCTTCTATTTTTTATATTCCCGTAGGCTTTTGTTAGTTACAACCACTGTTCCTGCAATCTTATCATGCCAAGTTTGGCAGCGCTTATCAAAGTTTGCCCATATGAAGCCCAAAAATAATGGTGCTACTGACAATATAAAGGAAAAAAATCTCTTAATTGCTTGGCTCAAAGTCATTTTTTCAAAAGTGTTTGAATTCACAACTCTTATTCCAAGTAATAATTTTCCAGGAGTAGCAGCAAACCTTACCCACATATATGTCACATAGCTAAAGAGCATAATAGTCTGGACTATTTGATTTAGAATTATTAGTTTAATAAACCTATTTTTTGCTATCTCTTCCTCTACAGATAATTGCACCATTGGATACTTTGCGGCAATTTGACTTAATATTTTACTATCCCCTGAATTGATAAAAAGCTGATTTAAAGCTTGGCTGCAGAATTGCAAGAACAAAATAATAATAATTAAATCAAGCAGCACTGATATATAGCGCCTAAGTCCTGTAACATAGCATATTCCATTTTCGTCTTTTTTTACCTTTTGAATAATGCTTATAGAAGAGAAAATAGAAAGTAAACGATCAAAAAATTTATGTAACATATATACGCTTCTCAATATTTCATGTGCCCCTGGCCGGACTTGAACCAGCACACTCTCACGAGCAGCAGATTTTGAGTCTGCCGTGTCTACCATTCCACCACAGGGGCCTTAAGTTTTAATGCTATAGCCAACACAAAATTAGTCAAATTTTTTTGCTGTATTGATCTTATCCAGAAAAAGTGAAGAGGAAGTTAAGACGTTTTTGAAGTAAAATATTTCAAAGAGGTGTGATATGAAAAATGAGTCACACAATCGCTGATATTTTCTCTTAAGTTGACTCCATTGACCGAACGGATACAATTTCATTTCATTTCTTCGAGAGGCTCTATATTAAAGATAGAAAGCCCAGAAGCGATGACATGTGCTAAAGCTTGCACAAGGAACATTCTTGCTGCAGTGAGGCTCAGGTTATCTTCTAATATAAAACGCATATTTAAATCGCTTTTGCCATATCCCCATAAAGCATGGAATACTTCTGCAACTTCAAGTAAGTAGAAAGTAATACGATGTGGCTCATGAAGTCTTGCTGCAATTTCCACCACATCTGGCCATTTTGCTAGAGTTTTGATTAAAAATAGCTCTCCATCACTCTTTAAGAGTGATGGGTCTGCATTTGGTAAAGACTTCGGAGCATTACGCATTAACGAATGAGCACGCGCATGAGCATATTGCACATAAAAAACAGGATTATCTTTTGATTGTTCTTTAACTTTGGCAAAATCAAAATCAAGAACCATATCATTCTTGCGTGTGAGCATTATGAAGCGAGTGATGTCCCTGCCCACTTCCTCCACAACATCCCTTACTGTTAAAAAATTTCCCGACCTCTTGGACATCTTAACAGGTTTTCCATTCTCTAAAAAATTTACAATATTATGTAATTTTACTTCTATCTTTGCTTGATCATTACTTAGCGCAGAAACAACTGCTTTTAACCTTTTGATATAACCACCATGATCACTGCCAAGCTCTACTATCATATCTTTAAAACCACGTGATATTTTATCAGCATGGTAAGCGATATCCGACGCAAAATAAGTCCAACTGCCGTCTTCTTTTTTCAGTGCGCGATCAACATCATCACCAAACTCTGTAGAGCGAAATAACAGCTCTTTTCTGGAAACCCAACTCTCACTTTCTTTTCCTTTTGGTTTTTCCAGGTATCCTTCATACACTAAACCCTTGTCAGACAATATCTTTACACTTTCTTCAATTTTGCCACTTTTTTGCAGTTCATATTCTGAAATAAAAACATCATGACTTACTCCTAGCAATCCTAAGTCTTCTTTTATTACTCTCAAGATAAAACTTAAAGTATAGTCTCTAATCTTTTTACTATTTGAATCACTTAACAGTTCTTTGCCGTATTTTTCAGCCAGACCTTCCCCTATTGGTTTCAAATATTCACCAGGATACAAACCTTTTTCTATAGTTATTTCTTCCCCTAGGGCTTCTCTGTATCGAAGATATACCGACTTTACTAGTGTATCTATTTGTGCTCCCGCGTCGTTGATATAATATTCCTTAGTAACTTTATAACCAGCTTTTTTCAGTAAATTCGCCAAAACATCACCAAATACAGCCCCTCTTGCGTGACCAATATGTAGCGGACCAGTTGGATTTGCAGACACAAATTCGACATTAACAGCCTGATTGTTTCCAATACTCAAAGTTCCAAATTCTGTTTTTAATTCATTTATTTGTCTCAAAATTCCGTGCCACACTTCTGCCTTCAAATGCATGTTAATGAAACCTGGGCCTGCAATTTCCACTCTTGAAACTTCATCAAAGAGCTCAAATTCCTTTGCTAAAATCTTTGCAATTTCTATAGGATTCTTCTTTTCGTGCTTGCCAAGCACCATAGCAACATTTGTGTAAACATCACCATGCGCTCTATTGCTGGGCGGTTCCACAATAAAATTTTCTATACTTGTACTTATAACCCCACTTTGCTTCAATGCATTCAATCTACTTAAGATTGTGGCAAAGACTTGCTTTAAAATGCTCATCAAATAGAAAAATTATTAAAACCTTTAGCAATATAGCATATAAAGATTAACTCAACAACCACCTATAGCCTTACCCCCATAATCTTAGAGAAGTGTTGTATAAATTCCTGTAAATCAGGTACCGCCTGGGTTTTTTGGATCGTCTTTTACTCCACATTGCTTCGTAAAATAATCGTCTCCGCTTGTACCTATACCACCCATCACTTTTGTTACAATGGCCTTAGCACCGAAAAAAACAGCACAAAATACACCAAGTGCAAAGAGAGCTGGCCATGGCATTCTACCAAATATTGCCATCATAGCTGCGCCTATTATCACCACGGTCATAAGTGGGCCACCTATACCCCAAACATAGCCAATAATATTACATATTACTTGGGTAGTTGCGTCGCCAGATTTAATATCATCAACCTTATTCTGAGTATTAGCGCCACTACTATGGGAAAAAGAAAAGAGCAATATTATAAGAAAAATACTAAATTTTTTTTTTATTATGAGATTCATCTTTGTACCTGAGATTTAGATATTGTAATTATATATAAAATAGTATAATTTTTAGTAAAAATAATATATATACTTAAATAAATAGTAAAGGTAATATCAATTTCTAAAAATAAATAGAGAAAAATGAGTTTTGAAAGAGATCTATTCGAAAATATTGCAGTTAACTACAAATGTGGCAATTTGAGAGTATATGTTATATAATACTTCCTCTTAGCAAATAGGTAATTTATGGATTTAAGTAAAATAACTGCAACACCAGATGCAGTGAATGTGATAATTGAAATAAGTGCAAACTCGGAACCAGTAAAGTATGAATTCAACAAAGAACTTGGATTGCTACAAGTCGACAGATTTTTGTCTACCTCAATGACTTACCCTTGCAATTACGGATTTATACCAAATACCCATGCAGGGGATGGTGATCCTGCCGATGTTCTTGTATTAACTCAATTTCCTTTAGCCTCTAGTGTTTTAATATCGGTACGTCCAATAGGAGCATTGCTCACTCAGGATGAAAAGGGAAAAGATGAAAAAATATTAGCCGTGCCTGTTTCCAGCGTCGATAGCTATTATGATGATATAAAAAACTACTCTGATTTGCCTAAAAATCTGCTTGATAAAATTGCTCATTTCTTTTCACACTATAAAGACCTAGAAAAAGGAAAAACAGTAATGGTTGGAGAGTGGGTTGGCGTTGAGGAAGCAAAAAAAATTATTACGGAATCTATTAAAAATAGAAATTAATATGTATTTATCTGGAGGCTGTGTTAGGTAGGGTGAATGAAAGCTCCATATTGTTTTCCTTCCTTCTACCAACTTTACTCACAATTTTCCTTAACTTGTCGCGTATGATTTGTTGAACACTCAACTCATTTTGGCTAGTGACGTAATTTACTATGCCTATACCGTACATAACTCACAACTTGCTTCACTCCTTTGATTTTTCTTGCAATTGCTATTACAGCTTTTAATTCCGCTTTATTTTGGGCTATACCCATTAAATAAACAACCTTATCTAGTGTGTTAATGCTATAGTTAATTGATTTAATGTTCCTTTTCCCCAGCAATCTTGTTGTTATTTCTGCCGTTATCATACCATCCACAGTGGTATCTAGTATGGAAGTCATGTTAATTGGTGTGACTCTTATTTCATTTATTACTTCTTTAATTTCTTTTTGCTGCCAAGCTATTTTTTCGGCTGTGAGCTGTTTTTCAGGAGTATCAACATTCCCTATAAGTAATACTCTCCCTTCACTGACCTTAACTTTTATAGAGGAAAATAGACCATGTTTTAAAAGCCCCTTATTAATTCTGATTACCATGTTCGTATCGTCAATTATATTACCCAACGATTTGTCTTGCATTGTTACAGCTGTTGCTGTCGCTGTCGCCACTACGCCACCTATTATCAGAGTTGTGCAGCCACTTTGTGTAATCAGAAAAATTAAGAGCAAGAAGCTTGTTATTAATCTCATTATTGATTCCAAGATTTTAGAGCTTTCATTAAAAAATGTTAATATTTTTTTTTAGCTGTGTAAATACTAGAAATTAAGTGAGGCTTTAAACCTTGAATGTTTTTAATATGATGCCTATAATAGGCTCATAGGTTAGAGAATTTCGCGGATATGGCGGAATTGGTAGACGTGCCAGGTTTAGGTCCTGGTGAGCTTGCTCGTGGGGGTTCAAGTCCCTCTATCCGCATTTAAGGTCGTGTAGCTATGTTTTAAGGAAAAATTTATAATCGCTAAATATACTTTATTCTTATAGAAAAATCCGTTCTTAAGGATTGTATTTAACTTAAATTTTGGTAAAATGGCTTTATTAAGATATAAATTAAAATATTGATAAATGGATTATAATGTCTAATAATATACCTAAAAATGCAGAAGTTGAAGTAGATTCATCAAGCAGCATATATACTTATAAAGAGCTTAGCGTAGATAAGCTAAAACATGAATACGAAATTACAGTTAGTAGTGCTTATATAAAACAAAGGGTGAGTTCTAGGTTAGAGCAGGTAGCAGAAACCGCAAAGTCGCCTGGATTTAGAACTGGAAAGGTCCCTTACGACCTTCTTGTTAAAAATTATAGAGGTGAAGCTTTGGAGCGTGTGCTGAACGACACAATTGATTATTGCTCAGATGACTTGATGAAAAAAGTTAAGGTTGAATCTCACATTTATCCAAAGGTTGATGTTACATCATTACCAGATCTAGATAAAGAAGATGACGATGGTACTTTTGTATATAAATTATCTTTTGAATCGATGCCAGAAGTACCAGCAATAGATCTTGAAAAAATAAATCTAAAGAAAATTGAAGTAAAAATTGAAGAGAAAGATACAAAAGAATTTATTGATTCCATCAAGAAAAAATTTCCTAATTTCGTTTCTGTTGATGACGCCTCTTATCAGGCAAAAACTGGAGATAAATTAATAATTGATTTTGAGGGGCGTATTAGGGGTAAACTTTTTAAGGGTGGAACTAGCAAGGATTTTGCCGTTAAGTTAGGATCTGGCACGTTTATTAACGGCTTTGAAGATCAATTAACTGGTATGAAAAAGGGAGAAGAAAAAAGCTTTAAGTTGAAATTTCCTGAAGATTACCAAGTAATTTCCCTTGCAGGACAGGAGGCTAATTTTTCTGTTCAAATTAATGATATTCAAGTTGTTAAAGATTTTGAAAACGATGATGAAATAGCTAAGGGTCTTGGATTTGGCGATTATTCTTCGCTCATAGATCATGCGAAAAAAATGGTTGGCAATCAGTGCACTGAAATGATAGATCTCTTAATGAAAAAAGGGCTATTTGATTATTTGGATGCTAGCTATAGCTTTGATTTGCCTACAGATATAGTAAAACAGGAACAACAGAGAGTAGAAAGAGAATTGAGCACTCAAGATAACTCTAGTAAAGAAGCTGAAAAACGTGTAAAGCTTGCCATGTTATTTATGAAATTCAGTACAGAACATAAAATATCATTAACTCAAAATGACATTTTTAATGTTATCGTAAATCAATATGTCAGTAGAGATGTACCATTTGATATAGTGCTTAAACATTTTAAGGTAGACAGACAGTTTCAAGAGCTAGTTAGAGGGCAAGCGCTTGAATATAAAGTTACAGACTATATAATAGAAAAAGTTAATAAAGAAGAGCAGATTGTTTCTGTGAAAGAATTAAAGGAATTATTTGATAACATTTAATAGGAAAAGGCATGACTCTTATACCAATTGTAGTTGAGCAAACTAGTCGCGGTGAACGTGCTTATGACATCTATTCAAGATTAGTAAAAGAAAGAATAATTTTTGTTACCGGCCCTGTTGAGGATAACATGGCCAGCGTAATTGTAGCACAACTCCTATTTCTAGAATCAGAAAATCCTGATAAAGACATCTACATGTATATTAACTCACCAGGTGGTGTTGTAACCGCCGGCTTATCGATCTATGATACAATGCAGTATATAAAGCCAGATGTTTCAACTTTATGTATAGGTCAAGCTGCGTCTATGGGTTCTTTATTACTTGCAGCCGGTGCAAAAGGCAAACGTTACTCTTTGCCGCACTCGAGGATTATGATACATCAGCCATCTGGTGGTTATCAAGGCCAAGCAACTGATATAGAAATACATGCTAAAGAGATTTTGCGAATTAAGAAAAAATTGAATCAAATTTATGAAAAACACACTGGAAATTCACTAAAGAAAATTGAAGGAATGATGGAGAGAGATAAATTTTTGGATCCTATAGAAGCAATGGAACTTGGCTTGATTGACAAGGTTATAGCTGAGCGTACAGATATTAAAACTGAAGGTTAAACAAAGGTAGATTAATGGATAATAAAAATGATTTACACTACTGTTCTTTTTGTAACAAAGTACAGGATGAGGTAGATAAATTAATCACTAACTCTTCAGATAACGTGAGGGTATTTATTTGTAATGAGTGCATAGAATTATCTTATAAAGCAATAGGTCAAAAGAAGGATAGATCTTTTAGTTCAGATCATATATCTGATATGAAACTACTGCTAAAGAAGCCTGAAGATATAAAGAATTTTCTTAGCAAACACGTTGTAGGCCAAGAGCATGCCAAACATGTTCTATCTGTGGCTATGCACAATCATTGTCAATCCATGGTGCAATTCAATTCTATAAGTGATATTGAAATCGAGAAATCAAATATAATGCTTATTGGTCCCACCGGTTCTGGTAAGACTTTGTTAGCCAAAACACTTGCTAAAGTTTCAGATGTACCATTTGCTATGGCTGACGCTACAACTTTAACTGAGGCTGGTTACGTGGGTGATGATGTAGAAAGCGTGTTGTCGCGTTTATTACAAGCTGCAAATTATGATGTTGCAAAGGCGCAACGTGGCATAGTATTTATAGATGAAATAGACAAGATAACAAGGAAATCTGAAAGCACTTCAATTACTCGTGATGTTTCAGGGGAAGGAGTGCAGCAAGCTCTACTTAAGATTATGGAAGGTACGATTGCTTACGTTCCACCACAAGGTGGAAGAAAACACCCGCAACAAGAGTTTATACAAGTAGATACCAGTAAAATACTCTTTATTTGTGGGGGAGCTTTTGACGGTATAGATAAAATTATTGAAGCAAGAAAAAAGGGAACATCAGTAGGCTTTGGAGCAGATATAAGCCATGCTAAAGATAAAAAGAAAAAAAATGTTTTACATGATGTTCAACCTGAAGATCTAATTAAATTTGGTTTAATACCCGAATTCGTAGGGCGAGTCCCGATAAATGCTGTTTTAGATGAGTTAAATCATGAAGACTTAGTACATGTATTGACAGAGCCAAGGAATGCACTAATAAAGCAATACAAAGCATTGTTTGCATTTAGCAAAGTTAATCTTGAGTTTTTGGATGAAGCGATCTCAGCTATTGCTAAAAAAGCTATAAGCTATAAAACAGGTGCAAGAATGTTGCGTGCTATTTTAGAATCACTTTTGCTTGACATTATGTACAAAGCTGGAAACGGAGAATTTGAGGACAGCACCATAGTAATCACTAAGAAAATGGTAGAGCTCGGAAAAGCAACGGCTAATCATAATAATAAAGATAATATTATGACAGTTAATGATTAATTTTAGGTGTATATTATGAATGAATGTGCTGTAAGCTCTAATTCAGCTCTATTACCAGTATTGCCCTTAAGAGATTTAGTGATATTTCCCAACATAGTGGTACCTTTATTCATAGGTAGAGAAAAATCTATTAATGCACTGGAGTATGCGATAAGTAGTAACCACCCAAAGGAGGTTTTTCTTGTTACACAGCGAGACGGATCTATTGATAATCCAGAGCCAGAAGATCTTTATGAAGTAGGTGTGCTAGCAAATATTGTACAACCGTTAATAAAATTACCTGACAATGCAGTAAAGGTAGTAGTTCAAGGGATAAGTAGGGGAAAAGTAGTAGAATATATTAGTTCTCACGCTTTGTTGCAAGCTAAAGTAGAATTAGACAGCAATTATGTAAACAAAGAAGATGAAGATAATGTTGATTTAGAAGCTTTGAGACGGTCTGTCATAGGTGCGTTTGATAGTTGGTGTAAGTTGAACAAAAAAAACCAGCCTGAGACTATTATCAATCCTATTGATCAAATTAAAGAAGTTGATCAACTTGTAGATACTGTAGCTTCATACTTAAATATAAAAATATCAGATAAGCAAAGCATACTTGAAGCTTACGGCTTAAAAGAGCGTTTAAAAAAAGTTTTTGCTTTTATTGAAAGAGAAATAAGCATTTTAAATGCACAAAACCGTTTATATAAAACAATTAAGTCTCAAGTTGAAAGTACTCAAAAAGTTTATTACTTAAACGAGCAATTGAAAGCTATACAGAAGGAATTAGGTGAGTTTGAAAATGGTGATGAAGGGAATATACTAAATGAATTTGAAAAAAAAATAAACGAAACACAACTTTCTCAAGAAGCAAGAGAGAAAGCTATGACCGAGTTGAAAAGATACAAAAAAATGAATCCTATTTCACCTGAAGCTACAGTTATCTCTAGTTACTTACATTGGATTCTTGATTTACCATGGGGAAAGTACAAAGATACAAAGATTAATTTAAATGCCGCTAAAAAGATCTTAGATGAAAACCATTATGGTATAGAGAAAGTAAAAGACAGGATAATAGAATTTTTGGCAGTATTAAAAAGAGTAAAAGAGATAAAAGGCCCTATACTTTGCTTAGTTGGCCCTCCAGGTGTTGGTAAAACTTCTCTAGCAAAGTCTATAGCAAAAGCAGTGGGCAGAGATTTTGTTCGCATATCGCTTGGAGGGGTACGTGATGAGTCTGAGATACGTGGACATAGAAAAACTTATATTGGTTCAATGCCTGGTAAAATCATTCAATACATGAAGAAGGCTAATTCATGTAATCCACTTTTTTTACTTGATGAAATAGATAAGATGGGTGCTGATTCACGTGGCGATCCTGCATCCGCATTACTTGAAGTTTTGGATACCGAGCATAATAAACACTTTACTGATCATTATTTAGAAGTTGAGTTTGATCTTTCAAGTGTAATGTTTGTAGCAACAGCAAATAGCTTGAATTTACCACATCCTTTGCGCGATAGGATGGAAATTATACAATTATCTGGTTATACCGAAGACGAAAAGGTTAATATTGCTTCACACCACCTTATTCCCAAGTTAAAGAAGGAGCATGGTTTACATCAGAAGGAGTGGAGTGTAACTAATGATGCGCTATATAAGTTGATACGTTTATATACACGTGAAAGTGGTGTACGGAGCATGGAAAGAGAGCTTGCAAAGCTTATGAGGAAGGCAGTTAAAGAAATATTAACAGAGAAAAGTAAGACAATAGCTGTAGGAGATGACAATTTACAGAATTATTTGGGAGTGCGTAAACATACCTTCGGTATTGCAGAAAATGAGAATCTAGTCGGAGTAGTAACTGGACTTGCTTATACTGAAACAGGTGGTGATATTTTGATGATAGAGTCAGTCATAATTCCGGGCAAGGGAGAAATAAAGTACACAGGAAAGCTTGGAGAGGTTATGCAAGAGTCTATAAAGGCTGCGTATAGTTATATTCGATCAAATTGTTTATCTTTTGGCATAAAGCCTGAAAAATTTCAAAATAATGATATACACTTGCATGTTCCCGAGGGAGCTGTACCAAAGGATGGTCCTTCCGCTGGTGGTGCAGTATGTACATCTATTGTTTCTCTTATGACAGATATACCAGTTAACAAAAGTGTTGCTATGACAGGTGAAGTGACATTGCGTGGTAGAATTTTAGCTATTAGTGGTTTGAGAGAAAAATTGCTCGCAGCGCTCAGAGGATCAATTAAAACTGTGATAATACCGAGTGAAAATGAGAAAGATATGCAGGAGATTCCGGCAAATATTAAAGAAGGAATTAATGTAGTTTTTGCTAAGAATGTTGATGAAGTCATAAAAATTGCTTTAATGCACCCAACTACTCCAATTGAGAGCAAAAGTCAAAGCAGCACACCTTCCACCGTAGAAAATAAAGAGGATACATTTCCTTTATCAGAAACACCAAAGCATTAGCTTATAAAAGATATTATATATACGCTCCCAGAGACTAGGGCTGAAAGGGCTGAATACCAATCTTGCAATCTAATCAACTTTTGTAAGTCAGTTCTCGAAAGAGATTAGACATACTGTAATTGCTATTGAGTAGAAGCATTATATCGGGTTAGATGTCTCACTCACAGAAACTTTTATTAGTATCGTTGATGAGAAAGGAAAGATTAGCCCCCCTGCGAAAAGTAAAAAAACAGCATAATACCCGAAGCAATTGGATTAAAAATTACTTGATTATAATGTTTTTTTATATATACTCTAAATATATTAATATTACATTAAAGGAGATAAGTTATGTCAACTTACGTAGATAATTTGGGTCGGTGCCGCGGTAAAAACATTGCACTTACATTTCTCATTATTCCAGCTGGTTTATCTTCTATAGCTTCTTTAGTGACAATTTCAATGCCATACTGGAGCCCAGCTCCAATTGCATTCTTTGCTCCACCCGCTCCACTTGTAGCTTTTGCAGCTACTCCTCTTGGTATGGGTATACTAGCTGGTTTTGCTGCATTGTTTGCTCTAATGGCTGTTCTTGCAATATCTCATGTTATCGCAAACAATAAAATATCTGAAATGGAAGGTCCAAAGATTGTTTTGTGTAATGAAAGAAGCTTAATTCTAGAGGTACAAAAAACAAATGGGGATTATGAGTACATAACGACCAAGTATCAAAGGAAGAATGACGATGATAAGCTTATACCAAATGAATTTTGTATGGGTTTCACTAATTCAGAAGGAGAGAGAGTACGCATTGTCTTTACCAATAATAAACCAATACTATCTGGCAATTATGTAGGATTATTGATAGCTTCAGTAGAAGTAAAAGGCAGCAATGATAACTATGTACTAAAAGAAGATTTAGAAGACCAATTAAGTGCATTGGGTTTAGGTACTGGAGACAATGATAAAAAAGAACTCATTACACCTTTTATAAAACCAACTGTTGCAACACCAAAACTTCAAAAAATTGGTGGACAAGACAAGCCAGCAAGGAGTCACTAAAAGCTTTGAGAGATAGAGGAGATTATGGAAGTTTATCATTTATATTGGGAAGTGCTATGGCTTCATCAAATTGGGCTATGATCGGCAAGATATTCAAGTAGACCAAACTCGCTGGTTATAATCGGGTTCACATCATGTGCAACTTTTTCACTACTTTCGTCACAAACAATACTAGATTCAGCTTGATAATTTTCGCTTTGACTTAGTGATAAATAGTGTTCATGAGATAAATAGTGTTCATGAGACGAAGAATGGTGAATCTCACTTCCTGTGTGGTAATTCATATAATTGAACTTGCCATTTTGATAGTAGCAAAACTCATCGACCAGCGTCCCAATTTTTTCGTTGGATTCAATTTCATGCACATTAACTGCATAACCCTGAGAGCTAACAGCACCTGGTTTTAATATAAAATACGATCCATTCTGAAAATTAATCTTATTTAGAGTTTTAATTTGTTGTAAATCTAGAGATTTAAATTCGTTCGCAAGAGAACAAAAAGTTGGATCGTATTTTTTATATTCAAAGAGCTCATTGCCCAATTGATTTGTGAGCACCAACATATAATGTGTGGGCATTTCTGAATTTTCTACAACCTTGAGAAGGTTAAATTCTGAAGGAATGACTATATCAACTCCTGTTTCAGGGTTATGCATGTGTAATTGACCGCTACAAAAGTAATATCCGGTCTTAGAGAATTTACCAATAACACCTTTGCCCTCAATTGCTATTTTAGTTGAATTATTATCACTTTGAATTATTTTTATCTGATCTTTTTTTTCTTTATATGCGCTAGAATAAGGTGTTGTATGTGGTATTCGCTGCTCCATATCTTTAATTTCTTCTTCTATTTTCTCAATAGCTTGAGCGGCTTTTTCTACAGATACTTGGGCTTCACTTGCAGAATTTTGTGATTTTTCTGCAAAATTTTGAGACTTATCTCTTGCATCTACTGCTCTTTCTGCAGATACTTGGGCTTCACTCGCAGAATTTGATGAATTTTCAGCGAAAATTTGAGATTCATCTCGTGCATCTACTGACTCTTCCGCAGCCTGTTTAGCTTTGATTCTTGAGCCATCAGCTCTTTGAACAACTTTCCTGCTTGTTCGTTGTGCATTTAGAGAGTCAGACCCAACTTGGTGAACATCTCGTTCAATTTCTTGCGTTCTTTCCTGAATCTCTTGTTGTCTTTCATCTACTTGTGTAAACATATCCTTAACTTCTAAAACTTCTGATTCGATTTGTGTTACCTGCGAATTTATCTTTTCTATTTCTTTTACCGTTTTCTCTTCACTTAAGTCTACCATATTTTTCGCATTCCTTTTACTCTATTTGCTGATTCACTTACGTTTTTTTCCAAAAGCCTGCGTATATCGTGCATTGTTAGCATTTGTGTAGTTTCTTCACTCACATTTTCTTCCACTGTACTTCTTTTTACCTTATGCGCTTTTCTTAACAGATTACTCTTATCTCTATTTAAATTTGAGTAGCGTTGGGCAATATCATGCAATGAATTAATGGATGCATCTTTTGCTGACGTGGCCTCTTTTGCAGAACTCTGTGCTTGATTGGCAAAGCCTTTACTTCATCTCTGGCATTTTCTGCAGATTTTTGTGCAATTTCTGCCTGTTGTGCTGCTTCTTCTCCCTGTTTGAAGCTATTTCGAACATTCAAATCCCTTGCTGCACGAGGTTTTTGTAAATTTTTTATAATAGACTCAATGTCAATTTCAGGATATTTTTCTGCAAATACTTTAATTATTAACCCAGTGTTGTTTGGATCAGTTAAAATTGCTATGACATTTTGTTCAAGATCTGAACTCTTTTCTAAAAGCTTATCAATAAGTAGCGATGGATCAGTAATTTTATCACTAACAATATCTTTAGCTTTATCGCTTCCAACCTCTTTGACAAGTTTATCGGCAAATCTAGTGTCTCTGACACCGCGAATTTTATTTCGAATAATTGCTTCAGTAGTATTGCTACCAAGAGCCTCTATGAGCTCTTTTATAACTTTATCTTGATCTACTTTATCCACAACATCCTGCACATCAACCTTATCTGTTACTTTCTTTACAGCTCTATCTTCCACTGATCTTTTGTTCATTCTTTTTGCAACTTCTGACACTATGCTGTTGCCATTAGTTCTATCAAGCAGTTCATCAGCAACATTTTCTTGAAAATCTTGATCACCTTTCAGCTGATTTTTAAGCCAACTTGATAATGGATGTTGATTGGATGAATCTGCATCAATCACTGCTTTTCCTAAATCATTTCCTTTCTGAGTTAATAAGAATTTAGCAACTTGTTCTGCAGTTGCACCTGGAATTCCTTCAAAGCCTCTATCTCCCTGAACACCTTGAGATCCTGTAGGGCCTGCTGGACCAGCTTCTCCCCTTACGCTATTTTTAAAGCTTTGATCACCTTTTAGTAAATCTTTTATATCGCCTTTAAAGGTTTCATCCTCCTCAACTTGGCGTTTAACTCTATTTACAACTGTGGATATTGCTTTGCCTTTAACTTGTGCGGTACTCAGGGCTGCAGAGTGGCACTCTTCTAATTCTAAATTTTTTTGTGCTAGTTCTTCGATGTTTGCAGGTAGTGTTAATTGCAAAGGATCTATATCTGGTAATGGAAATTTATTATATTCAGATTGACTGGTTGGCTTGCCATTTTCATCTGAAAAATAACCATATTGAATGCCATTTTTTAATTCTATAGTGAAATATCCACTATCAGCACCTACATATTTTATAGCAGCATCACTAACGTTTCCACCTCCTATAAACTTTATTTGAGAGGTTGCTGCATCAAAATAGGGATATACAACAGGTAATTCTCCTATTTGTTTGTCTTGTGTAGAATCATCTCCATCAATATGATCAATTCTCACAACTTTTACTTCTTTACTCCATGATGGAACAAATTTTAAGAATTTATTTGTGCTACCATAATTATACTCTTCTACATCAATAAGTCTGCCATCCTTGGTCAGTATATTTCTTGGATCACAAATTATTTCACTTGAACCTACAGGACGAGTTAATTCTCTCTTATTCCCTACGTCCCACATAGACAATTTCAATAACCCTTTATCATCTTTTTTGCATATAAATAATCTTGTATTTTACTAAATTGATAAGATTCTACTAGTCTAGTGTTATGTATACTTGAATGGTTAGCATGGAATTGAAATTTCTGCCATTGTTGATCTACATCGAAGTACCCTGGAGAAAAATTAAATATATCGCTAATACTAATGTTACTTGCAGGAGTAGTAACTTTTACCTTAGCATGATCTTCTTCTGTTCCTTGGCTTGAAGGGTTAATTTTAACTGTATTCCCATCATCCTTTTCTAACTTACAGACAATTTTAATATCATTGTTAGGAATGAACATTTCTTTGACTTGTTTCCTATTAGCTTAAGAAAACTATTTAATATATAAATTGTCATGAAATTTTTATGAATGCTATTTTTCACATAGCCTAGCACCCTATGAATGAAAGTGGGTGCAAAGCTTTTTTGAGACGCTAAGTAGGTTCAGAATTGTGCTTTATTTTTACGTGTACGTCTTGATCCAATGCGACCAAAAGATTAATCAGATATTCTAAAGCAAAACCCTCAACTCTTGATCTATTGATCTGAGATACTTTAGGTTGATCGATGTTTAGAGCACTTGCTGCCTTTTTCTGCGTTTTGTACCTCTTATTTATTAATCGAGCAACAATCTTTATTAACTCCAGTTTTGTATCTTTTATATTGCCGAACTCTATTACCATAGAGCAACCTAATTGTGAATTTTTCATAAATAACCCTCCTTATGAAAAAACTACTTTAACTTTTCTTCTTTAAACAATACATGCTTTCTGACCACTGGGTCATACTTTCTAAACTCTAGCTTTTTAATAAGTTTTTTTGGGTTACGCTTTTTGACGTAAAAATAACCTGTCAATTTTTCTTCACCATCCCTCGCTATTTTGGTTGCAGTGCTAACCAATTTAACAAGCAGAGAAGCATTTTTTTTAGCCATATTTATGATAATACAATGAATTTCATGTAAGTTTATTACGCAAAGCACTAAAAGTCAATCGCTTTATACTACTAGTAATAACGCAAACTGCAAAATTCTTGACAGTAAGCAGTGCATTGGATAGTATACTCATTAATTTCAATGGCAAGAGCGAACGGTACATAAGTGGCAACTAGTGTTAAAAGGTTACTGTTAATAGAAAGTTCTATCTGTTCTGATGAGGTAAGGGTTGCCTTATCAGTCAATAATAAGGTTGTAGAATTTGAACAAGAATTTAGGGAAAAAAAACAATTAAGGGGTAATATATATGTTGCTTATGTAAAGCGTATAGAACCTTCTTTGCAAGCTGTTTTTATCGAATACGGTAAAAATAAGCAAGGTTTTTTGTCTTTTTTCGAGATATCTCTGGATTATTTCAATATTCCGGAAAAAGAAAAGGAAGCTCTTTTTGAGCATTACTCAAATGATCATTGCGCAGAAGAAGGTAATGATACTAAGACAACTGTTTCTTCAGATCACACAAATAGTAAGAGCAGCAGTGAATCCGGTAATGATTTTGTTAGAGAAGTACCTTTATACAAGAAATACAAATTACAGGATGTTATTTCAGTAAATCAAAAAGTATTGGTTCAGCTTACTAAAGAAGAACGAGGTAACAAGGGAGCCTCATTTACAACATACATAACCTTAGTAGGTAGATACTGTGTTTTTATGCCAAATTCCATGAGTAAAGGTGGAGTATCGCGTAGAATTGAAGACTCTAGTGTTAGAAAACAACTAAAGGAAGTGCTTGATTTACTAAATTTACCAAGAAGGTCAGGTTTAATAATAAGGACTGTTGGTTCAGGAAAAAGCAAGAAAGAAATTGAACAGGATTACAATTACTTATCTTCGTTATGGCAGAATATACAAAAAAATGTTTCTTCTATAAATGCTCCATCATTAGTCTATAATGAAGCAGACATAATTATGAGATCTGTCCGTGATTTTTGTGGCAATGATGTAGAAATCGTAATAACTGGAAGGGAAGCTTTCGAAGAAGTAAGAAAGTATGCTCAAAATGCGTTAAGAGGCAGTAAATTACGTTATAGGTTATATAGAGGTTCTATTCCAATATTTACCTACTACGGCATTGAGGATCAAATTTCTGAACTATATAGCAATAGAGTGAAGCTTCCATCTGGGGGATCTCTAATAATAACTTTAACTGAGGCATTTGTTTCAATAGATGTGAATTCAGGAAAAATGACAGGAGAAGATAGTATAGAGGAAACAGCTTATAGAACCAACATGGAAGCAGCACCTGAAATATCCAGGCAAGTAAGCCTAAGGGGATTATCAGGGTTAATAGTGGTCGATTTTATTGATATGCTAAGGTACCAATATTGTAGAGCTGTTGAATCTGCTATAAGACAAGCATTTAAGCAAGATAAAGCTAAGGTTCAATTTAGCTATATAAACGACTTTGGCTTAATGGTATTTTCAAGGCAAAGAATTAAACCAAACATACAGGAAGTTAACACCACAGAGTGCTCTTACTGCAAGGGAATTGGAAGGGTAAAATCCAGCGAAGTAATTGTGACATCGATACTCAGAGATTTACAATACATTGCAAATAAGAATCGAAATAAATTATTTGATTTAGTAGCACATGGTGCAGTTGTAGCACATATTTTTAACAATAAACGGAGTACTGTTGCTATAATAGAGAATGAGTACAATATTACACTCAATGTCAGTATTGATAATAGTTTAGATGTGGATGCATTCACTTTAAAACAAGGAGAAGATATTCATTTAAATGGTCATGCTGAAATCACTAAGCCATTGGAAAATTCTGGATATCAAATTGAAAATAATAAAAATGTTAGCAACGAGAAGTCTCATAATTTAAATAAACTACAAGAAAAAGTTGGTAGCTTTTGGTTGGCTAAGTGGTTTTCACGCCTTTTTAGTTCAAATAACTAGATATAGAGCTTCTAAAGAAGAAATAAAGTATCAGTTGAAGCGTGGACTCTCATTAAGCTAATCCGTAATCGTTCACCCAATGGCATCAAAATGCTTAAATTACAGAATTTCAAGATTCTATGACAGTAGCCCCCTGCGAAACAACGTAAAGCAAGTTGCTGATAAAATCTGGTAAGAAATCCCCAGCCCAAAAATTATTAAAAACTATGCCGCAAATTCACAATACCCGCAATAATATTGAATCTCATGTTATATTTCTTCTGAAAATTGCGGTAAACATTTGACATTATTTTGAAGATTTTTATCTCGCGAATTTTATTTTCCACACGCATCCTGAACGATGCCAACTTTCGTGCCATGCTCCGTGAAGCAGTATATATACCCTTTTTGTTGAATTATGTAAGACATTGAACGCTGCTACCATATTGCTTCTTAACTATCTAAAAATAGTTTCACTTTACTTAATATTTAACCTGTTGTATTTATCTTTAATAAAATATTACTTCATCAGAATATGCTACAACTATTCACCTTACTTGCTATTATAGCTTTTGCGGCATTTTTTGGTCACTCGGTAGCCATAGAAGCAAAAACTTTTTTATATTCAGTGAGTCTCAGTATCAAAGAGGTTTTGTTGTTTATAATGCCATTCATTGTTTTCACTCTAATCTTTAGTAGTGTGAATAATCTAAAACAATCAGCTGTAAAGTTTATATTATTACTTGTAATAACAATTTTTTTATCAAACCTAGCTTCAAGCCTAATAGCTTATTCTGTTGGATATTTTATAATAAAGAATACTGGCTCTATGCACGATATAGCGCAGCACAAAGAAGCGATAGCTCCTTTATGGTCATTTGAACTTCCTACACTACTTTCTAATTTTCATGCTCTTGCTTTCGGGTTTATATCAAGCATCATCGCCTCTTTGTTGTTACCTAAAAAAAGTAAAGAACTTTCACAAAAAATGTTAGATTTAACTCTATTTGTTTTGAAAGTGTTTTTGACACCCGTTATTCCAATATTTGTACTTGGGCTTGCTTTAAAAATGCAGCACGACGAGGTTTTATCTTTAATATTCAAGAATTACTCAATAATTTTTATTATTATAACATCTGTGGCTTACCTTTATGTTTTCCTCCTATACGGGGCAGCAAATTCATTCAAGATTACAAATTGGGTAGCTAGTATAGGCAATATGATGCCAGCATTTATTACTGCAATGAGCACAATGTCCAGCAATGCAACCATGCCACTCACGCTCGAAGGAAGCAAAAAAAATGTAAAGCAAGATAATGTGGCATCGTCTGTGATACCAATAACTGCTAGTTTTCATTTAGTAGGTGACTGCTTTTTTATTATAATATTGTCAATGATGATCACTTCTGGTTATCCACTTTGTACAACAGACTATGTGACCTTCCTTGTTTATTTTTTATTATTCAAATTTGCTATCGTTGCAGTGCCAGCAGGTGGAATTGTGGTAATGCTACCTATTCTTGAAAAGTATCTTAAATTCTCTCCGGAGATGCTTTCATTAATCACAGCATTATATATAGTATTTGACCCAATAATCACTTCAGCAAATGTTATGGGTAACGGTGCATTCACTATGATGTTTACAAAACTCTATAACAAACTTAAGTGATGTCTATTTTAGCAATTGATACTGTAGGCGCCGGTAGTTCAATAGCGATAATCAATTATGATGGTAGTTACTTTATAGAGCATAACTCTGCCAGCAACAATCACGCAGAGTCATTTTTTCAAATTCTGGATACTTTATTCAATAAGAATAATTATAACTACGATAAAATAGATCATCTAGCAGTAGTGGTTGGACCAGGAAGCTTTACTGGAATTAGAGCTGGTGTATCTGCAGCGCAGGGTATTAGTCTTGCTACAAATAAACCATTATATGGAGTGAGTGCCTTGGAAATTCAAGCATATGCGATATCTTTACTTTATACAAATAACAAGAAAAACATCAGAGCCATAATCAAAAATACACAAGGGTTTTATACACAGTTATTTGATTGCAATTTGTTGCCACTATCAGGTCCAACTGATGTCATTCCAGCGTGTGACGCTGGTTGCCCTGAATTCCAGATTGCAATGGTAAGCAGTGACTGCATTACACATAAAGACTGCAACTTACAACAACCAAACGCAAGTCATGCTGGATTATTGGTACGTTATAGGCTCAAAAATAAGCAAAATTTAAATAATGCTGAACCTTTATATTTGAATAATCCTCAATACATGAAATCGTTATAAATTATCCTCTGACATACATACCTAGTAATTCAGCTAAATTTACGCATCTGATTTACTATTTTTTCAGCTACTTCTTTTGCGCTTATGTCCGAGTTTTCTATCTCTATAGCGTTGGGTGGTATAAACAAGTTTTTTCTTCTAAATTTTTCTGCGGTAAGGCTTGGATTAGTAAACTTCCTATTCTCCCTCTGTCTTTTTGATTCAACCCGCTTTTGTAATGTAGAAAGATTGCACTTGAGCACTATAGGAAGAACCTTAGTATTCATTTTTTCACTAAGCTCTATTATTGAATTATACATCCTAATATCATGGTCATTATTTTTGATTAGCTCATCGATGAATATGTAATTTTTTGAGCTAATTGGATAAATTTCTATTACCCGAAGCATAATTTGTGCAATATCATACAACCTGCCTTGGACTTCTTTAGGGATTTGATCACGTTCAAAAGTATCGTCATATATAGAACAAACTTGAGCATTATTAGACAAGTTTATATTTATAATTAACGCATCTATCATATTTGACAGTTCTACGGCAGTGGAAAGCTTACCACTACCTGAAAAACCAATAATGTATACAAAAAATCCTGTTATCTGTTTCTCTGTATTAATATTTACCATATTATTTTTAATATTAAGATCTACATTTATAATAACATAAAACTTAAGCTTTAAACATCCCAAACACCATATGAAAAGTTATCCTTATAATGAAAATATTATGTAATATAAATTCTATTAATTACGCCATGGTGAATTATTTACTAAAACTTTGCACAACTCTATTGTATAATTATTTAAATAATTTAGAATAAAGCTTTAGATTATATATTAAAGAATAGTAATTTACATAATATGTAAATACTGTTAGAGCTTTTAGCAACATGCACCTTATAGTAAGAAAAAATCAATATATTCACGATAAATTTACTTCATATCTGTATTTTACATGTGGAAATTAGAATGAGTGCTTATACGGGAAAAGAAAGAAGAATAGCAAATGTAGTTGCTGAGCATTGGAGTGACATAAAAGGTGGCAGACCATGGCCAAGAAGAGATGAGATAGATACTTCTGAAATAATGGAGTCATGGCAAAATTGTTTTATCATTGCAGTTGAAGAACAAGGTTATATTTGTGAAGATGCAGGAGAAAAAGCTGTTGACTTCTATGGTTTTGAGAAAAAAATGCGCATTGATGATAAGTATGCAATTGATGCACCATTTTTGCGATTATATAAGATAGATGCAGTTATTGATAAGTTTGATACTATAGTAGATAGCGAATGCCCAATTAAAGAAGAAGAAGAAAGCGAAAGTGCGAAAATAAGACAAGTACTGTTGCCGCTGGGAAATAAAGATAAAATTACTCACATATTGGGTGTAATTACATTTAAGCTTCTTTAATATACAATTTTAATTTGATTCTTTAATAAAATTATTTATACTACTACTTAGTTGCTATTAAAGGATTCAATAGTGATATTTATGAGTTTATTTAGAGTATGAAAAAAATAAAATTAAAAACCAAGTCTTCTGTAAAGAAGCGTTTTCGTCTTACAGCTAAGGGTAAGGTTATTGCCACTCAGTCGGGGAAGAGGCATGGAATGGTGAAGAGGAGTAAATCTAATATTCGTAATCAGCGTGGTACAACGATTCTTGGTAAATCTGACTCGCGCATAGTTAAACTTTATATGCCTTATGGTCTTTAGTAAAATGGAGGTAAAATAGAATGGCTCGTGTAAAACGTGGAGTCACTACCCACGCTCGTCATAAAAAAATATTGAAATTAGCAAAAGGCTATAGAGGACGTGCAAAAAGTTGTTATAGAACTGCATTGCAAAGAGTTGAAAAAGCATTGCAATATGCTTACAGAGACAGAAGAAATCGTAAACGTGATTTCCGTAGTTTATGGATAATACGTATTAATGCAGCGGCAAGAGAGCATGGGCTTACTTACGGTAAGTTTATGCATGGCCTTGCGCTTGCTGAGATCGAGATAAATAGAAAGATTCTTGCTGAAATAGCTGTTAATTATAAAGATGATTTTGCCAAATTGGTGGAAATTGTAAGTGGTAAATTAGCAGAGAATTGTTGATTTCCCAAAGCAAAAGGGGTAGCAGAGGGATCAGCAGCATGAGAATTATCTTCATGGGATCACCAGAGTTTGCTGTTAGTGCGTTAATCTTACTGCTCACAGAAATCGGGTTATGCAAGGGGTCTAATGAGATAATAGCAGTATATACCAAGGCTCCGAAACCTTCTGGTCGCGGGCAAAAGCTGACAAAATCTCCAGTACATGTTATTGCTGAAGAAAATAATATAGAGGTATGCACTCCTATTTCTCTAAAGCCTTGGGTAGAGCAAGAAAAATTTAAAAATTTTAAACCTGACGTTGCAGTTGTTTCTGCATATGGATTAATACTTCCACAAGAAATTTTAAATACTCCAAAGTATGGGTGCATCAATATTCATCCTTCATTATTACCAAGATGGCGTGGTGCAGCTCCAATTCAACACACAATTTTAGCGGGAGATCAAGAAACTGGTGTAAGTATTATGCAATTAGATGAGGGGTTAGACTCTGGTCCTATTTTAAAACAGGAAAAACTTCCTATTGAAAAGAATGACAATTATGAAGTACTACATGAAAAATTGTCTGAGCTAGGTGGTCATTTATTACTGGATGTGCTAAATGGAATTGAAAAACACGTTCCTATAGAACAGAACGACAATGATGCATGCTACGCTGATAAAGTAGAGGATTATAAAATTTATGCGAGTGATACTTGTGAAGTTGCTTGCAGAAAAATTAAAGCGTTTTATCCAAAGGCATTTATCAAGATGGAAAATAAACGCATAAGAATACTTGATGCTGATTTTGAAATAAACGGACATTTGGCTTCAAAGCAAGGTGAGATTATGAATGATAATATGCATATAAGCTTAAGAGGCGGCACTTTACTTCCTAAAGTTGTACAAATGGAGGGTAGAAACTCGTGTGGCATTGAGGATTTTATTCGTGGCTTAAAATCAAGCATGGCAAAAAAAGTTATAGAATAAGGTCTGACCTTACCCAGAAAAAGTGGAGAGGAAGTTAAGGCGTTTTTGTCAAAAGGATATTATAGAGATCAAAAAAATTCTATTTAAAAAAAATTAAGCTATAATTGATAGTATTTGATATTCAATATAGTAACTATGCCTGATTTAAAAAACAATTCCTGCCTTCATGGTGATAATGCAGAGTTTGTAGAAGAAATGTATAGCCGTTATTTACAAGGGGATAAATCAATTGGAGAAGATTGGCAGAGAATTTTTTCGAGTGATATAGGTATTAATAGGGCAGAATCCAGTAATGTGCAGAATGTAGCTGAAACAGATGCTAGTTCGGCAATTTTTTTTAGATCTTATGGTCATTTTTTTGTAGATCTTGATCCATTATCGCCAAATGAGAATCAATCAATAGATTACAAAAAATATTCGAATCTACCTCCAGCGTCTGATGCTGAAATCTATAGGAATATTTACTGCAAAAATATCGGTTTTGAATTTATGCATATCTCTTCCTATGAAGAAAGAATATGGCTGCAAGAAAAAATAGAAAGCCAAAACTACAAACTGAATTCACAGGATAAAGGAGAAATGCTTAAGTACTTGATTGAGTCTGAAATGTTTGAGCAGTTTCTCCATATGAAATTTCCTGGATATAAGCGTTTTTCTATAGAAGGAGGAGAGTCAACTATTGTTGCAATTGAAAAAATTATTAGTGATTCCGCAGCTTTTGGTATCGAAGAAGTAGTCCTTGGTATGGCACATCGCGGCAGGCTCAATGTTCTAACCAAAGTTATGGGAAAAGAGTATTCTGCCATGCTTTCTGAGTTTCAAGGAAATCTTGCATATCCAGCTGGTCTTGAGGTTTCTGGTGATGTTAAATATCATCTTGGTTATTCTTCTGACCGAGCACTTTCTGATGGTAAAAAAATACATTTGAGTTTGTGTCCTAATCCATCTCACCTTGAAGCGGTAAATCCGGTTCTGGCTGGAAGAATAAGAGCAAAACAAGACACAAAAAATAATTCTGTACTTGGGATAGCAATACACGGTGATGCAGCTTTTATAGGCCAAGGCGTTGTGCATGAAACATTAACCTTAAGTAATATTGAAGGTTACAAAGTGGGCGGCATCATACATATTGTGATTAACAACCAAGTTGGCTTCACAGCTAACCCATGCTGCACGCGATCCTCTTTTTATTGCACTGATGTAGCAAAATCTATAGAAGCTCCTATTTTTCATGTGAATGGTGATAATCCAGAAGCTGTGAGCTTCACTGCAAGCCTTGCGATGAAGTATAGGAAGAAATTTAAGAAAGATGTGGTGATTGACATAATATGTTACCGCAAATATGGTCACAATGAAGGTGATGAACCAAATTTCACTCAGCCACTTACGTATAAATCAATATCAAAGCATAAAACTCCAGCGACACTTTATGAGGAGAAGTTGATTGCAGAGAAAGTATTAGACGGTGATGAAGTAGCCAAATTACGCAGTGAATTTAGGGCAAAATTGGATAAAAGTCTCACAGAATCAGTGGGTTTTGTTCCCAAGAAAGCTGATTGGTTTGGTGGAGTGTGGTCAAAATTAAGAAGAGCAAGACTTAATGATTTGATTGAGTACTATACTGATTCTGGTGTTTCCCAAGATGAGCTGAAAAAATTAGGCGTGCATATAAATACCAATATTCCAAGTAGCTTTAATATTAATAATAAGGTCAGAAGAATACTCGATGGAAGAATCGACAGTATAAATTCTGGTAATAATATTGATTGGGCAATAGCTGAAAGTCTTGCATTTGCATCATTGTTAGCAGAAGGAATAGGAGTGCGTTTATCAGGACAAGACTCTGGTCGTGGAACTTTTTCACATCGTCATGCAAGGCTAATTGATCAAGTGACAGAGGAAGAATTTATTCCGCTAAACAACATAAATGAAAAGCAAGCTCACTTTGAGGTTATAGATAGTGCTTTATCAGAGTATGCTGTGATGGGTTTTGAATATGGTTATAGTCTTGATTCTCCATATTCGTTAGTGCTATGGGAAGGGCAATTTGGTGATTTTGCAAATGGTGCGCAAATTATGATCGACCAATTTATTGCTTCTGCAGAAACAAAGTGGTTACGATCAAGTGGTTTGGTTTTATTATTGCCACATGGTTATGAAGGTCAGGGACCTGAGCATAGCTCTGCTCGTATAGAGAGGTTTTTGCAACTCTGTGCTGAAGATAATATGCAAGTTGTTAATTGTTCAACTCCTGCTAACTATTTTCATGCTTTGCGCAGACAGATTCATAGAGATTTTCGTAAACCTCTTATAGTATTTACACCTAAATCGTTATTACGTCATAAAAAAGCAGTTTCCAATTTATCTGACTTTGAAGGAACATTCTGCACAGTGATTAGAGAGCAAAGGAAAGATTTAGTTTCAAGCGACAAAATACGAAAAGTGGTAATATGTAGTGGTAAAGTTTACTATGATATAATTGATGCATGCGAAACACAAAAAATAAACGATGTGGCAGTAATACGCTTAGAACAGTTCTATCCTTTTCCTGCAGATAAACTGAGTAAAGAACTTGAGAAATATAAAAACGCTGAAGTTATATGGTGCCAGGAAGAGCCGAAGAATATGGGGGGGTGGTTTTCTATCAATCCATTAATAGAGGAAGTATTATCCAATTTGAATATTCGAGCAAAAAGACCTAAGTGCATTGCTAGGCCTGTGGCTGCATCTCCTGCATGCGGGTATGCTAGCATTCACGCTAAAGAGCAAGAGGAAATTTTAAAACAGATATGAAATAATCTTGTGTCTGTTTAATAACATCATCATCCCGCTACTTATTAGCGGCTAAAATACCGCGATTTATTCCACAGCTGTACGAACATCCCGTAAAGCGATAAGACAAGTGTTAGAGCTTGTCCACAAACTAGTAAATCAAGCATATTCCCTACTTAACATAACTTTACTCATAGCTAAATATATAAAATTTTCTGTTGAAGTTGTTAGCAGATCATATTCTTTTAATAATCTCCTATTTCTATTAATTCCCAAGCAAAAGTTCTTTCTACAACCCATCTTCGCGGCTGTACTATAGGTGTGTCTTGATGTACCAAAAATCTGCACGGAGAGCTCTTAACAATTTCAATGTCTATTCCATATTCTTTCTTTATATGATCCTTTAAACCTTTTCCTTGATACCCCATATTAGCCCACATTTTCCTAATATTAGTAGCCCCCCTGCGAAAAGGTAGAAAGTAGGTGAAAACGACTAAAAAGCATGTAAAATGAAAATTTTAGAAGAGTAAAATGGCAATAAGTTACGCAAAAGTTGCAAAAACCCAGTATATTTTTAGGCAATTAACGGGTCTGACAACATCTGAATTTGAAAAAATTGTGGCAAAAGTACGTCCAGAGTGGGAAAAAATGGAGGCGAAAAAGAAATGTCACGGAAGAAAATCGCATGTTGAGACGCTAGAAGACAGGATTTTATGTGTTCTAATTTATTACAGAACGTACATAACGCATCCATTTTTAGGGTTTTTGTTTAATTTGCACAACTCAAATATTTGCCGACTTTTGAAGAAAATGGAGCCATTATTGGCCAAAAAAATTGCGATAAAAAAGGATAGAACGCTGACGCCAGAAAGGATTTTAAAAATTTTAGCAGACGTCACGGAGCAACCGATACAGCGGCCAAAAGACGCAAAAAAACGTAAAAAATCTTATTCCAGAAAGAAAAAAATGACCACAATAAAAACCGAAATTGTGATTGAGGGAAATGGGCAAATTCTGTCGATTTCAAAGTCACATCGAGGTCGAATGCATGATTTTCGCATAAGAAAACAGGAAAAATTGTTGCCCAAAGATAGCATAAAATATGCTGATTCTGGCTATCAAGGTTGGCAAAAACTGCAGAAAAACGTTGTGATTCCGTACAAAAAATACCGTAAAAAGCCACTAACGGAGGGGGAAAAGGAGCATAATCGAAAGTTGGCATCGTTCAGGATGCGAGTAGAAAATAAGATTCGCGAGATCAAAATTTTTAAGATTATGTCAAATATTTACCGCAATTTTCAGAAAAAATATAACATGAGATTTAATATTATTGCGGGTATTGTGAACTTGCGGCATAGTTTTTAATAATTTTTGGGCTGGGGATTTCTTACCTGATTTTATCAGCAACTTGCTTCACGTTGTTTCGCAGGGGGTCTAATCTTAAATTAACCATCAATATTAACGGTAATCTTTATACTTAATAAATTAGCTATTTAAATGTTTTTAAGACAGGCTATTAGTGGATAGAGAAAGAAAAATTATTTTTGCTACACCATAAGTACGTTCCAAAATTACACTAAAATTTTTGTTACACTGAAAATCTTTATTTCTCTTAATCTCTAGAATTATTAATGCGTCATTGCTTAACCAGCCTGAGTGGGCTAGCCCATCTAAAGTTGGTTCAATTAAATTGCTATTATAGGGTGGATCTATAAAAACTATGTCACACTTTGAAATAGGTTGTGGTAATTTATCAGCACTACAACAAATTAGCGTGACATTGTCCGTAATTCCAAAGTCTTCTGCTGTTTTTTTAGGAAATTGTAGGTTATAATAATCTGAATCCACCATAAATGCATGTTTGGCACCACGAGACAGTGCTTCAAATGACAAAGAACCACCACCACAAAACAAATCAAGTACATTTAAGTTATAAACAGGCTTTCTTGAGGGAAGTATACTAAATATCGCTTCTCGGACAATACTCATAGTTGGCCGTGCAGCTAGATTCTTACATGTAGCTATTTTCCTTCCGCGGTATTTGCCTGCAATAATACGCAGCATACTAAGCTCCAAATCACTAATTATTTAACGCTATATAATTAATGTCAATAGCAGCCCAATAAAGAACACATACCAGAGTCATTTAGGAGAAAAGATTAATCAATTATCTTTATTAACTATGTCGATTGCTTGACCGATCTCATCTTGTAAATCGCCATAATCATTTCTTTCATCATTATTCATTTTGTCAATTCTGCTTTCTAATTCTAACTTAACTAAAGTATTGATTTTATCTATATCATCGAGAAAATCTTTACATTCTTTATCACTATATACTTCACCAGATGCTTTTTTTCCGATAAATAAGTTTCTAAAGCCAGCTAGATCTGAATCCTGGTCATCATTGAGCACAATATTTCTTTCTATGAAGCTAAGGTCTGAAAGTAATAAACTAACCTCTAATAAATCTTCACTTTTAATAGTTGCAAGGTCGTCTAGATTGTCTAAAATGTTAAATATCTTAAACTCTTCTTGTGCGATCTCATGATCTTCTTTATCCAATGTAGACCACAACCCATTATCATTGATAAATTTCTCGTTCAGCGCTTTATTTAATTTAGCAAAATCGACATCGTTATCCGGTGATACGCTATCAAGCAAGATATCAACCTTTGCCCTACGGGCATTAAAAACATCATCATAGTCATTCAACTTTATATTACCATCATTGTCTTGCTGCAATTTGTAGTAATCAAAACCTTTAAAATTTTTATTAGTCTTCATCGTTAACTCTGCTCCTCATCACTTTCTTGACCTGGTAGGTCAGTTGGCACATCCCTACTAACTTTTTTTTCTGATAAAGTTGGTGGACTTGGTGCTTTCCCTTTAAGCGAGTTTCTTGTTGTTCGCGAACTTGGTGTACTCCGTATAACTGTTTCGCTTGGTGGTGATGTTTTTGCCTGTAGCAATTCGCCTGATGTTGGATCCACAGGTGATGCGTTTGTTGATTCATGTGATTGGCTATCGCCATCCTCGTCTTTATCCTTTTCTGGCTTCCTTTTGTAACCAATGGTGTAATCATGAAGCTTCTTTAAAAATTCTTCTCTATGCGATTTTGCTCTATAGAGTAGATTATGTTCGTAACCACGTTTTCCTGTAGAATCAAGGCCATGCTCCCAAGTAAATTTCATAGCATCTTCTAATGTATAGCCCAAGTGTGATCCTACACAACCTTTGTAGTAATTTAGGTATTTACCAATTTTTCTATGTTCAATATCATCTTCGTAAACTCCAAATGACCTGTAAATTTTTGCCTCAAGTTTATCAACATCATTTTTAGGTGATGTTGCAAATTTTGTTGCTTCAATAGCAGTGTTTACAAGTTTACGGGGCGCATTCAAATCTAGCTTTGTTAGATTAAATTCTTTACCTAAAATAGTTACATTCATAGGAAGCAACCTGCCAACCAAATTTGCCGCTCCTCCAGCTAGCCTATTAGGAAGTCCAGTAACAAAATTACCTAGAGCATCCAAACTGCCACCAATAGGTTTTTGCACATGTTCTGCTACTAACTCTCCTAATAAATCACCAGCACCAATGCCAGCACCAGTGTTAGCATGAGGACTATACATACTAGATATACTGTAAACACTGTATCCACCACCAGCAATATTTGAGCCCATTTCTTGCACTGACTTGCGCAATGAGAACATTAGAAATGAAAGCAAGAATAGTATAAAGATTTCCGCTGCATTGATTAAATAGCCTCTATTTATATCTTGCACTCTTTGATAGTCACTATTGTCTTGATACTTTTCATTTACTTTATAGAAATTCTGTAACCTACAACTTGTATTTTTTTTAATTATATTTTCCACTAAAAGCCTTATTTTATTTTTTAAATCTGATCGAATAATACCATTTTTGTAGTCACCAATTATTTCCTTATCTATGCCTTCTAGCTTTTTATCTATATTACTGATAAGTAATAAGATTTCAGACTGCTCCACTGCATGTAATAAACTATTTGTTAAACGAACCAGATCTTTTAAATCACAAGTCTTATTAACTACTATATCATTTTCTGCAATATAATGATCTGCTGGATTCCTCTCAGTGCCAGGAACTGGGTTAAAGAAAGGATAATCTATATAACGAAAACCTTTTTCAATATAATCAGGTGGAAGAGGGATATATCCAGCTCCACCGGTAAATTTTACTGTACCACCTGCTCTGCTCATACCTTCCATACTTTTATCTATGTTAAGCGGAGAGGCTTCTCCGATAGTATAAGGCACAAAAACTTGCCCTGGAGTCCAACCGAAATACTGCTTGTCCTGAATACAAAAACCTCCCATCCATGATGGAGCGCACAGCCTTATCTCTAACCATTTATTGTAGCATACAGTAAAACCTAATTGTCTATAGAAGGTGTTCATTATGATAGCAGCCAGCAATGACAATAGGGTGAACATCATAACTGATTGTAAACAAAAGCTGATACAGAATTTTATCCAACCTTCAAATAGGCTTTTTAGCTGTGAAAATAAAATGGAAATTAGGAACAGTGGCATGATAGCTATAAGAAAAGCTATTCCCATAAAACCAGAGAGAAATATTATGAAAGCATATAAACATAATAAGAAATATAAAACTATTCCTATGAAAATCGCCGGTACCATAAAGATGCTTGCCCACATTTGATAATGAAAAAACGCTGCAAACTTTTTCCAAACAGAATAAGCAAAAAATTTATCATACATATTCCCCATAAAGCTGAACAATTCGTCAGCATTTGAATTAGGGGCAAAATTAGTAATTATCTTTATCAACTGCTCAAGGCTTTCAACAAATAAAACAAGAAAATGATTATAGAAAAATTCAAAGCTTCCAGGAGATATTAATACTACTACGAGCGTGAACTTCATCATTCTGATAAGCATATCATGCTTAGTTTCTTGTATCATACCGAAAAGGTAAAGAAGTGATGAAATCACTATAAACAGAACAAGCAAGGAAAGTACAAAATTATGAAAACTTGAGCCCTCTTTCACTATGTTTTTGAACATGGCTTGCGCAGCTGCAGGTTCATCGCTATTGAAGTATGCTTTACAATTTTTATTGATCAATAACACGCATTTTAGATACTTATAAACTTCGTCAAAAAATTTAGGTTCACTTGGATGCTGAACTCCCCCCAAAAACTCAAATGAATACCCACCTGCATTATCTAAATAGTATCCATCTAATATTTTTACATATATTTTCCACCCCTTTTCTAATGGCAATACATCACACTTTTCATCCTTTAATTTGTTGCTATTCCTTTCTAAAGTAAAAACTCCACTTTCACCTTCTGCTGTAGAGTTGTAACCTAAGTGTATAGTAGGGGATGGAGGATTACGCATAGACTTCAGATTTTCATTTGGATCTGAGTCTATAAATGTCTTTTTACCATCACTACCTATTGAGGATCTTCTAAATAAAAGATACGCACCATGGCCATTGGTGAACCAACATGGAACGCCACGTGATATCATATTTGTATCTTTGCCTTCATCAATACATTTACAATTTACGTCAGAACAATTTGAAAGATCTTGTTTCTTTATTTTATAATCATTACAAACCAAGTGAAAATCAGGCAAGCTGTTATCACCCTTCCCTCCTTCAAATTTAGTTGCGTACTTTAATTGCTCCAAACTCTGCAAATCATAGTTACCCTTAGATTCTTTCTTATTATTATTACTCCACGATGTCCACGCACCATTGACTCGTACTATTAAACTATCTCCATTGGTTTCTAACCCTGTATCTTTCCATTTAACTACCTGGTTATGATGAAAGCCATAATTAATTTCCCCAGTATCAGAATCAATAATTTCCCCGTCTTCCGGAATAAAGTCTTCGTGATCGCTTGTAAAATGAGCGCTAACTGCAACAGGTTCAGGACCGAAGTAGTCAGCTGATATACATCTTGGAAAGGGCATGTCATTCTTGCTGCAACCTATTATCAACATATAAGCTGCAAAAAGTAATAATCTAAACCAACGGTTGCCTAAACGTGATTGCATATCCAAACTTCTTCTAAACACAGAGAAATAAATTTCTAAAATTTTACTTAAAATATCTTTTTAATTCGTTACTGCATGATATCATTTACGTTTTCCTCCATCTTTCTTAGCTTTAGAAGTACTCATTGTTTCATTAGAACCACTACCTTTATTACCCGATTGACTTGGTGCTTCAGGTTGCGTGTTAGGTGCCTTAGCTTTAGCCTCAATTTTGGTTGGACCTTTATGCTCTGCTCCCTTAATGCGTTGTATCATACCTTGGGTATCATCATCAACACCAACAGTTGACAACATAGATTGAGATACACTACTAGCAACTCGACTTACACTACCAGCAATTCCATAACCAGATTTGAAAATTGCTTGCGCAATAGTTTCTGATGCAGAAACAAATGCGTTCATTGCACTGGCAATCATCAAATATATAAACGCTTGGATTAAATCTATGGGTAATGCTGCAAAATGTCCACTAGCTCTTCCACCATTTAATGCGACATCAACACTAGTCCCAGGACTGTATCCAAGCGGTAGTATTGATTTCATAAGGCATAGATCATATGATAAGAAATTTATACTAATTAAGCATTGGTAGCATGCAGAAAAATTTGTGAGATTATATAATACTGAATACATTAATTGATTTAAAAGAGACAAGGACGAAAATAAAATGACTGGTTGTAATGAAACATGAGCCAGCGTTTTTATCCAGTTATCAAACAAGGGTTTGGTCTGTTGAAATAAAATAAACACGATAAATAAAGGTGTTAATGACAATAAAATTGCTCCAAAAACAATGGCTATTAAATATTTCACTATAGCGCTGATAAAGCATGTTAAAAACGTAAAAGTAGCCTTAAGTATCAATAAAAATGCAATAAACCCAAAAGGACCAGCAAGCATCAACGATAGAAACTTTAACCAAGTTTCGCTTGTGAATAATACCCCAACAGTTAAATCTAAGAATGCAAATTTTTTACCTCCTTCACCTATATATCCAGAAAAACTATCAACCAAATAAGAGCTACCACCTATAAAAAGTTTAGCTAAATTTGTACCAAAAAGCTCCCAGCTTTTATCACTAAAGACAAAAGCTATAAATGCTATCTTAGTCATCCTAATAATGAAATCAAACTTACTCAGTTGTACTGTTCCAAGCATATATCCCACAACAGTAAATATAACATATAAAGTAAGTAAGGCTCTCACACCTTGAAGCAGACCTTTTCTATATTCTTCGTATGAACTATACATGCTACCAGCATCTTTTTTGTTTATGATGTACTCTACACCCTTTTTCCCTTCTTCTTCTCCCAAAAATAAATCAAATATCTTGTTCATAGTCGATGAAATAAAATCATTGATTTTCTTTTTGACAAATAAATTTACATTATATTGGTTATTTTCATAATATTTGCCATCTTTGTCCGTAATATCCTCTTCTTTTACATTACTTACATCAATTCCAAAGTATATCTTTTTAGATTCTCCTTCGTCTAAGTGACTTCCATCTATTATATAATAGTCAACATTACCTTCTGTTTTTTTATTTAAACTTTCTACTTCCTTAAAGTTTGGAGTTTCAAAAAGTGATATTGCAGGTGGTTCATCACCTAGATACATATATAGCTTTTGGCCATTAGTGAATTCACACGATCTACTAACTTCAACATGATATCCGCCTCTCTTAAATCCAGAAGCGCCATAATATGCTATAGCAAGCATAACATTGCTATCAGGTGTGACATCTTCATTTATTTTGTATGCATGATTCAATTCCAAAGAAAAATCTTCAAAAGATTTATTGCTAATTTTTGAACATATTTTATCACCTTTTGCCCCATTGTTTTTTGGAAGACATTGAGAACCTTCAGCAGTGTCTTTCATATCATCACGCCTACTCTCGGGAATATCACCGAAGTAAGGAGCTCCAATTTTTGCTACAAGAGCCTCGGCCCAAGAATCATCATCTTCAGTAAAAGTACCTGCTTTAATATCCTTTTCCATTTCTTTGAGATGAGAGTACATATCGCATGCACCTTTTTCATCATCGTACTTTTTATACCTTATTGAAGAAACACAATTCCTACCATTGCTATTCCATGTACCATTTTCGTTATAACATATATTCTGATCATAACAATTAAGCTCATAAGAGCTGTATTTTTTCATTTTGTCCAAACCACATCTTCTTTCCCAACCATCACTTCGATCTTTACCACATAATTCATCTAATCCTATTTTAGCTCTACGTAAATCTAATAACGCGCCATTTATCCATGGTACTTCACTTCCAGTATGATCTTTTCCAATATGATCTTTATTAAAATGTACTTTATTATCATATGGAGTGTATCCGTTGCCAACTAGAACTTTTTCTTTGTCCAATGGTGAAGTTTTCACTTTTATTCTTTTACCATCCTTATCTGTAAAAAACTCCCCTCCTTTTAATATTTCATTTACATTAACTTTCTCAATTCCTTCTTCACTTTTATAATAGCTGTCATCAAAGCTGACACCTTTTGGGTTGCTGTGATCAATTCTCATTTCTCTTGGCACTAAACTAAAGGTTAATTTATCACCAGGATTGACTTTGATTTCAGTGTCAACATAACGTCTATTACTACCAAAACCCCGCTCCCTACATAATTCATTTTCATCAATACCATAATTATCTGGCACTTTACTAATGTCCTTAGCTTTATCATAATTTGGCATGTTACCATTAGCACAAAAGCTAGCAGGTACAAGCACTTTTCTTGGATTCTTTCCTTCTTGAGAGTGGCAAAGATTAATTGATCCACCGATGGTAAATTTTACTTTTTCATCCTTATTAATAACTTGATTAGAATTAACCCAGTGAATTGTAGCACCGTCATCAGCTTTTTTTACTGGAACATCCACATTAACAGTAGTATTTCTGCTTTGTAGCCCAGGTTCAACGCAATCCATTGTGCAGCTAGTTATTACGAAACACAAGACAAGTAACAATGAGCTTTTGTTTTTCATAGTTTTATTTTCCACTTGGTGTCTGAGGTGTTCGAGGTACCTGAGGTATTTGAGGTCTTTTGCTTGTCGTATCTGATGAATAAGAAGCACCACCACTTCCTCTCCTTCTCATAGTACTTCTTTGATCTAAACCTACTACCCCCAGTAAACTTTGCTTATATTGCTCTCCAGGTTCATGTGCTGTATAGGAAGCAAAAAGTCCATCAGATATCTCTGTAGAAGCTTGAATCAAAGCTTTCATAGCATGACCTAAAATAACAAAAGACATCATAGCAGTGATATTAGGTGTGTATTTAGAAGCATAAGCATAGAGAATACAAGGATTAAAAATCTTTAGGTCTATTCTCAATATACAGGTAGTGCAGACCTCAAAATCAAACACTGAGTACACGATGTAATCCATAACCTGGCTTATTAATGATATAAAAATCAACATTATCACTGGATGGATTGCAAATCTTGCCAAATATCCTACCCAACTGCTGAACATTTGCCTAGTAAATTTAAATAGGAGAAAAATAATAAAGATAGGGGCTAAAGATAGCAATAATGCAATGATTGCTATAGATGTAACAAAAGAGAACAAAGCGTTAAAAATAGATAAGGACACTGTGATTAATCCCCAAATTACCAAACAAAAAGCTACAATACCTAAAGGACCAGAAAGTATAAGAGATACTATTAACAATACTGAGTGTAGTGAAAAAAACCTATTCAATGGCAAATCAAGAAATTCAAAAACATTTGAAGTAGTACCTCTAAAACTTGCTATTTCCATTAACTGTTTTGGAGTGTTAACAAATATAGAAAATGCGTTGTTATAAAAGAAGTTCCAGCTGTTATCCTGCAATAGCTGAGCGATGACTCCTATCTTTACACATATAATTAAAAACTCATATATAGAAAGATGAGTTAGCCCAAAAAAGTAATAAAGTGTATATAAGACTATAAATAACACTAAGAGCGATATTATTGTAGACCTGATGGTATTTGTTCTATTTGATGCTACAAAACTTTGATAAAGAGACTTTGTGGGACTATTTCCAGAATGGATTGCATCAGCATCTTTATAACTGGAACCAAAAAACGCACTCCTCACCTTCTCATCAAAAAAATTATATATTGCACTGAAAGTCCTTCTAGGTGGTTCTTTAATCGTTAGGTTAATATTCAACTCACCCTCGTTTTTATATTCGCAACCATGATCTCTTACTCCATAGTACATGGTACCATTTTTGCTCTTTAACTTTTCTCGTAAACCTTCCATATATTGAGGGTCATGGACTTTATTGAGATCTACGGATATATCAGATGCACTTTCACCAGGCTTATGTTCAGGCAATTTATCAGAAACACTTATATAAAAGTTATTTTCTAGACTATGATTCTTTGTTACTCTCATGTTGTAGCCACCCTTGCCACCATAACTACCAAAGATAAAAGTTAAATTCTCACCTTCAAGATGACCTTTTTTCATTATATAATCGTAGCGAGTGCGTATGCCACCCTGCAGATACTCAAAATCTTCCTTTTCCATCATGATTTGCAAAGATGGAATGTAAGTTTTTATTTCTTTTTTAGCTTCCTTAACAATCGTATCAACAGTATCAATAGTAATTACGCCCCTAGAAAGAAATTCCACCTGAGTACAATTTACATTTACAGTGGCGTTACACATCTTGTCACACGCAGTATTTAAAATGTATGTATCTATTTCGCTTGCATCACCCTTTGAAAGTTTGCTGCAATCTATGTTTTGTCCTTGCCTTATTAGGTCTATAATACTTTTGATTTTCTTTTTTTCCTTATCTTGATCTGATTTTAAAAAATCTGAAGTCCAATACTCCTTTCCATCCAACCATTTTGCATCGCCTATTGTGTATTTATTAGGACATATATCTATACCGTTATTTTTATAACATACTTTTCGATTTAAAATCTTTGCAAAATGTTCTGTTTCTTTCTCACCACACTTCTCGTCGATTTTTACATACCTTTCCTCATGATTTTCGTTATTCTTGCACATTTTATTTTCGACAACACTAAAGCTTATCGAATCTCTTTCCTTTAGTTCAAATGGCAATGAAACTTCACCTTTTGTAACAGTAGTGCCTTCATTTGCAATTATAAAATCTTTATATTGATCAGTACAAAAATTAAGCTTACTGGGAACTATATTAATTTCTGTTACTTTTACCGTATCTGAAATGTGTACTCCAGAATCAACCCATTTCTGCTGCGTTGACACTATATCCAATTTTTCACGCAAATTCGACAAGCTTTCTGGCTTAATACAGTGGTCTGCACAACCAGGTAGCAAAAAAAATAGAACTATCAACAAAAATTTGAACATAATATCCCGTTTGCTAAGAAGAATTACCTTGTGGACCACCTGGACGCGTGACCATTGACTTCGCTTTGGATAAAGCTTTTTTAGCCAGTGCTTTAGTCACTCCTGCTGCACCTCCAGCTACTGCTTTACCAGCAGATATAGCTTTGCCAATCATTTGTCCAGGAGTAGAACCTGAGCCCAATGCGGATCTGTGGTTACCAGCAAGTTCGGCAGCCATGCTAGGTAAGATGTGTAAAAAGTGATAAAATAGGAACAATACTAAACATAATTTTGATAATTCTACAATAAGCGTACCTTGAAAATCACGAAACTTTACATATTTGTAATCGATCAATCCAGCAAGCAAACTGCTTTTTTCAAAATTGTAATCTTGCAGCATACATGCTAGAGTAGTCGCATTTTTGCTTTCGCTGCATGGATGAACCTTATCCCCACTTGAATTAACCACATCTTTCAATTTAAACCAATATTTCTTATTGTCTAATATTTCGAGTTTTTCTTTTTCGAATTTTAAGTCTTTGTAATAGACTTTATCGCATGCTATGAACATAAAAGACAAAAATGAAAAAAGCATAACTGGATATATGCTATAGGTGATCAATTCTTTTATCCATCCATTAAAATATTCCTTAGTATGTTGAAATAGAACCATAGGGATAAACAAAGGTGATAAAATAACAATGACGCTTAAAGCAATTAGAGACAAAATAAATATATAACACATCCATAAAACGACCATCATAAGCAAAATAGCCATAAATATAGCAACAAGTGCCACTAAAATCTGTCCACCAGCGAAAAGAATACCAATTACTGAGCCTGCAACCAGCAAGATAGGGCCAGCACCAAGTAAAGCAGTTAATCCTATAACACCTGCAGTACCAATTTTGCCTCCAACCCCTTGTAAAGGCGCTCCTAAATAAAATAAGATTCTACAATCGAGCCTATCCCAAGGAGCAAGATAACTATAGGATATTATCTCTCCATTGCGTGTGTGTTGGTAATCCTCACCAGCTTCATAGTTACATATATTTTTACTTTCAGATGATGCTTTCAATACTATTTCTGATAAACCATTTGAAAGTTTTGTCAGCTGTCCGTAGTAATACTGCATAGCACCACCTGTTGTAAAATACATCACTAAAGCAAATTTAATGATCAGCATATACATCTCTTGTGGTCTCTGAACTCCCCCAGACATTACCTTGATAGAGAATAATACTAAAGCTAAAACCAGAACAGCAGTTACGGTATTTTTTAGCCTTTTTTGTGCTACAGATATAAAACTACCCACTTCTTCACCACTCTGGTCTTTTCGCACTGTACCATCTGAATTAAGGCCGGCAACTAAATTATCCAGAGATTCCCTAATGCATTGCACTATCATAGAGGTTATGGGAATAGGAGCTAATGACTTACTCCCCACTTGATTATAGCAAGCTTCTGAAATATAACCTTGAAAGCAACTTTTGTTGTCATAACCTACAAAAATTTTTCCTTTCTTTTCCATTTCTCTCATGACAGACTTATGATCTTGATCTGCACCAATAGGGACCTCTTCTTCGTTACCCGTACCATCCTTATTTTTGAATTTCATTTTCGATCCTGGACACATAGGAGCAAGAGGATCAGGTGGCAATTCTGTACAGCCTATATCAATACCCTGTGGCCAAGGGGTCATATTAATGCCAAGTGTACTAATATTTGCTAACTCTACACATAGCCTACCCATTTTCTTTACTGCTTTAAATGTAGATCCATGTATTACTTCACTCTGTCCAGCTTTGAGGGCTTTGCATACTAGCTCACCATCGACCTTTGGTGACCATGGTCCACTCTCATATCCAGTGTCTTTCTCTCTTAAATCAAATTTTATATCTGAAAAAAGGTTACCAAATGTTAAGGGATTTCTATGGCAGATTTCTATATATTCACTATATTGGACACTGTTTTTTGGCCAATAATAACTACTCGTACTTTCCTGTTTAGCGAGGTTTAAAATTTCCTCTTCTATTTTTTTCCCATTGTAGTCTTTTTTATTTGGATCTATTTTTCTTGCCTCGCTTTGCAAACATAAGAAATATTCCTCTTCTTTTTGGTAATTTTTACCAGTACAACCTTTATACTTTGATTCCGACAATTCAAAATCTTTATAATTTCCATCATGGTCACGAGCAACTGGGTGCTTAACGAAACTATGTTGACAAACAACAAGTCCTCCTATAGCTTTCCAGACTCCAACAATTGCAGCTATCATTCCAATAATCACAAGAGCAGTAAATATGCCAATAGAAGAGACAATTATTACAATACCGGTAAATATTGCACCAACAGCGATAGCTATTCCAGCAATAGCTGCAGCTGTCTTAAATGCTCCACAATCAGGGTTAGAAGCACGGCTAAAGCTTCCTGTAGAATTAAATCTGCTAACAAATTCAGTTTTTTCAGTGCCGCTTACCTCATCTGCAAACACTGGATACGAAAGTAGAAAATCTATATTTAATAAAAATATTGCAATTAACAGTAATGATAGTTTAGTTTTAAACATTTTTTACCTTTTGATAAAATACAGGCAACCAGACTTTTGGATCATCCCCTACCTCTTTTAATATATCATGTAATAATAGAACACTTTCTGCACGTCCAGATAATACATTGATTATATCATCTAAGTCTTTTAAGTCTATTCTAGCTACCACAGCATTTACTCCTTGCTTTACCAAAAAGTATCTAGTGCTTGGATCTGTATGCTTAATTAATATATATTCACGTTCAGTCAACATAAAAACATCGCGATAAACACTAGTAGCCTTCAGATTTGGTAAAAAAATCTGCGTTGCTGTTTGTTGTACAAGCGTATCACTAATAGCACTTTTACTTGCATCTTCAACGCTTTGAGTAGCAAAAATTACAAAAGCATTTAATTTTCTCAGCACTTTTAACCAATCCTTTATTTTAGGTGCAAAAACTGGATTATCTATTAATGCCCACGCTTCATCCAGAACAATCATAGATGGAGTTCCATCAAGGGATATACTAATCCTATGAAACAGATAAATCAATACCGGTCCAAGAGCAACAGGATCTTTCAGCAAATTAGCCATCTCAAAACCAAACACCCTTGCTCGTGAAAAATCCAACAAGTCTTCTTTATTGTCAAAAATTGCAGAATGAGATCCATTGCTGTGCCACATAGATATAGATCCGGCTAACGTGTCGGGGCCTGCAAGACCTAAAAATGGTACAAGATTTCTCAAAAATCTATCTTCTTTTCTGAGTTTAAAATTTCCTTCAATTGCATCATTGATTCTTGCAATATCTTCGGAAGTAAACTTATCATTATACACTGAGATTAAAGACTTTATCCATTCCATTAAAAATGTTCTATTATCTCCTGTATCATCAAGTTGCAAAGGATTAAAATTCGTTTTAGTTCTTGGCTCTATTACGGTGTAGATACCACCAAGTGCTCTCAAGAAGATTTCTGCACCACGATCTTTGTCAAAAAAGAATATTCTTGGAGAAAATTTCATCGCCTGAGCACATAAAAAATTCATTAAAACAGTTTTACCAGCACCTGTTGGACCAATTATCATAGTATGGCCAACATCTCTTATATGAAAATTGAAAAAAAATGGAGTACCAGATGTTGTATCAAAAACTGTAACAGCATCTCCCCAATGGTTATTGAATTTACTACCAGTAGGATAATTATGTTGAGATGCGAATCCAGCTAAATTTAGGCTACTTATCGTGCCTTTTCTTACAATATAATCAAAGTTACCAGGAACTTGCGCCCAAAATGCTGGTTCAAGGTTAACTCTCTCTCGAATAGGGTAAACACCAGAATTAGAAAGCTCGGATTCTACTAATGATAAAGCGTTATCCAATGATTTAGGGCTCTTTTCTATACATAAAATAGTCAAGTGGTGTTGACCAAAGGCAATCTTACCACTCATTGCATCATCTAAAGCTTGCGAGATTTCTGCTATTTGAGAAATAGCTTTATCTGCAGATTGTATCATTCGATTTTGCTGTATCTGCATTTTTCCAATTGCCATTTGCCTGTTTGTAAATTGAAAAGACTGTGTAATAATGAATTCATAAGGAAGCTGTAAAAATGAATCAAGCATTCCTGCAGAAGTATTATTTCCATACTCCTTGATACTAACTATTCCAGCATATTTGCTTTCATTGTGAGTCACAACCTGTATCATCTTTCGACCAAAGAACAATCTGTGCACTGGCAAGTACCTTGATATTTCAGTTCTCAGCGGAAAAAGTGTATTTGTAACAAAGCCACAATTTACAATTCTGGATAAAAATTCCATTATTTCACAAAATAGGCCATTGGGAGTTTCTTTTACTGCAAGAACTTTGGGTGAATAGTTTCTCAGGCTTGTCACTACACGATTTGTTGTTTCTTCCAAGTCTTCATACGTAGCTCGCATGTCACTTTCCCAAGCATGTTTTGATGTTACGTGCCCAAATTTTTTAAGTAGATGCGATAAAAACTCCACCCCTTTTGTATCAGCTCTACGAATAATTGTAATGTATAGGTCGTTAATAAACGATTGCCTTGTTGCATGTTTTTCTTTCCACTTTAGATTAACATGATTAGCAAAAAAATTTGGCAAGTCTTGATTTGCAAATTCATCAGAAAAAATATTTTTTTTGCGCCTGATAGTATGGAAATATAAACTAAATGCTGGAGATGAAATGCTTCTGAGCATCTGATTCCTGATGTTGTTTTGTATTACTAAATCCTCATCATCGGCAGTTTCAAACGCAAAACCACTCAATTTTATAACCTTAACTAGCCAATTTTCCTTTGTCATTAAGGTTGTACTATTCCAATAGCAAGAATAAGGAATAAATTCAGCAGCATGAACTTCCCTTCTTAGAGTAGATTTATTCTTTGATTGAATAGCTCTAAATCTCAGCATCGCATGATTTTAAGTAATATCATAAGAATTGGCTCCATGATAAAGACGATTTATACACTTGGAGCATTTCCCCAATTTTACCATAAATAGTTCAATAAACAACGGTTCTTTTGCAGAAGCTATATAGCCAAGCCCATGTATTCCTATGAGTAGAAGAAATATCCTCAGATCATTTAAATTAATAAAAGCTACCATGCAAATCAGGACATTCAATATCGCAAACATGTAACTCACGCCGAAAAGCATCGCTGGCCTTGTAAGACCCTTAAACAATTGATCTGTTTGTATGCTACCTGTAGACATATTTTAAACCTTTGTAATTAAAAGCTCTCACACTAATACTATATCATTATATTAAAAATTCATTGAAACTAGCAGCACTTTTAGTAAAATATGTTGATCACTAATTTAATCGCATAATGACGAGTTGGCCATTTCAAGAAGCAGAGAAAATATTACAAAAATTTCCTGATAAAAAAGAAATAATATTTGAGACCGGTTATGGTCCATCAGGCTTGCCACACATAGGAACTTTTGGAGAAGTTTTTCGCACTACAGTTGTTGTAAATGCACTAAAGAAAATTGCTCCTGATATAAAAGCTAAAATCATTGCAGTTTCAGATGATATGGATGGTTTGCGAAAAATACCAGATAATGTACCAAATCAAGAAATGCTAAGAGAGCATTTACATAGGCCACTCACTATGATACCAGATCCATTTGGTACTCATGAGAGTTATGGGCATCATATGAATTCACTGCTATGCAAATTTCTTGATTTGTTTGAATTTGAATACGAATTTAGAAGCGCAACGGAGTGCTACAAATCCGGCATTTATGATGAAAAGCTTTTACTCTTGCTAAAGAACTACAATAAAGTTATGGATGTGATGCTACCATCGTTTCGAGAAGAGAGGCAGCAGACCTATAGTCCATTTTTACCATTATGCCCAAAAACTTCTCAAGTTTTACAAGTTCCAGTAATTGAAACAAATACGGAAAAAGGAACTATAACATATGAAGATTTAAATGGAGAAAAAATAGAAGTTCCAGTAACAAAAGGAAGATGTAAACTGCAATGGAAACCGGATTGGGGAATGAGATGGGCTGCATTTGGAGTAAATTATGAAGCTCATGGAAAAGATTTAACACCATCTGCTGTGCTTTCAAGCCAAATATGTGAAATACTTGGAGAAAAGCCACCGCTTCTATTTTGCTATGAATTTTTTCTTGATAAAGAGGGCAAGAAGATATCCAAATCAAAAGGAAATGGAATTTCAATTGAAGAGTGGTTAACTTATGCACCAACCGAGAGTTTAGCGTTATATATCTTTCAAAGTCCAAAAAAGGCTAAACGCTTATACTTTGACGTAATACCAAAATCAACTGATGAGTACTTAGAGTTTGTAAAACGCTATCATGAAAATAAGGAAGAAAATATAAGCGATAGAATAACTACAGAACCTTCTGTCGTTCCAGAATCACGTGTCACTCCAGGGCTCTCTTCTGTCATTCCAGTGTTACGCACTGGAATGGCACCTAACGAGGAGTCTAATCCTGCATGGCATATCCATAAGGGTAACGTTCCTAATATAGAAACTTCAGGTATAAATTTCTCGCTGCTTTTAAACTTAGCAGCAGCTTGTAACGCTGAAAATAAAGAAATTCTTTGGGGTTTTATATCAACTTATGCACCAAATGTTACGCCAGAGAATAATAAAATGCTCGATAGGCTTTCAAATTTTGCGGTGAAATACTATCATGACTTTGTCAAACCAACAAAATCATACAAAATTCCAAGTGAAACAGAAAAGCAAGCATTGCTGGATTTAAAGCACACTTTATACTCTTTAGCCGAAACTGCTACTGCCGAAGAGATTCAATCTCAGGTATTTTCTATTGGAAAAAAATATGGGTTTAGCAACTTACGCGATTGGTTCCAATTGTTGTATGAAACATTGCTTGGTAAACAGACTGGCCCAAGAATGGGTTCTTTTATAAAGCTTTATGGAATAAATAATACAGTTTATCTTATAGATAGCACTATTGAAAAAACTCTATAGAACTATTCACAAGTTAATTTCGATAGCGATTCACGTTTTCAACCACCACTTTTTGGCTGGCAAGCTCCTGATTTTCTATCTTTATACTTCAACAATTTTAGTAAAGCTACTTCATTGGATTTATCTTGTCTAGATGTACAGTCCCAGAGTGTGATGGCATGATATATTAGAAGTTACCATTAAAGGAGGAGTTATGGGACAAATATTACATGAGACCTGCTGCAAAAGGCACTCAGGCCTCTAGGATGGCCGCCAATATTCTACCTTCTGAAGATATGATGTGGAAATTTGTGCGGTCCTGATCTGATTGAGACAACTAACAACCTTGCAGAACGTCAGGCCAGACGGTATGTCATTTATCGTAAAAATAGCTTTTTCACTTGGTCAGAACGTGGAGAAAAGTTCATAGAAAGAATACTCTCGATATTTGTAACTGCACGCTTGAATAATCAGAATCCTGTCCAGAAATTACAGAATTTAGTCGCTATTCCTGCTTAGTGGGAAAATACTCCGTGAACAGTTACATTTTGACTCGCAGCAAACACATCACGAACAGTATTAAGCCTACTCTCTACCTATACCTTTTTTTCTTTATTCTTAAGGTTTTGACGTTCGCGATTAAGCTTTTCAAGTACATTGTCAAAATCATCCATGGTAACGATAACTTCGGTACGCTTTGCAACGCGAAGTTTTACTTTACGTACTAAATTTTTTAGATCATCCCCTGAATAACCCTCAGTTTTTTTTGCAACTTCTTCAAGGCTTAGGCATGATTCAGCTGGTGCAGTTCCCATTTGAAGACGAAGTATCTTCTCTCGTAAAATCAGGTCCGGTAAAGAAATATTGATTTTCTCAGGGAAGCGTCTAAGCAGCGCTTCATCTAAAGCCTCTGGACGGTTAGTTGCAGCAATTACTGTTATACCTTCGTTGGGGTAAAAACCATCCATTTCATTCAATAGCTGTATTAAAGTTTTATTGTGATCTTGACTCACGCTACTACTATTAGAAATGCGCTTTGCACCTATGGAATCTATTTCATCTATAAAAATTACACAAGGAGGATTTTTTCTTGCTTATTTAAATAGCCTGCATACACGCTCTACACCGTGACCAGCAAACTGTCCAACAAGCGCAGAGGCCGAGATACTTATAAAATTAATATTAGCTTCACCTGCGATTGCACGAGCAAGAAGAGTTTTTCCAGTTCCAGGAGGACCATGAAAAAGGTAGCCTTTCGCTGGTGTTAAACCTAGTATTTTACAATTTTCTCGCATTTGTGCTGACATACCATCAAAAATCACTTTCAAGTCTTCTTTTAACTCATCTGAAACTATAACATCATCAAATGTTATTTTTTTTTGTTCATTTGGATTAACTGGCTTTTTCTCTTCGCTGCCAGTTGCTATCACATATATAACTGCACATAACACAAGTCCAACGATAATATACAGTCCAATTGTACTACCGGATATCACACATGCCAACATGGCATTTATTGTAGACTCTTTGCCAAACATTAACATATGCAAATAGCAAACAAGAGCGACGATTGACAGATATGCTAAAACAATTTTTAAAAAATCTAATTTTCTCATCTTTACCCTAATTAAATATTAATTAAGTTTGACAAATTTTCTTTTACTACGCAATTAATTATGCATTTAACCTCATCGCCGTTAAGATCATTACTCTTATTATTTACACACGGGTAAGAAAGTATTTTCTCATCTTTTTGTACCACAGGTAAAGAATAAAACACTTCAGTGCAGCAATCATAATCCTTTAAAAATTCAGGAATTTTTTGTGTCTTCTTTAGTGAAGCAATAGTAACTGAGCACTTCTGATTTCCGAATATTGTGCACTTAAATCTATTATCCCATTTAATAGATTCACTCATGGGTAAGTTTACAGACACCTCCTTTATTTTCGAAGATTCTCTGATTATTAGAATGCTTTCTCCATATTTTTTTATTTTGCACCCAGAAAGGGTGTGATTAATATCGCAATCTTTTTGTAATATTTTATTAAATATGAAAACGAGACTGTTGTATCTTGGTTTGTAGTATTTACTGCCGACTGCCATTATGGAGTAAAGAAGAATCCTCAAGGCTATCTCCTCTGGCAATCGATAAAATTCATTGAGTTTAATTTCAATAAACCCAAGTTCATGCACATCAGCGCAGTCATTGAACGCAAGGCGTGTGTAATGCATTAACGCTTTTGCAGCTCTTTGCATATGAAGAGCTGTAAGACATATTCGCTCTGATAAAATTTCTTGATTATCACTTGCTTTAAGTAAGTTGCGATATAAAGTACGCCTGTATTTTATATTTTTATTGCTCCTATCCTCAACCCATTTTAGCTGGCGGAAATTTGCATATTTTTCTATATTGCTACGACTAAAATTCAGTAATGGTCTGAATATACACACATCATTCAAGAAAGATTTGTAATGCATCGATGATAATCCATCTATACCGCTACCTCGCTCAAGTCTCAACAAGAACGTTTCTACTTGATCATCTTTGTGATGAGCTACAAACAAATACTTAATGTTGTTATTTTTACACCATTCTGTTAGTAGTTTATACCGCGCTTCCCTTGCCTGCAGTTGGACGTTACCTTTGACGTCTTGTTTTTCCCAATTTAATATAAATGACTCTAAGCCAAGCTTTTTTGCATAATTTACAACAAAATCAGCTTCCTGCTGAGATTCTGGACGCAATCCATGGTTTACTGTTAGAGCTATAGGAAGAGGGTGCTGGATTCTTTTTGCCCAATTAGTAATTAGATGCAGTAAGACTATGCTATCTACACCACCTGATACCGCAACTGCAATTTGATCGTTATGAACAGCAAAACTGTCGATTACATTTTGAAATGAGGTACAAAAAATTGCGTCATTCCAGCAATCCATAAATTGTTATCCAAGTAGTGTGACACTGGGATCCAGCCATCGGATGGCACATAGAGGAAATAACTTAAAATCTTCAGCTAGTCCCATAAATTTTTTACTTTTTTTTTACCTTGCTGAAGAATCCTTCAGATTGCTGCTTTATACCTGCACTTTCCTCTTCTTCAAATGCCTTTAATAGGTCAATTTGCTTTTTAGTTAAATTTTTCGGATTTAAAGTTTCCACTATTACCTGTACATACAAATCACCACGGACATGTGAGTTCATATATGGCATACCCTTCTCCCTACAGCGCAGTTTGGTGCCAGTTTGAGTACCCTCTGGAACTTTTATTTTTATTTTAGTTCCATCAATTGACTGCACTTCAATTTCACCACCAAGCACAGCTAGTGTCATTCTTATAGGCACTTTACAATGTAGATGTGCTTTATCCCGAGTAAATATTTTGTGTGGTGCTATTTTAACGTATACATATAAATCTCCGCTTTTTCCACCTCTTGCCCCAGCTTCTCCTTTACCACTTACCCTTACCTTAGCACCATCTTCTATACCCCTTGGAATTGAAACTGATATATTCACTTCATCTCTTTTGCGTCCGCTTCCACCACATTTCTTGCATTTATTGTGTATTATTTCCCCTTCTCCATAACATGTGCTGCATGTTCTTTCGATTGTAAAAAAACCCTGCTGAGTTCTGATTCTACCACTTCCTTGGCATGTATGACACTGAGCTGGTTTAATTGCTCCTTCACTTCCCGTACCTTTGCATGTACCACATTGTACGTTTGTTATATAATGTATAGGAGCTTGCATTCCTTTAAATGCATCCTCTAAGCTGATTTCAAGATCATAGCGTAGGTCTGCTCCAGGCGCTCCTTGACTTACTGTGCTTCCTTTTGTCCTTGATCTGCTTGCACCACCACCAAATCCTCCACCAAAAAAATCATTGAATATGTCACTAAAATCACCTGCAGAGCTGAACCCTTGAAAACCATCAGAAGAACTATATGAATCACCTTCGTGGCCATAGCGATCATAACCTGCTCTTTTGTTAGAGTCAGATAAAATTTCATATGCAGCAGTTATTTCTTTAAATTTTTCTTCTGCTTCTTTGTTACCAGGATTTCTATCGGGATGATACTTTAATGCTAGTTTTTTATATGCCTTTTTTATCTCATCAACGTTAGCGCTTTTATCTACTCCTAGCAATTCATAATGGTCTTTTTTGCTCATATATAATAGTTCAGCGTTTAACTATTAAAGATAGGTATTTCATATATTAATTTCAAGTATGATTTCTGTTTCAAATATTACCAGATCTCTTTCGAAACTCATATAGGTGACAACAAGTACAACATTGCAAAAAACAATTTGGAGTTCAAAAGGGTGATTCCTCGAGAACTACTGCGTCAGAAAGCTGGCGCTGAATTTGTATATAATGTTGAACTTGGAGGTTTTTATGAGTAATAGTGAGAATAAAAGAAGAGAAAAATTAGAAACTAGAATTCTATCAATCGAAGACTGCTCTCTGCTTGATTATGAGTTGTTGGAGATTATACTATATTCTGTATGCGAAAAAGGAGAAAGCAGAAAAGGTAAGTTAAAAAAATTATCGATGCCATTAAGTTAAGAGAAAAGGATGGACTATATTAATAAATCAAGTAAAATTCCTAAACTTAAAGGAAAAATAATATGAGTAAAAAAAACAATAATCGAATTCATAAAAAATAAATTGATAAGTTTAAACTTTATAAATGATCACAAAGTATCACCAAAAGACTTTCTACGAAAAAGAAAATTGCCTTTTATTGATGTATTCATTTTGATTTTCAGAAAAAGTGTGAAATCATTACAAGTGATGCTCAATGAATTTATTCTGTACACGATGAGAGATTATACAGTTACTGCAAGTGCTTTTACCCAAGTAAGACAGAAGCTAAAGTATACTGCATTTTCAGAACTTAATGATGATGTAGTTTCCCTATATTACCAGGATCAGGAGTTTAAAACTCACCATGGTTTCAGGGTACTTGCATTTGATGCTTCTATATTAATTCTACCAAAAAGTGATGAGGTAATAGAGGAGTTTGGCTCAAGAGCAGTATGGAATGGAGTTCAGAGGTTTGAAGATTATACAAGTGCAACCTTTGAAGCTTGTTATGATGTGCTAAATAATATTGCAATAAAATCGGTGTTAAGTAGAGGTGACAGTTATGAAGTTGATTTAGCAACCGATATGCTTGAAGGCCTCAGTTCAGATGACTTACTAATCTGTGATAGAGGGTATGTATCTTATCGATTTATTGCCGAGCTTACGGAAAGGAAAATTAATTATGTAATTCGTTGTCCAAGTTCATCTTTTAGTGAAGTAAACGATATGTTTAAGCCGGGCAGTCCCTCTAGTACAATAGCAGTAGCTACTGCACCTATTAAAGTGGCAAGGCAGCTAAGAAAGCTAGGATTACCTGATGAAATGGAATTTAGGCTAGTTAAAATCATACTTTCCTCTGGTGAAATTGAAGTGCTAATTACATCATTATTAGATGAGCAGCAATTTAAGGTTGAGGAATTTGAAGAGTTATACTACTTACGTTGGGGAATAGAAACATTTTTTTCTAAACTCAAAGGAAGGTTAGGCTTAGAGAATTTTACAGGTAAAAGTGTTGAAACTATTAAGCAGGATTTTTGGTCAACCATTTTTATTAGCAACCTAGAAAGTATTATGACAGAAGATGTAGAAGAGGCATTGAATGCAGACCTAGCTGATAGTAAGCTTGAAAAAAGCATTAATAAATCTGTTTCATTTAATGCAATTAAAAACTTAGCTTTCGATATTTTTTCTACAGAATCGGACATGGATTGCGTTATGGAGCAATTATCTAAGTTATTTTTAACAAACACTTTAGTTGTAAGGAAGGGGAGGAAAGTTGATCTTCATAAGATATCTGATGTTCGTTCACTCAATTACCAAAAAAGGGCTAGAAAACACGTATTTTGAATACTACCCTACTCATTTCTGAAAGACAGTATTCCTGGAGCAACTTTTGTCAAATCTTCTGTAAAATGACTTTTAAATAAGCTATTTCTTAACTAATTTACATCTAAGAGTTTATCTACTTTAAAGTTTGCTCTATTTTGTTTTAGCATTTGCCATAACTCCTTAATCACTACAAACTTTTTTGTTCAATTTTTAGCCATTCCTTCCTTAACTTAATGGCAGTGACCACAAGGTAACCCTGGGGAATCAGCTAATCCACCAGAGTTCTCTGAAAATCTTGAACATGGTGATCAGCCTCCTCAAGTGCCTGAAGATGTTCAATCTTCCGATGTAGGGTTTAATAAGTAGTTTGATCTATATACTTACAAAACCTCTGTCTTTAGCTTTATCAGTCATTACTAGTGTGGTATCGTGGGTATTTGGGTCTGATGAGGAAGAGCCTGGTCTCACACATCAACATGATAGCTACTCCGGACCAAGTCTTGAAGAGGTACCAGATCATAATAATGATGTGATATTATAGCATATTCTACAACCACTCCCTTACCCTTTCCAGGTGTTTATAACTGTTAAATCTCAGGAATTTATCTAAATACGGAGAGGCAACAAAGGGAGTGGTATCACTTAAATAAATAGATAAAAAATCTGGCAAATCATTCTGAAATTCTTGCATTTTTTGTCTATAATCCTGTAAAGAAATAATTTTTATTTTATCATAATCAAATTTCCAATAAGCAAGTTCCGACACTTCCATTTTAGTGATGTGTTCCACTGTTAAAGCTTGTAAAATTAATTGCGGAAAAAATCCTGACATAACTTCCTCATTGGAAGGCGGTGAACCAAGTTTATAATCTATGATTGCTACTTGCCCGCCAGAAAGATGCTCAACTCTATCGCATTTTGCCGTTAGACAGATTCCAGCATCACCCGCTGGAATGGCACTAATTTGATACGAAAAACTTTCTTCCAACTGAGCATAATTGCTTCGAGTCTCAACAAATTCAATAAAAGACTGAATGATTTTTTGCAATCTTACCCACCACATATTTGAAAAATTAAACTGACTAGATAGGAATTCTCTCTGTGCTATACTTACCGGCAATTTTTTATCATGTGAGCATTTCGCAAGAACATTATGCACCATAGTGCCAAATTCCAGTATCGATGGTCTAAAATTTAAGTCTCTTAATTGTTTAAGGCTGAGTATATATTCAACGTAAAATGAATAAGGGTTACGAATTAATTTTTCCAGTGCACTGCAAGATATCACCTGCATTTTTTCTTTTCTTGCTTCAGCCGGAGGTTTTGGCATAGGTTGAGTAAATGGAACAACACATTCAGGAGTATTTAATATTCTTAGCCAATCACGATACGGCTGTTTCGACAAACCGCCCTCCCCTTTCTTGAGCAGAAGTTCCAACCGCTGCAATATAATTGGCTTTCTATGACTCAGTGATCTTGTAATATAAACCTTACTTGCACAAAACAAATTATATAAAGTATATAAAAAATATCCCTGCTCTTCTTGCATAGAAGGAAGGCTAAATTTTTCTCTGGTAGTAGCATTCAAAAACGGACTTTGAAAACCTGGCGGGTAGCTACCTTCATTAAATCCAGCGAGTATTACAACTTTATTGTGGTATAGGCTAAATTTATTTAGGTCATTTGCTACAGAAAAAAAATCTTTCTCTAAAAATAAGGTTAGAATTTGGCTATATAATTCTAAGGAGCATTTGATTTTGATACCCTCACATGCATCTATAAAATTATATATAAAGGAGCCCACTTCATTATTTAATCCAGAAAAGTTTACACCAGATAGCATATTAACACACTGCAAGTGAGCTGCTACTACATCAAAAATAGGACGATTTATAGAGTTAAGCAAAGGATTAAATATTGTTTCCAACTTATTGATAATCAACAATATATCTTCCTTGTATTTTAGCTTTTTATGGCTATTAATAATATTGATAATACTTTCAAGTCCACTTGTATTAAAGTTACGTAATATCGCTACTTCAAATTCAGATAAAATCTTACTGTATTTTTCTTTAGTATAGCCAAAAGTTACCAGACTATGTTTCAGTAGCGAAAGTAATGCCACACTATTCCAATTTGAAGTCAAAACTTCCACGCTATAAAATAGAAGTGTTATATAAGGATAATTTTCCGATATGGCACCACGTTGCTTTGATAAACAAGCTATACGAGTTGCAAGTAATTTATTATGGGCAAGCAAAGAAACCTTTTCATAACTTTCATTTTCTATAATCAAAGCAATCACTTGCGCTTCTTCCTCCTCAGAATCGCAAGTGATTACTTCAATATACTCACTATTACTAACATATTCACTATTTATTTTACTAAAATCAGCAGTTATATCAAAAACACAATCAATTACTTTACTCTCTGGAGCAGAGAGGCATATCACATCTTTTCTATCAACATTTAAATAATCCAATAAACTTTTTAGGCAATATTGATAGTGTTTCTTATCAAGTGAGCTCCAATCTTCTTCTCTAATTTTAAAATTAAGGTTAGGCAAAATCACCTTTCCAAATGGTAAATCATATATGGCTTTAATAAGTGATTTATAAATTTCATCCTTGCCAAGGCCAACAAAAATAACATGTTGATCTTTTTGCAGTGAAAGCACCATATTATTTATGTAATCATTCTTATACTCTAGTATATCAACCACTCCTAAATCTTTTAAAGTTTTACTCCAAGTTTTGACAAGCAAGCTTACGAAATTCTCTATTTTTTTTGAATGTTCATTGAATTGCTCACAATCCGTTATTTTAGGCATTTTTGCTTTGCCAAGTAATGATGAAAGACTATAAGCTAAATCAATTGGAAAATGATCATTATTCTCCCTATTCCACTTTAATATAAATTCGATCAGTAGCAATGTCCTTTTTGCCCGATTGATAACTTTTATTCTATCAAGATTTAATATTAAATCTTCCTCATCAATATTCTCTAATGAAATTATTTCTGGAAAGATGATACATTTTTCAGTGTTATAATTTTTAAATGCGCTGAGTAACGCAAATACATCCTTCTTACAAGGAAGTATTATTTCTAATTCAGGAATTTTCTCTCTTTCATATTCAGAGAATATGTAGTGAACCAGCACTTCAAAAAAAGATTCATTTACGTTGATAGTAAAAACCTTGCCCATTTAAATACGATAACTAAAGCAATGCCTTATTGTATCGGACTTAATTTTTAGTGTGAATGTTTTTATTTAACTCTTTTCTTATCACTTACTTGTTCAACGTTACCTTCCTTAAATTCACTACCTATTTTTTTGGTCTTATCATACGTCTTAGTCATTTCTGGACCACCTTTTTTTGTTTTAGGTACAAGATTTGCTAAAAACCCTCCTATAATAGGTATTGATTTTAATAACCCGCTCGGCTTTGAAGGTTCTTGCTCTTTTTGTGGGAACGGCTGCTCTATTCTAGGACTTTTTATACCATACCTTTTATCATTGAAATTTGGGAATTTTATATCCTTTTGAGGCTTATATGTTGCGGATTTAACATTATTTTCTCCAGTTTCTTGAGGTATAGGCTTAACCTGAGTATCTTCTTCTGTAGTCATCTCTCGTTTTATTATGTAACATGATTAATATTATATAATAATTACTAAATTATGGTTAATTGCAAGATAAAAATGTTAAAATAATTGTAAATTTTATCAGTAAATATATAATATACATTTAAAGTTAGAGGTTTAATCTATTATGGGGTATAAAATTGCTGTTGTTGGCGCAACTGGAAGAGTGGGACGTGAAGTACTAAGCATACTTGATGAATTTCAGAGCGAAGGGAGAATTGCTGTAGACTCTGTGATTGCACTTGCATCAAAAAAATCAGAGGGGAAAAAGGTAAGCTTTGGTGATGAAGAATTAATTATTTCATGTCTTGAAGGCCATAGCTTTGTTGGAATCGATGTAGCCATTTTTTGCGCTGGGTCTAATATTTCCGAAAGATATGTACCAATTGCAACAGAGGCCGGCTGCATTGTGATAGATAACACTTCCTATTTTAGAATGAAAGAGGGCGTGCCACTCATCATTCCAGAGATTAATCAAGAGAAAATCATGGAATATAAAAACCATAATATAATATCCAATCCAAACTGTACTACAATACAGATGCTACTAGTAATGCACTTGTTACATAAGCAAGCAAAAATAAAGAGAATTGTTGCTTCAACTTACCAATCAACTTCTGGTGCAGGCAAAGCTGCTATGGATGAACTCTACAATCAGACCAAAAAAATATTCATGAATGAGGCTAAAAAGCCTGAGGTATTTCCTAAACAAATAGCATTTAATTGCATTCCTCATATAGGAGAATTCATGGAAAATGGTTCTACAAAGGAAGAATGGAAAATGCAAGGGGAAACGGAAAAAATTTTAGGGAAAAATATAAAAGTTACTGCAACTTGTGTTAGGGTGCCTGTTTTTATTGGTCACGCTATAGCAGTGAATGTAGAGTTTTATGACCCGATGACAGAAGAAACTGCTTACGAAATACTCGGTAAAGCTGATGATCATGGGGTTTTAGTTTGCGACAAACGTGAAGATAGTGAATATACAACTCAAATTGATGCTGTGCAGGAAGATGCTGTATACGTATCACGCATTAGAAAAGACGATACCGTTCAGCATGGTCTAAATATGTGGATAGTGGCTGATAACTTACGCAAAGGTGCAGCACTAAATATAGTGCAGATTTTAGAAATTGTGATAGATATAAAAAGAACTTAGCAAATTGAGCAGATTAAGGTGAACTACGATGTAATAATTTCAGGTGGCGGATTACTTGGTCTTATTACCGCCATTGGCCTTAGTAATCACTCAATATCAGTTGCTGTGATTGAAAAAAACAGCTTACCACGTGCAATTAATGATAATCGAGCATTTGTTATCTCTCAAGGTTCAAAAAAAATATTGGAAAATTTAGGGATTTGGCAGTTTGTCGCAAATGACGCTGAACCTATACTTGATATATGCATACTGGATGGAAATAGCCCGATTACTGTGCATTATGACCATAAGATGGTTGGCGAAGAGCCCATGGGCTACGTGGTCAATAATGCTACTATATGGAATGCAATTAATAATAATTTTTTGAATAAACTAAAAGTATATTCTGAGCATTCCTATAAAACAATTGCCTGTGATTCAGGATATGTGGAGGTTATGCTTGATAATGATCAGGAGTTAATATCATCACTATTTATCTGTGCTGAAGGTAAAAACTCTAAGCTACCAGAGTTATTTTCCATATCAATGACAAAATTTGATTATAAACAAAGCAGTATAGTATGTAATGTAGAACACGGCCTTCATCACCAAAATCTTGCGGTGGAACGGTTTTTTCCTGGTGGCACATTTGCAATTTTACCAATGAAAGGTGGCTACACTTCTTCTATAGTTTGGACGGAAAAATCTGAAATTTCAAAAATGCTCATGAATTTACCTGAAGAGGAATTCATTGTAGAGCTTAAAAAAAGATTTGGTTCTTATTTAGGTGAAATTAAATTAGAGGGTAAAAGAAAATCCTATCCTTTAAGTTTTGCTTTTGCAAAGCAGTTATATAAAAGTAGAGTTTTGCTGATTGGTGATGCAGCACATTCAATTCACCCTGTTGCAGGTCAAGGGCTGAATCTTGGAATAAGAGATGTAGAAAGCACTATAAGGCATATCACTGCTGCAAAGGCCGCTGGTGTTGATATTGGTAGCAATTATTTATTAAAGCAAATATCGCGTGATAGATACTTGGATAATTTTACAATGGCAATTGCAACCGATGGCCTGAATAGAATATTTTCAAATAGGATACTCTGCACTAAAGCACTCAGAAATTTTGGCTTGGTTGCGGTTGAAAATTCAGATTTTCTTAAGAAACGCTTCATCAGGCATGCTATGGGGCTTATATAAGAGCTAATAGGCTTCTGTGAGCGGTTGCGAAGTTTTTGCTCAGTGTGACAATTCCAAAAAGCTTCATCAATCCGAAATTTATCATTTTGAATGATTATACTTTGAAATAGATATTTTTATGTTATATTCTACTGAGTTTAGCTAAATTAGGAGTAACAAAATGGCACAGGAAATAGTGACTATTAACGCAGAATTACGTGATGTGACAAGAACAAAAGCGATGCAACCTCTAAGAAAAAAAGGAAGTATTCCTGGGATTATATATGGGAAGGGTCATGACAATATAAATTTAACGTTGTCTGCAAAGGAATTCACAAAGCAATATAAATCAGGTTCTCTTTCTGCACATTTGATAGAGTTGAATATTTCAGGCAAAAAAGAGTATGCTCTCGTGCGTGATATTCAATTGCATGTAGTAAAAGATACTGTACAACATGTTGATTTTCAATTTGTCGATAAAGGCAGTGAAATTAAAATAGATATACCTTTATCGTTTGTAAATGAAAATAAAGCTCCAGGAATAAAATTAGGTGGAGTTCTTAATGTTCTATGCCGCTCTATTACTATTAAATGTTCTCCTGATAAGATACCTCAAGCTATAGAAATTGATTTGTCTGGTAAAACGATTGGCCAGTCTATACACATCAATGATGTAAAGTTACCAGAAGGGGTAAAGCTTGGAGCTCATGAAGAAGAAAACTTTACAATCGTTACAATTTCTGCTGCTGATAGTGATGTTGAAGAGCCTAAGGAAGAAACAGAGGAATAGTGCATCTGATAGTTGGGCTTGGTAACCCTGGCGGACAATATGAGTTAACTTATCATAATATTGGCTTCATTATTGTTGATGCAATTTGTAAGTATTGGAATTTTCAGCTATTTTCCATAAAATCTAATTATTTGATAACTTCTGGCATGATTGATGGTAGTAAAGTTATGTTGTTGAAACCTTATTCATTTATGAATAATTCAGGTATTCCTGTTTCAAAAATAAGGAATTTTTACAAAGTTTTGTTAGATAATGTTATTGTTATACACGATGAGGCTGACCTGGAACTCGGGAGAATAAAAATAAAGCAAGGCGGTAGCTCTGCTGGGCATAACGGACTTAAATCAATAGATAGTTTTATCGGTAATAATTATTGGCGCGTGAGATTTGGAGTAGGCAGGCCTGAAGATAAAAGAAGTTTAGCGGATTATGTATTGTCAAAATTTTCAAATCTGGATGACATTACTCCTTTAGTGGAAAAAATAGCAAAAAATATATACCTGGTGCTGCAAGGAAATAATTCTGCTTTTTTTAACCATGTTATGCAGGATTAAAAAGATAAAGCTGTAAGAAAAAATTAATCTTTTCCAAAGCTTTATAATGAATTAGGTTAAGAATGTTGAAAGAAGTCTGATAAATTCAGCTATTCCATCCTTTATCTCTGTTTTTTTTGTGTGATTAGCTATATCACGTAATTTTTTTGGATCACTTAATAGATTAATTAGCAACTCTGTTAGATTTTTTTTTGCTTCACTATTTTGTTCAATTATTACAGCTGCACCTGAGTCTTCAATATATTTAGCATTATAAAATTGATGATTATCTTTTGAGTGAAGGTAGGGAATATATATAGCTGGGCGCCCAGCAAGAGTGATTTCTGCTATTGAAGTTGCTCCTGCTCTGCTGATTACCAAGTGTGCACTCCCTAACCTATTTTCCATATCATCAAAAAATTCGCTTAGCTCATAGTTAATTTTTTCTTTTTTATATTGGCCCTCAACAATATTTATATTTTTTTTCATGCATTGCTGCGTTACTCTGATTTTCTTTTTTATTTTGGTGGGTAAGCTACAAATTACACTGCTTACTACATTGTCAAAAAAATTTGCACCTTGGCTGCCTGCTATGATTAATATACAGATTCCAGCATCACACGTTGGAATGACATTGGGAATAAGATATTCTTGCGTTTTTATATCAATAAAATTTCCTGTAAAAACACATTTTTCTTCTTTTGCATATTTAGTCACCGGAAAGCTGGTTGCAACCAACTTTGCACTCTTGAAAAAGAACCTATTTACTCGGCCTAAGACTGTATTTTGCTCATGCAAAATTATTGGTATAGAAAGAATCTTTGCGGCAAGAAGAGTTGGAAAAGAAGCGTAGCTGCCAAAACCGATTATCAATCTTGGTCTTAACTTTCTTGTCTGATATAAAACTAATATAGAGCTGTAAAATAACAAGAAAAAAAACTTGAGTTTGTGGATAATATTTCCACTTGATTTACATAACGGCAGGACATGTATTCCTAAATTACTATTTTTGTTCGTTTTTTTGTCAATAAACAATATGCAATTATAACCTTGTGTCTTTAGTGCTTTCGCTAAAGTAATGGCTGGAAAAATGTGTCCGCCTGTGCCACCCGTTGCTAGGATAATATCCATTTGCAAATAACAAATTAGTACTATATTATTAATCATTACTTAATGATTTGCACGTAGAATTTTATCAAGCTTTGTAACAGTTGAGTTGAAAATGCCTGAAAATAACAATAAAAAAAAAGGATCTAAGAAGCAGCAAGAAAACGTTTCTATTAACGTTGAGGGCCAAGAAGAACAAGCTTTAAGAAATCATGATCAGGAAAAATCAAATGAAAAAGAGCCAGAAGGAAAAGGTCAAGAAAAAGGCAGAGCTGGTGGCATTTTAGGAAAGATCTGGAATGCGTTAGAACAAACACCCATAGTAGGTTTGCTGTTTAAAGCAATGGGAGAGGTTCTTAATACACTATTTGGTACTTCTGGACAAGAGCAATCTGGTGATAGAGATAAAAAATACAAAGAAGATCCAATTCAACCAGAAAGTGTGCGACAAGGTGAATGGCTAAATTCATTAGTTAATCAAGAAAAAGAACAAGATAAAAAACATCCAAAAGATCTTGATCAAAAAGAAATACAAAAAGCAGGTGAGGGATTAAAAGAAGTGGTAAAGCGTGATAATGGTAGTGATCGGCCTATTGATGGAATGGCACCTAATCACACTCCAGGTGAAGCTAAGCAAGAAAAAGATGGACCGCAAGTTGGTGGTTAACTATTTAATGAATCATCATCTGCGGCAAGAACTGATTCATGTATCATTTCTGAAATGGTTGGATGAGGAAAGATTGTAGACTTTATGTCAGAGTCTGTTCCTTCCAGTTGTTTTGCAAGAGCGAAGTTACTAATTAATTCTGTTACCTCTGCGCCTATCATGTGAGCGCCAAGAATTTCGCCTGTTTTTTTGTCTATAATCGTTTTCACTAATCCTTCAGTTTCACTAAGGGCAATAGACTTGCCATTAAAGTTAGAATGAAACTTCCCTATTTTTATATCGTATCCATTTTTTATTGCATCTTCCTCGGTGAGCCCCACACTTGCTATTTGTGGATGTGAATAGGTGCAGTTTGGTATGCATTCTTTTTTCAATGCATGAACATTTTTACCAGCAATTTTTTCAACGCATATTACTGCTTCATGACTTGCTTTGTGCGCTAAACATGGTGGGCCAGCTACATCACCTATTGCATATACATTTGGTTCACATGTTTCATACCACTCATTTGTCTCAATAAAACCAGATGAATTTAGTTTGACTTTTGTATTCTCGAGTCCTATATTCTCAGTGTTTGCCTGAATGCCAACGGCAACAATTACTCTATCGAATTCTTTACTTTCACCACTACTCAGTTGCACCTGGACAGAATCTTTATTTTTAGTGATGGTTTTTACACTACTGTTTGTGTATATTTTTATTCCCTGCCTTGTGAAAATCTCTTGTGCCAAATTGGAAATGTCTTTATCTTCCAGCGGTAAAATAGTGTCTTTTATTTCTATTATTGTTACATGAGCACCCAAAGTGCTATAAAAACTCGCAAACTCTATTCCAATTGCACCGGAACCTATAATTAGGAGCGACTTTGGTAATTTGTCCTGCATCATAGCGTGCTGCGCATTCCATATTAAATTTCCATCTGCTTCTATTCCAGGCAGATTTCGTGCTCTAAGCCCAGTTGCTAAAATAATGTGCTTAGAAGAAATTTCCTGTTCTTCCTTATCACTCATAACTTTTATAGTATTATTACCTGCAAGCTTACCAAAACCCTTTAAGACAGTAATGCTGTTTTTTTTCATCAAATATGCAACACCACTTGATAATTTATCAACGACGCTTCTTGAGTATTTCACTATTGATTGTATATCAAAACTTGCATCCTTTACTTTTATACCAAACTCTTCTGATCTTTTTATTAGCCCATAAACTTCAGATGCTCTAAGCAGTGATTTTGTTGGTATGCACCCCCAGTTTAGGCATATACCGCCTAAATTCTTTTCTTTTTCAACAATTGCTGTTTTAAATCCAAGCTGCGCTGCTCTAATTGCTGCTATATAACCACCGGGACCGCTACCTATAACTGTGATATCATACTCGTTCATTAATTTTCTTCATATTCAAAAGACTATATATACAGAAGGTAACCATATAATCAATTGTTTGAGATGATATATATGTACAGTTCCAGAGTATTGTAAGTTAAAAATGTGATCAAGTTGAACCTAATGTGAGTCACATATAACTTCCATAATATCGTCACAGGCAACTGTTTTTTCTTCTCCCGTGTCCATATTTTTTATTTTTACGGTTCTGTTGTGCAGCTCTTCGTCTCCAAAAATTAGTGCGATTTTAGCATTAGCTTGATTTGCTTTTTTCATGCGACTTTTAAGTGCTCCGCTATATTCGTAACTCACATATAAACCATTTCTGCGTAATTTGCTTGCAAGTGTAAAGGCATATTCTTCAGCTTTTGTTCCAATTGGAATTAGATAAATAGGCCTCTCTTCCTTATGAGAGTAATTAATTAATTCCATTATGCGCTCAACACCTCCTGCAAATCCTATTGCCGGAGTGTGCTTTCCGCCTATTGAAGACACTAGATTATCGTATCTCCCTCCCGCAAAAATCGCTCCTTGTGCTCCCAAATCTTCTGTGACAAATTCAAATACTGTATGGCAATAATAGTCTAGACCTCTAACCAATTTGCTATTTACAGTGTAAAGTATATCAAGAGCTTGCAGTCCATTTAATACCTGATCAAAAAAATACGCAGATTCTTTCGTATAGTGATCACTGATTTTAGGTACATCCAAAATTATTGCTCTATCTTTTTCATCCTTGGAATCAAGTATTCTGAGTGGATTTTTGATCAATCTGTTCTTGCTATCTTCTGATAGATCATTCTGATACTTTGTAAAGTATAAAATCAAGGCTTCTCTATACTTAGCTATTGTTTCACCATCACCTAAAGAGTTGATTTCAAGCCTTGTACTTTTATCAATACCAAACTCAGTAAGTAAGTGCTGAGCAAGGGAAATTAATTCAGCATCAGCTTTTGGATCTTCTATGCCAAAAACTTCAAAATTTATTTGGTGAAATTGTCTTTGTCTTCCCTTTTGTGGCCTTTCATAGCGGAATGCAGGCCCTGTTGAAAATAATTTTATCGGCGTTTGTAATTTTTTTTCAATTAATAGTCTAACAATCGCTGCAGTGAACTCAGGACGTAGAGTTATGCTCTTTCCCCCTTTGTCGTTGAAGGTATACATCTCCTTAGTAATAATGTCTGAGCTATCACCTAAAGTTTTTGTGAAGACTTCTGTGTATTCAAATATTGGAGTTTGAGCAGGTAAAAAACCATATAAACTTGATATTTTGTTTGCTATTTCTTGGATGTATTTAAACTTATACCATTCATCAAATAAAAGGTCTTTTGTTCCACGGGCGGTTTGATTAGTCATAACATTAATTCATAGTTTCTATACCAGCAACTTCTGGTATGTGATAATTTAGCATATTCTCCACTCCTTGCTTTAAAGTAATTGCAGCACTTGGGCACCCAGAGCAAGCTCCTTGGAGTTCAACATAGACTATTCCATCTTTATAACCACGGAATTTTATATCACCGCCGTCTTGAGCAACTGCAGGTTTAATATAACTTTCCATCAATTCTTTTACTCTGTTTACAATTTCTATGTCATTCTCATCGAAAAATTCTTCATTTGATACGTTTCTATCATTCTCTCCTTCTTCATTTAGTGCTTTTCCACCGGAAGTAAAGTGATCCATAATTGCAGTTAAAACTTCCACTTTTAATATATCCCAATTAACTTCACCAGATTTTGTTACTGAAATAAAATCATGGCCGAAGAACACTCTTATCACATATTCTATCTGAAAAAGATTTGCTGCTAACTTGGAGTTTTTTATTTCATTTGCGTTTGAAAAATCAGCAGTTTCTCCTTCATTTAGAATTGCAAACCCAGGAAGAAATTTCAATGTGTTTGGATTTGGTGTTTCTTCAATTTGAATGAACATGTTATTTACCATTACAATTATAGTTGTTACTATTTAATCATAAAATGATAAAAAAATATACATGTCATTCATCTTTTTCCTTTTTTTGATATTCATAATAATTACATTTATTTTGCCTAGCGTTTTTGTATTTTTTCTTTTTCTTACAAGGAGAAATAAGATAAATTTCGTGATGAATTCTATATTAAATAAATTTTTGAATGAATTTAATAATAGTAAAAGCTATGCTCAAAATCACACCAATTTGAGCGGCGATCACATGTCCAGAGATGAAGCGCTTAAAGTGCTAGGGTTAAGTTCCGAAGCAAATGAAAATGAAATCAATAAAGCTTATCAAAATTTAATGAAATTAGTTCACCCAGACAAAGGCGGCTCAGAATATTTTGCACAAAAACTAAATTCAGCGCGTGATAGGTTGCTGAAGAAATAGATTATTTATAATCACTAAGCAGAATATGTGTATAAAAATTTAATATTTTATGTACAGTCCAAGAGTGTGATGGCATGGATTAAGTATAAATAACTCAGGAGATTGTGTTCACTGGTTGCATATAAATTGATATGGAGTCAGACCTTTAAGAGTTTTAAGCCGTATTAGATGTACAATCCCAGAGTATGATGGCATGATATATGAGAAGTTACCATCGAAGGAGGATTTATGGGACAAATATTACATGGGTGCGCCAGAACAACAGAGGCGGTGCGTAGAGCAATACAAAGCGGCTTAAGGGGTCTTGCCCCACATGAACTTATATGCAACCAGTGAACACAATCTCCTGAGTTATTTATACTTAATCCATGCCATCACACTCTGGGACTGTACATCTTATATTATTGCCGGAATTGTGAATTTGCGACATAGTTTTTAATAATTTTTGGGCTGGGGATTTCTTACCAGATTTTATCAGCAACTTGCTTCACGTTGTTTCGCAGGGGAGCTAAAGATGGGTAACTGCAGAATGCCAACTCTGATGACATTATATGATTTAGAGGCATATTTTCTTGCAACTTATGACTTAGCTAAAAATCACCTTCTCTCAAATAATTTCTCAATATCACTCAATTTCATTTCTATATAAGTTGGCCTTCCGTGGTTACATTGCCCAGAATATGGTATTTCTTCCATTTGTCTAAGTAGCGCATTCATTTCTTCTAATCTCATTTTCCTACCTGCTCTGATTGATCCATGACATGAAATAGTCGCCAATATTTTATTTATTCTATCTTCTATAGGTAATGTATCTTCTATCTCGAGTAGCCTATCAACTATGTCTAGCATTATCTCTCTTACAGCTATTGTTCCTAAAATCGCAGGAATTTCTTTAACTATCACTTTATTTTCTGACTTAATTTCAATATCAAAACCCATCTCGAAAAGTTTATCTTTATAAATTTCAATCATCTCCATTCCAGCCTGATTTTTGATTTCAACTATTTCAGGAAGAAGTAGTTTTTGCCTAGTGATATTTGACTTTTGTTTTAAGCACTCATACACCAACCTCTCATGGGCTGCATGCTGGTCAACTATAATTAATTTATCTCTGGTTTCTGCAATAATATAGGTATCAAAGACCTGACAGCGTGCAAATCCAAGTGGATGATCCTCTACCAATTTGACTTGCTCTGATGTCTTTTTTTCCAGAACTATAGTCTCTGATTGCACTGAAGATTTTTGAATAGAGGAATAGTCATAGGGTTTTAACTGTTCTGATAAACTCTGTGTTTTTAAATTCGGTGAAGCAAATTCTTTCATTAATTGATTTTGCAAAGGGCTTGGCTTTTTTTCATAGAATTCCTTTTTAGCATTAGAATTATTAAAAGAGTTGGGCAACGAGCCTTCTAAAAAATCTTCTGTCATCAGAGTAGCTTGACACTGAGGTCCATCAACGTCACGTACTGGAAGAGTGCCTATCCTTCTTGATAATGCTTTAATCAGCCCTCTTGTCACTATTTCATATATAAGCTTCTTATTCTGAAATCTCACTTCTGATTTATTTGGATGTACGTTTACATCTACTTGATCATGAGGTATCTCTAAGTGCAACGCTGCAAAAGGATATCTTTCGCTTGGAATGAAATCATGATATGCATATCTAATTGCACCAATTAGCAAATTATCCTTGATTGGCCTGTTGTTAACAAATGTATATATCATAGTGGACTTACCACGATTGACAGTTGGTTTGCAGATATGCCCAACAAGCTTAATACCATCTTCTTCTTCACAAATCTCTAAAGAATTGCCCTGAAATTCCTCTTCTATTTCACAGAGCCTATTAAATAACGAAACCTGCTTAGCATATCTTAAAAGTTTTTTATTACCTGAAGTGAGAGTAAACCCTATGTGAGGATTGATCATTGCTAAGTTGTTTATGATATCAACAATGCTTTGAGTTTCTGCTCTTTCGGTTTTTAGAAATTTTAACCTATTTGGAGTAGCAAAAAATAAATCTCTTACTTCAATTTGTGTACCCTGTGACAAAGAACAAGGAGTAATTTCCCCTATTTTTTCTCCGCCTTCATAGCTGATGGACCACGCTTCACTTGCTCTGCTTGCTTTTGATGACAGTTTCATTCTGCTTACTGCTGCAATTGAAGGTAAAGCCTCTCCTCTAAATCCAAGATACTTGATTTCTATTAACTCATTATCACTTAATTTTGAAGTAGCATGACGCATAAATGCAAGTTCTAAATCACTCTTTCCTATACCATTACCATCGTCTGTTATGTTAATAAGATTACGCCCACCGCTTTCTATTTTGATTTCTATTTCTGTGCTTTTTGCATCAATGGCATTTTCTACCAATTCCTTTACAACACTTGCTGGTCTTTCTATTACTTCTCCCGCTGCTATACGGTTTATAGTTTTTGTATCTAAGAGAATAATTGTCATAATAAAGTTGGTTTTTCTTTTACTTCTTCAGTCTGATTTTCTCTCCAGGCTTTTAATCTGCCGGCAATTTCACTACTGGAAATTGACAATATAGATGCGGCAGTAATTGCGGCATTATACGCTCCACTTTCTCCTATGGACATAGTTGCAACAGGAACACCCCTTGGCATTTGAACTATAGATAATAGGCTATCCAGGCCGTTTAATTGCTTACTATGCACAGGAACGCCTATAACAGGCAAATAAGTGAGTGACGCAACCATACCAGGTAAATGGGCTGCACCTCCTGCACCAGCTATTATAACCTTGAAACCTTTCTCCTGTGCAGATTTAGCAAATTTAAAAAGCCTTTCTGGCGTTCTGTGTGCAGATATTATGAATATGTTATGCGAAATTTCTAATGCTTTTAACATATTAGTAGTATGAACCATAGTATTATAATCTGATTCACTGCCCATAATCACAGCAACATCTTTTTTTATTTCCATCATATTAAACATAGCTTCACTTAATTAATAATGTTTCAGTGCTAGTAATAAAAAGCAACAAATATTTGCACTCTATTGCAAATATAATATATAAAATAAGATAATTCTTATTAGAGTAGAATTTTTAAAAATTTAAATAAACACCTGTATTAAGATATAGAGCTATTAATTTCTTATGTAAGAGGAACTTTAAAACAATTATCTTTATATTTTAAGTCTTGTAATTGTAACTAGTTCTTGCTATGAATGATTTTTCTGGATAAAATATAATTTAAAATTACTAGGAAGTTGATGAAAATGTCAACATATAGTCAACTTAAACTTTTATATATTAATGCTGTATAATTTAAAGATAAGTTACACATCATTAATATTTTGATATATTAGATATTATGTAAAAATATTTAATAAGATTAATTGATATATGAATGTATTGAGGAAAAATTATGGAAATAATATCATTGAACAGCTTGGATAGTTTAGAAATGAAAAAAAAGTTGATTAGCATAATAAATAACATTATAGAAAAATATACTTGGACTCAGTCTGAAGCAGCCGAAAGATTAGGTATTGATCAGCCGAAGGTATTACAAATTAAAAATGGTAAAACTGATGGTTTCTCTCTGGAGCGATTGTTGGCATTTCTTAAAAAGCTTGATCATGAGATAACAATCACAATGATAGAGAATCAATCAGCAAAGTCTGAAGCAGAAAAACTGAAACAGGAAGTCGAGTCTGAATAGATATAAACATTGACACTGATAGATTATTCTGTTAATGCTAAGCTGTGATAATGTTATGGGTGTGAGTTATGGTAGTATGCATTTCTCAATTGCAATTTCCTTCAAAAGATTCTAGTCGGTTAAAGTTCGCTGGTTATTTTGCAAATTTTGTTGCGTTGAGTATTTTAGTTAATCCTGCCAACGTGCTATTGACCTTTGCCACTATATTTTTTAGAGCTGAGATAAAAACTTTTTACATTTACAAAGAGATAAAGGCTGCGAAGATAACCAAAAAAGACTATTGGGATATATTTTTCAAGAATAACATAATAAAGCTGATATCTTTTGCCTTGTTTTCAGCATTTATAACATACTTAATTTTTACCACTACTTTCTTATTAGTTTCGCTGCTGGGAACAATACCACTTACAATGATATTAATTCTACTGCAGAGTGAGCTAAGACCAAAAAATTTTGATCCTATTACATTATTTAAGGCTTCTATAAATTTTTTCTTGGAAGGTATAAAAGAAAATCTACGGGCTACAGTGAATAAACTTGATAATGCCTATGAACATTTACTCCCTCACCAACAAAATGATGATATTATTGAAAATATTGATAAATTAAAAGATAAGTATGGTGAAAAAATACCTGACCCTGAAGATGTTAAAGGTATTACTGAGAGTAATGAGTACAAGCAATTTATTGAATATATAAACAAATTAGATAAGCTTAATTTTCGTGAATTCAGTTCTGGGAATAAATACAAAATAATTACATTTTTGAATGCTTTTTGCAGTAATAACATGAAGCATCGTTCTGGGTTCACAGGCGGGCAAATTCTACTCTTAGTTTTAAGAGCCTGTAACGATGGAAGTAGTGAAGTTGTTACAAATAAAAAGGATGCATTAATTGCTAATTTAATTGATAGCCAGACTTTCTCTAGATCGGAACGTATTCCTAATACTTGCTTCACAGGAATTATTCAGAGGATGCTCAGTACGTTAGAGGGTATGCATTCTGATCCAGAAATTAGGTTCACTCCCCCTAAACAAATATTCCTTTTTGATGCACAAAATGCAGCACGCAAGTATATTATGGAAGAGTTAAAAGAAAAGAAAAATAATATAGAGATCTTTAATGCTTGGTATAAAGTTCAAAATAATCCTGACGATAATAGTCAGAAGATAGTCAATGACTTTATTGCAGAAATTAGCATCCCTTTAATGAAAAAGTTATTAGATTATAGTTTAGGTTATACTGAAGAAATCGTACTGACGTTAATGAAAAATATTGGTTCTATAAAATTGAATATGCTAGAAGATTTTCTCCTTGACCATATAAGAAATAAGCTAAGGGAGAATGGTTTAAGTAATCAAGAAAATTTATTTGAAAGCGTTAAAGAGAAAGTTTTTTTAGAATTATTAAATAAGGATCTACTCAGTACACAATTCCTTGTGGGAATTTTTTCTTATGACGATGCTGAAGAAATAGCTGATACGATAATAAAAAAAGAAGTGGAAGAATTTAAATTAAAAGCTGCTGAGCAAACTAAAAAGGTTAGCTCTACTGAAGCACAAGTAGATACTACATTGCGGAATCTGTCAGCCTTACCGCGAGAAAGGAAGTGTTGCATTGCATATAGAGAGCTTAGTAGACAATATCAAGGTGAAGAAAAAGAGATAATGGAAGATATTTTACTAAAAAAATTAGAGATAACAAGAGAAGAAATGGATAAGATGTTAGAAGAAAATGATATATTTAAGCTGAAATTAGCACTTGATAAAGCATGCAAGGAAAGTGGGAAGAACATGGAACAAATGATAGAAGAGATGGAAGGGTTTGTTGCAAGTCGTTTTTTGAACGAGGTATCTGCTGATAATGTAGCAGTAGAAGCATCACGATAAATAAATTATAAAAACCTATGTTCTTTACCACATAAAAGGTTCGTTATATTTCTATAGTGTTTTAGAAAAACTAGTACTCCTATAGTTAATAATGTTAAGAATAGATCCACTTCAAAAAAGAATGAAGTTATCACGGATATGGCAGTAGCGCTGAGTGAAGCAAGAGAAGAGTACCTAAAGGCAAGAAAGACTATCATCCAAGTTATTATGAATACTAAAGTAATATCAATGTTAAGCGCTATCAACACTCCTAGAGTTGTTGCAACCCCCTTCCCTCCTCTAAATTTCAGCCATATAGGAAACATGTGCCCAAAGACTACTAAAATTGCAGACAGATGGGTATAAAAATGGTTATTGTTAAAAAATTGCTGCGCTATATAAACTGCAATGAATCCTTTAAAGGAATCGAGCAATAAGGCTAAAGCAGCAAGAGATCTATTTCCCGTTCTTAATACATTTGTAGCGCCAATATTTCCCGAACCTATTTTCCTTAAATCTACACCTCGAGCTTTTGTAATAATTAAACTAAACGGTATTGAACCGAGTATGTAGGATAGTATAAGAACTATATAGCCCTCCATTATACCAAAACCTAATTAATTTTATTGTTCTTTAACCTCTTTAAATAGCATTGAACTTCATCATTGATCTGATTGCTAAACAGTATAAGTGCTGTCATATTGATCAAAGCTAAACAAGAAAATAGAGTTCCACCAATATTGGAAATAGTCATGATATCTTTAGATAAGCCAGAGAAAAATGCTACAATCACCACTGCTATGCGGTATATCACTACACTTTTTGCACCAAATAAATATAGCCACCCCATTTCACAACAATATACAAACGAAATTACTGAAGAAAATGCAAATAACGGTGCAGCTACTGTTAGCAGTACAGGAAACCACGGAGACACTGTCTCGAATGCTTTTTGAGTGATTAATATTCCCTCACCAACACCTGTTTGGTATGCACCTGTTATTACTATTGTTATTCCAGTTAAACAGCAAATTAGCATTGTGTCAAAACACGGCTCTATCATCGCAACAAGCCCTGTTCTTACTGGTTCTTCATCTTTAGTTGTTGCATGAGTAATTGCAGCAGAACCAACACCAGCTTCGCTGGCAAAAATTGCTCTTTGAATTCCAGCAACAAATGCTCCTACCATCCCTCCACCAACAGCATTAAAATCTATCATGCTGGAAAATAATATCTTAAATGTGTGACCAAGGTTGTGGATATTAAACCCAATGATAACAAGGCAACTACATATATATATAAGTGACATAATAGGCACTAATGCAGCAGATACTCTGGCTATCCTTTGAATTCCTCCGATAATTACCAAGCCAAGCAGTGCAGAGATTATAGACGAAAGAAACCAAGGATGACCATCTACCCAATCTGAATAACCAGATAATATTGAAACCATCTGATTAGTTTGAAACGCTACACTTCCTCCAAGACCTGATAACACAAAAAATACTGCATATGTTGCAGCTAAAAAAATACCAAGTTTTTTAAAGCCAAATTCTTCTAAACCATTTCTTATATATTGAAAAGGCCCGCTGAATAACTGCTCCTGATCTTCTGTTCTATGTCTAAATGCTAGCGTTACCTCAGCAAACTTTGCTGACATACCAAAAAAACCTGTAATCATCATCCAAGGCACCGCTCCAGGTCCACCCATTGAAACTGCAATTGCAACACCTGCAACAGTGCCAAGACCTACAGTACTCGAAAGTGCAGTTATAAACGCCTGAAAATGTGTGATGTGGCCATCATGGTGATCTGTATCGTATTTTCCGAAAAGAATAGCAAATGCATGCTTAAACATTCTTATGTTAAGAAACTTAAAGCGTAAGGTTAAAAACACATAACCAAAGGATAATAGAAGAAGTATGAACGGTATATAAAAGATTTTGAAAAACAGCACTTCATTCATGAAGTGGTCTATTCTATCCAATACAGCATCATATCCTTCGTAAAAGCCTGAACCATACGCATCATTAAATAATAGGCAAAATAATGCTATACAAAGTAATCTATAAATCATTTTTACTACCTTTGGAACTGTAATAAGAATCTATCGTATTTAAAACTTCTCTCCTCAGCAGATATATCGCAATAGTGTTTGGGATCATAAGACACATAAATAATGTATCACCCAAGTAAGATATAAATTCTATATTTTTTGACATACAACTCACATATACTGAGATTACTATAAAAATTTGAAATAATATTAGTATTTTTTTATTATCAAATAAGTACAGTAAGGCAACTTCAGAGTAGTAACAATAAGCGATTATTGTGGAAAATGCAAAGGAAAACATTATAAGAGGAAAAACCGACTTGCTGAACAAGGGTAAAGCTGTTGAAAATATCGAACTAATTAATGTGATATCACCAATATTATCAACGTTGTGCATACCGGTAATTATTATCACAATACCAGTTAAAAATGAGATTAATATTGTATCTATAAATGGTGCAATCATTGCAACACACCCAACTTTTATTGGATCTACTTCTTTCACAGTTGAATGTGCTATAGCTGCTGTTCCAGTACCTGCTTCATTAGCAAACACTGATCTTCTCACCCCCGCTATTAAACCACTGAATACTCCTCCCACCACAGCTGATTTGCTAAAAATATCTTGAAATATTATAGATAGAGCGTTTAGCAAATTGCTTTTATTTACATAAATTAAATATACGCACATACCTATATATAACATTATCATAATAGGTGCTAAGCTCGTTGCCACAAAAGCAATGCGTTTTATTCCTCCAAGTATCACGACTAAAACAAGTAGAGATATAATAATGGACGCATTATATTCAAAGAGGTTATTTGACAGCGCTGCCATTTGATTCGCTTGAAATGGTATTCCACCAAATATCATTGCGATAATAAGCATAATTGCATAAGTGAATGCAAGAAATTTGCCAGTTTTTGGAAATCCAATTTGTGCAAGCCCGTGTTTCATGTAATAAAAAGCTCCGCCAGTTGCATTTTCAGAGCGATGAGTAAATGCAAGCACCACCTCGGCAAACTTTATTGACATACCAAGCATTCCGGTAATTATCATCCAAAAAATTGCACTTGGGCCTCCTATTGTAATGGCAATCGCAACTCCTGATATCGTTCCAAGGCCGACTGTTCCTGAAATTACTGTTGCAAATGCTTGTATATGCGTAATGATGCCATTGTTATCACCGTTGCATTTTATGTGAAATAGCGTTTGTATTCCATGTTTGAACAATCTAAAGTTGATAAACTTGAACCTTACTGTACAAAAAATCCCGGTTGCAATTACCCAAATAATTATAAATGGAATATTGAATATCTTTACATATAGAAGTGAGTTCAATAGTTCACTTGCTTTTATAGATGCATAGTTAACCACTGCAGTATAAGTAACCTTTAAAGTTTAAATGTTACTTATAAAATGTAAATAGTCTATAGGCAACAGTTAACTCTATTTATAATTCACGTGTTTTAAGATAACTTCCGCTAAATCTTTACTGATCCCAGATACATTTTGAATCTCAGCTAGAGAGGCTTTGCTTATGTTCTCCACTGACCCAAAATAAGACATTAATGCTTTTTTTCTTTTGTTACCAATACCTGGTATTTTGCTTAATTCTGAAACTATAAACTGTTTATCACGTTTTTTTCTGTGCGTAGCTATTGCAAAGCGGTGAGCTTCATTGCGTAACGATTGTAAGTAAAGCATAACTTTACTGTCATTTTCCAAACTAAATTCTTTTCTGCTCAGCATATAAAATCTTTCATTTCCTGCATTGCGATCAGGGCCTTTTGCCATGCAAGCAAAAGGAACATTAATATTTAATGTTTGTAGCACATTTTGCACTATGGAGACATGTCCAGGACCACCATCAATCAGGAGAAAATCAGGTATTCTGTCTTTTGTCTTGCCGGAGAAACGTCTGGTAAGCACTTCTTTCATCATGCTATAGTCGTCACCTGAAATTTCCTCTTTGATAGTAAATTTTCTATATTCACTTTTTAAAAGCCCTTCTTGTCCTGCAACAACCATCACACCAACTTGCTGATTTCCAGATATATGGCTGTTATCATAAACTTCAATACGTTTTGGAATATTTGGTAACGAAAAGATTTTGCCAAGGTCTTCGAGCTTTTCTAGGTTATTTTTATATTCTATAAGCTTCTGCTCTAAACTATGCTGAGAGTTATTGTAAACAAATTTTAATAAATCACGCTCTTCATTACTTTTTGTGTGCAGAACCTTTATTGGTTTATGAGTAATTTTTTGCAGAGCTTGTTCTATGATTTCATTATCTGTAACAAAATCAGGAACGTAAATTTTATCTTGTGGTATGTTAATTAGATTATAAAAATTGACTAAAAAGGTGGATAAAATTTCATCATTTGAATGATCACTACAGTTTTCAATAAAGTAAGGAACACTGCCATAGTTATATTTATTTCTGAATGACAACACATTAATGCACGCTAAATCTGCTTCACGTGCAATACTAAAGAAATCTGTATCTTCCTCGAAAGAAAAGTCGACAGCTTTTATCTGAATTTGTTGGAGAAATTTTACCCTATCTCTGTATACAGCTGCAAGCTCATAATTCGTTTCACTGCTACACTTTTCCATTATAGAAATTAATTGTTTTTCCACTTCCTTATTCCTTCCCAGGAGTGTATCTTGTGCTTGTTTTACTGATTGACAATAATCCTCTTTTGTAATTTTATTTACGCATGGTGCTGAACAGCGCTTAATTTGATATTCAATACATGGTCTTTTTGTTGAGGAAAAATATTGATCTGAACAGACTCTGAGAAGAAAAGCTCTTTGCAATGATAATATAGTATTTTTAACAGCAGCGGCAGAAGGAAATGGTCCATAGTGGTAAAATTCGTCCTTCTTAAATTTGCCTCTATATTTTGCTATTCTTGGGTAATCATGTTTGGAAATTGTTATATAAGGATAAGATTTTCCATCTCTCAGTACAATATTATAAGTAGGCTTCAATGATTTGATTAACTGTCCTTCAAGAAGCAGGGCTTCAATTTCATTTTCAGTTATGAAAATCTCAACTTTGATAGCTTGTGAAAGCATGACTCTGATTCGTTTGGAAAGATTTTCAAATTGAAGGTAACTAGACAACCTAGATTTCAAATTTTTTGCTTTACCAACGTACAAAGCCTTATTCTTATCCCCAATCATTTTGTACACCCCACAGGACTGTGGAGATAATTTGATTTGCTCTTTTAGTGCTTGAGCATTTATGACATAGCCCATTGCTTGACTTGTATGAGATTAAAATCTGCTACTAAATGAAAGATGGAAACAACACTCGCAAGCAAAGATAATCTATTTCTTCTTAGCTCATTAGAATCACAGTTGATTTTTACGACGTCCATAAATTTATTGATAAATGGAGCAAAGCCGGCAAGCTCACCAAGAGTTGCATTAAAGTGGTTATTTTTTGTTGCCTGTTTAATGTTTTCACTAGCAGTTATAGCATAAGTTGATAGTGCAATCTCTTCATCTTCAATTAAAAACCTTCTACTATAAGATGTGCTATAAGTGGTATTATCACCTTTTTCTGCTCTGCTCACTATATTACTAACCCTTTTATATATATTTAGGATTTGATTGCCTTCTGGTGTGTCAAGACAGCGGTTCAGCGTTATAATTTGCTCTTCTGCTGTTAACAGGTCGCTAACACCGTTTTGATTCAGTATAGAATCTATAATATCCTGCTTTATCTCCCTATTTTTTAATATAACCCTAAATCTATCTAAGCAAAACTTGAAGACTTTTTCTGCAATCTGCTTTCTACTTGGCTTATCGACCTGATCAATTAACGTTACATCTTTGGCAAATACACGCCTTGGATATAAAGATACTGCTTTGTCTATCAATAGTTTGATTGGAATGCGCAAGTTGTTTTCAAGTATTACTCTAATTATACCAATGGCTATTCTCCGCAAACCGAATTGATCATAGGAGCCAGAGATCTTTTCACCTGCTGCAATTAAACCAACCAAGCTGTCCATTTTGTCAGCAATAGATACAGCAATTGTTGAGGGAGATTTAGGACATTCTTGCTCCTGTCCAACAGGTTTATAATGCTCAGTTACAGCCTCCACTACCTCCTCATCTTCTTGAAAATGAGCAGCATAATACCCACACATTACTCCTTGTAACTCTGGAAACTCTTTTACTATTGATGTTGCAAGATCTGCTTTTGCCAAATATGCAGCACGTTCAACCTTAATAAGTGAAGCGCGTGGAATACATATGGCTATATATTTTGATAAGGCTGTAATACGCTTTACTTTTTCTCCAACGCTGCCAAGCGAAGCGTGAAATAATATTGAATCTAATTTGTTGACATAATAATCTAAATCATATTTTTTATCATGCGATATTAAAAATTGAGCATCAGCAAGGCGCGCTTCTAATATTTTTTCATGCCCTTTAACAACTTGATCGTTATTAACATTCACTACGGTTACAAAATATGAAATTTCCTTCCCGCTGCTGAGAGCAAGATATTTTTGTTGTGTGTTAATTATACTTAATATCATTTCCTTTGGTAGCCCAAATGATTTTTCCTGATTTATTTTACCAAATAGCACTATTGGCCATTCTATAAGCCCTGTTAATTCATTTAATAAGTAATCATTTTTTTCAAGTTGTAAATTCTGCGCTTTTGTAAATGTGTTTATTTGTTCCAATATAAATTGCTTTCTTTTATCTAGCTGCAGAATTACATTGTTTTTTTCTAGTAGTACAAAGTAATCTTTAGGTTCTTTGATAGTCAACTCTCTATCATTTGAGAGGAATCGATGGCCATATGTTATATTGGATGCTGTAATTCCAGCAAAAGATACAGGTATCACCTCATCATCCAAAATGCATAAAATATTTCTAATTGGTCTAATCCATCTTTCTTTTCTTTCACCCCACCTCATGCTTTTTGGCCAAGAGAAATTCTTTAACATCTCTTCTAGCTGATTTTTAAGAAATTCTTTGATGTTAAATGAGCAGCTCTCCTTTTTGATAAAGTAAAAATCTTCATTATTTACTTTGCGAATAAGTAAATCTGTTTTATTTTTCTGGTTTTTTCTTAAAAACCCTTCAATAGCACTTTCTGGCTCATTAACGTTTGGCCCTTTAATTTCGTCACTCAAATCTTTTAGCTCTGAAGCGCTTACGTTGTCCATAAATAGAGTCATACGACGTGCCGTCATAAAAACCTCTATTGATGTAAATTCTACATTATTTTTATTAAAGGCGTTGGTAATATAATTTTTAATCTGAGCTGCAGCTGAGTTCTGCATTCTTGATGGTATTTCTTCTGAAAGGCATTCAAATAATAATTGCATACTATTTACTCATGTATAATTCACAACACTTTTTTGTCAGCTCTCTCACTCTGCCAATATACGCTGTACGCTCATTCACACCAAGCACACCTCTTGCATCAAGCAGATTAAGTAGATGACTAGTTTTAATACATTGGTCATAAGCTGCTACCGGTAGCTCTTTTTCGATAAGAAACTTACATAGTTTTTCTGTATCTTCAAATTGTTGATATACTACTTTAGTATCATAATAATCCAGTGCCAGGTAAGAAAATTCGTATTCCCTTTGTTTAAAAATATCTCCGTAAGTTACACCGTTATCATTCCAAATTATATCGTAAACATTATCTACGCCTTGTATGCACATTGCCAAACGCTCTAGTCCATACGCAACTTCCCCGGGAATCATGTGACAATCAATTCCTCCAACCTGTTGTATATAAGTAAGTTGCGTCACTTCCATTCCATTGCATGTAACCTCCCAACCAAGTCCTGACGCACCAACGCTCGGGTTTTCCCAATCATCTTCAATAAATTTGATATCATATTTTTCATCTGATATGCCGAGACTTTTTAAGCTATCTAGGTAGACTTCCTGCAAGTTATTACCAGACGGTTTTATTATAACTTGGTATTGGTGATGCTGATATAAACGATTATGGTTGTCACCATAGCGACCATCTGCTGGCCTAATTACTGGTTGTAGATACGCAATTTTTGCTGGCTTTTTATCAATTGCTGACATGATTGTGGCAGGATGCAGCGTTCCAGCACCAACTTCAGATGTGTACGGATGGAGTATGGTACACCCTTCACCTGACCAAAAATCTTGTAACCCTTTTATTATGCTTTGTACGTTCACGCAAATTGTACACTTTTTTATACTAAATATATAAATAAACAAATACTATTCAATGTTTATTTTTTAATAACATTATGTAAATAGTCAATAAGAGGTGTTGGATTTTCTTGTATATACTGAATTATGCCTTTGTTTAGAAAAATTGCGTTATGCATAGTTAAATCGCAGAATATAAATGCTGTTAAATATAGTAAAATCACTGCATAGAATGTGTGAAAAATTCCCTCAAATGTTATTGATATTGCGTTATTATAGCCAAGCTGTATTGTACCTATTGGCCATGGTTTTATCGCTTCTACAAAATTAAAAAACACGTAAGGTATCATAAGAAAAAAGAAGCAGTGCATGAAGTCATTAAACCAAAAAGGGCATTGGAGTATTTGTCTACATATACCCCCATAGAGTTTGCTCACAGTATTATAAATAGCCATTATCGCTGGCATTGAAAGTGCTACAGTCATCACTTGCCCTGATGCTAGATGTATCACTATATTCTCACCGCTATTTGCTGAAGGGTCTTGAGCATGAAAAATAAATATCCCAATTACTTGAATTACCAACATAGCTACTGCCAATTTTGCAAAAATAGTAGCTACAACTATTCCAGAACCTGGCATTTTATATAGTAAATACTCGCCACCGTATGTAAGAAGTAGTATAATATCGACAATAAATAATATGAAAAAAGAAGCCCAGTAATTCTGCCAACCAGGTAAATACCCTACCCCTAAAAAAGAACTTACCGTTTTAGCAGGAAAAACTTTACCAAGTAACCTTCCTAAAATTTGTAAAACAATCCCCATGCTCACCACAATGCTCTAGCAACAGGATTTATAATACTTCATTATAACCAACTTATCAATAGCCCAAATAAGCAATGTAAAAATTAAGCTATTGATAATGCAGTCTGCAAATCTTATTTCATTGGAAGTGGTGCAGCAGCTGTTTCTTTTTTAATTCCATTTGAAGGAGTTGCTGATTCAATTTTAGGTGATTCAACCCACTCACTTACTTTTTCCACTATCAATTCTATTGCACAAAGTCCTGCAAATGCTGCAACTGGTGCTATAGCTCCTATTGCTGCACCGAGCCCTGCTGCTGAGCACGCTTCAAGCATTACACCAGGAAAAAAACTATTCGCAACTGCAGCAAGACCAACTCCAATTGCAGCACTAACAGAAGATAAGATAAGTGACATAATAATATCGTCTTTGTTAAATTCATCGTTCAAATAATTATCATATACCATATATGCACAGAATAATATTGCAGGAATAACAGCAATAATTGCTCCTGCAGCCAAAATTGGTAAAGCTGGAAAATAACTTAATCCCAAACTTGCAAGTGCTCCTAATTATTGCACTTATTCCTATTATGGCACCTATTCCTACCATTACACCCAAAGATGTTAATTCTTCTTTACCCACACACCCCCCTTAATATTTAATTAATAATTTCATGCTATCATTTTTATCTTAATTTGTAAAATTATTTTGTTTGTATTTTGCAAAACTCAGAAAAAATGCAGTGCACATAAGACAGAGGTAACAGTCAAGACAACATTGCAAAAAATAATTTGGAGTTCAAAAGGGTCATTCCTCGAGAACTATTTTACGCTCTGATTTCCAACGATTGCTTAAGCTTAAAACATCAGATGCTTTTTACAAGATATAAGGTCTATTTTACTGCCTCCAAAACCTCATCAACATGCCCACTAACTTTTACATTCTTCCAGACTTTTGCTACTTTACCCTGTTTATCTATTAAAAAAGTAGTACGCTCTATTCCCATATACTTTTTACCAAACATACTCTTTTCAACCCAAACGCCATATTTTTTCAATATTTCAGCATTTTCATCGGAAACCAAATAAAATGGCAAAGAATATTTTGCTTTAAAGTTGCTATGACACTTAATGCTATCTTTTGATACACCAATTATTACTGTATTCAGTGAAGAAAAATCATCTATTTTGTCCCTGAAGTCTTTAGCCTCCATCGTACAACCTGGAGTATCGTCTTTAGGGTAAAAATAAAGAACCACATTTTTTTTATCAAAAAATTCACTCAATGATAAATTCTCACCAGAATCGGTTGGTAAATTAAAACCTGGTGCATTGCTTCCTATTGCTAATTCCATACCTTACCATCAATAATATTTCTATTGTCATTATAGCAGTATATTACAACTAAACAACCATTGACCTTACCCAGAAAATTTCTCAGATAAGTATTTGCTCAGAGTTTCAATGCCTGCATCAATTTCTTTTTCAGCGATAATGAGTGGTGGCAAAATTCTTACAACGTTATCTGACGTTACTCCAACTGTCAGTAGGCCACGGTGACTTAACTCGTCTGCAAATTTTTTGTTATCTGTTTTTGCCTTCATTCCAAGCATTAGCCCCATACCTCTAACTTCTTCTATTATTGAAAATTGACTAGCCAGACCTTCTAATTTGCTTTTTAAGTATTTACCGCGAGCTTTAATGTCCTCTAAAAAATTAGGCTTAAGCAATTCATCAAGTACAGCATTGCCAACCGATGTTGCAAGTGGATTGCCACCAAAAGTAGAGCCGTGCATGCCTACCGCCATGTACTGAGCTGCTCTTTCAGTTGCAAGGCAAATCCCAAGCGGAAAGCCTCCTCCTATCCCTTTTGCAAGAGCGCATATATCAGGCTCCACGCTTATATGTTCATATGCGAATAATTTTCCTGTTCTACCTGCACCGCATTGCACACAGTCAAAAAACAACAATATGTCATTTTCATCGCATAATTTCCTTAATTCCTTTAGAAAGATTTTGTCCATTACTTTGACGCCGCCTTGCCCTTGTATTGGCTCTATTAATATAACACCTATACCGTTTGAAATTGCTTTTTTTACGCTTTCAATATTGGGTTCAACGTTATCACACCAATCAATATAAGGGTTAAGCAATTCGGAAAAATTCCGTTTGTCATTTGCCGCACAAGTTAGAAAAGTTCTGCCATGAAATGCACCATGGAATGTCAAAATTCTGTGACAATTTCTGTTCCCTTTTCCGTTTTGATAGGCCCTAGCAATTTTAAGCCCACACTCCACCGCTTCTGATCCAGAGTTTGCAAAAAATACTGTGTCAGCAAAACTGTTACTTATTAACTTTTTTGCAAAATGATTAGCAGTTGGTATATTATAGGTGTTTGATATATGCCATAACTTTTCCCCTTGCCTTTTAAGGGCACTAATTAATTGTGGGTTGGCATGACCTAAGCTATTAACAGCTATTCCAGAATGAAAATCTATGTAGCGCTTACCATCAACATCATACAAGTATACACCTTCACCATAAGAAAAATCTATATTAATAGGAGAATAAACTGGCAAATTAGGAGAAATAGTCATAAAAATGTGATATATTAAATTTTATTGTTAATAACATAAAAGCTCCGGTTTTACAATGAGGGGGATATGTATAAGCCAAGTAAATTGATATTTTCTGTAATAAAGAAAGACGGACACGTAAGAATCACCTTGTTACTTTTGTCAATTTTGATACCTTTATCTAGCGTTATATACTGTAACTATTCGCTAAAAAGCAACTTACTTTCTTCTTACCGCTCTTCAAATATAAACTTAAAAACTGCACTGGAAAACAGCGTAATCAAAAAGTATCATTACTTACTAATAGAGAAACACCACGCTGAATATAAAAATCTTGATTATATAAACCATCTAGTAAAATTCCGCGCCGAATTGTTGCAGTTGACCAGTGGAATAAAAGGTCTGAGCATAATATTGTATGATCAAAATAATAGAATAATATTCAATAATTTCAGTAGTCGGGATGATGATTATGAGCAATTACTCACAAACAATGACATTGATAAATTATTAAATGGTCAAGAGATATTTTATACTATAGAAAATAGGTTAGTTTCTATTTTTCCTATCTCCTATGAAAATGCAACCAAACCATCGTTTTTTTTGAAGGTTTTTCGAGACTATAACCATTCTTACGTTACAATATATAGCATATTTTTAACTTCCATAAGTGTATTATTGGTAATTTTGTTGCTAATAATGTATTATTTAAACGCCTCTAATACTCAAGTGCTAGCCAAGCAACATAAAACTAATATCGAGTTACAGCAAATAAAAGAAACATTGGAGCAAGAAAATGCAAATAAGCTAAAGTTTTTTGCAAGCGTTACGCATGAGTTACGCACACCTCTCAATGCTATTATTGGGTTTGCAGAGCTGATTAAGAATGACACTTTAGATTCGATGAATAATTCACAATATAAAGAGTATGCAGACGATATATATAATGCAGGAGCACACTTACTTAGTTTAATTAACGATGTACTGGATTTTTCAAAAGCCGAATCAAGTAGTTTAACGGTGGAAAAAGTAAAATTTAACCTGAATAAAATAATAGATTCATGTTTGGATATGCTACTACCTAAGTTAAAAGAAACCGGAATCAATTTAAAAAAAGAGATACCTAATAAACAATTATTAGTTATTGCAGACCCTAAGAGAATGAAGCAAGTGATGATAAACTTATTATCAAACTCAATTAAATTTACTCCGAAAAATGGTTTAATCAGAATGGTGATTAATGAGCACACAGAGAAAAATTTATTAACTATTGAGTTTCATGACAATGGAATAGGGATAATGCAACAAGATATATATAAAGTTATGTCTGTTTTTGGCCAAGCAGATTCAGGATATAGAAATGAGGGCACAGGTATCGGATTGCCACTAAGTAAGAAACTAGTGGAATTAATGGGCGGAACTTTTGATATAAAAAGTGAAGCAAAACTTGGTACCACAATAACGTTGAATTTCTTTTATGAGGAGCAAACTTGCGAGGATTTGATTGATTTTTAGCTTTCAAAATAGCCTGTAACCCTAACTTGAGAAAATAAGGATAGATATTTCTAGCTTCTATGTATACACTAAGTAAAAATCCTCACTTTTAGTGCACAGATGGATATAGTAAAGTTCGTTTTACTACTGCCAACAGTATTACTTATGTTACTCACTGGAGTGTACTTATCGTTTAAACTCAGGTGGCTACAGATATTTAGATTACCATACGCCCTTTCGCTTATTGGAGCCAAAAGAGGAGAAAATAAGTTTTCTTCCATAGCTGCTCTATTCACAATTTTAGGTGGAAATTTAGGGGTAGGAAATATTTCAGGAACAGCTATTGCTCTCAAAACAGGAGGACCTGGGTTCATTTTGTGGATGATGATAATTATTGTTATTACTTCTGTAATAAAATATGTCACCTGTTACCTGAGTATAAAAAATAGAAAGGAAAAAAATAAAAGGTTTATAGGTGGTCCTATAACTTATATGGCTGATGCGTTTAATTCTGAAAAGGCTGCAATTGTATTTCTAGTTATTATGATGGTGGCTTCAATCACTGTTGGTAGTCTCGTACAGGTAAACTCACTTTCAATACCGCTTGATATGATAGGTGTACCTGTAATTGTTGGTGGAATTACAATGGCTGCAATTTTTTTTATCATCACAGCCTTGAGTTTAAAAAAAATTAAAATTGTCATATCAGCTATGATACCAATAATGACAATAAGTTATCTTGCGCTTTGCGGTGCCGTGTTATTTACGTTCAGTGAAAATATTTTGCCTTCTATACAATCAATAGGAAGCAATTTTTTTACAATTAGTAGTTTTAATTCAGGTTTATCTTTGAGTTTAATTCTGGAAGTATTGACTATCATTCAAGTGGGAACTTTGCGAGGTATTTTTGCAACAGATATAGGACTGGGCCTCGAAGGGATCGTACACTCTTCAATAGTTCCCAAAAAGAATAATAATAAATTTATTATTGAGCAGAGTTTAATCACCATAATATCACCTTTTATAGTTGCATTGATAGCTTTTGTTACAACAATGGTACTCCTTGTTACAGATTCTTGGACCACTGATTTAGAAAGCACAAACATGTGCATATTTGCTTTTAAAAAGGCAATAAATTGGCCTTATATTAGCTACCTAATTATGGCTATAATGTTTTGCTTTGCTTTTACTACTATTTTTACCTGGTTTTTCTGCTCAAAGCAGACAATACGCTACTTGTCTATGAATGATAAATACACTAAGATCTGGATTGTAATTTTTACCATGATTATTCCGCTTGGCTCTATAGGTAAAATTCAATTACTATGGGATGTTGCTGACATTTCAATAGCTGCTTTATTATTTATCAACATACTGGCCATACTGAAACTAACTTCTAAGAACCAAGAAGTATTTGCTGTGAGCAGTAGATATTTAAAATTAACATATCCGTTCAGGGCAGCGGTAAAAAGTAAATAGATAAGGTATCTACTGTTGCTTTCTCTGAAAAACAAGCAGTATATAAAAAAAGTTAAAAACCAGGTATAAAATTAAAATTTCTGAAATAAAAACATGTACAACGATTTATGCGATTTCATTAAAGTCTTAGAAGAAAAAAAAGACCTGATTAGAGTTAAAGAGGAAGTGTTAACGATACTGGAGATGACAGAAATTCACCGCAGAGTTTTGTCAAATAAAGGCCCAGCTATCATTTTTGAAAACGTTGTCACTGAACATGGTAAAAATTCTATTCCAGTTCTAGTTAATTTGTTTGGCACTATTGATAGAATTGCTTTAGGGCTAAATATAAATCAAAGTGAACTTAGAGAACTTGGTAAACTTCTAGCATTTTTAAAATCCCCTGAGCCGCCAAAAAATTTTAAGGATGCAATAAAAATGTTTCCTTTACTCAAAGTAGTGTTGTCGATGCGAAGCAAGATAGTAAAAAAAGCTCTGTGCCAGGAAGTGATACTAAAGGGAGATGAAGTAGATTTGAGCATTCTTCCTATTCAAACATGTTGGCCGAACGAACCTGCACCACTCATCACTTGGCCGATTGTGGTAACTAAAGGACCAACTGACAATAAACAAGATAATTTCAATCTTGGAATATATCGTATGCAGGTAATAGATAAAAAAACAACACTAATGCGTTGGCTAGCACACAGGGGTGGTGCAACTCACCATAAGCGTTGGAAGGAGGAAGGCAGGGATATGGAATTTCCTGCAGCTGTTGTGATTGGAGCTGATCCTGCAACGATCATTGCTGCTGTAACTCCAGTGCCAGAAACATTGTCGGAATATCAATTTGCTGGACTACTACGCAAAAAGCCTCTTGAACTCGTAAATTGTAAAACTGTTCCGCTTCAGGTACCAGCTCATGCTGAGATCGTTCTGGAAGGCTACGTGAGCCTAGAAAATTATCGAGATGAAGGACCATACGGAGATCATACTGGCTACTATAATTCTGTTGAACAGTTTCCTGAGTTTAATATTACTGCAATTACTATGCGTAAAAATCCAATTTACCTTAGCACTTTCACTGGCAAGCCACCGGATGAACCATCGATTCTTGGTGAAGCATTAAATGAAATTTTTGTTCCTATTCTTATCAATCAATTTCCAGAAATAGTGGATTTCCACCTACCACCAGAAGGTTGCTCATATAGAATAGCAGTAGTGTCGATAAAAAAATCTTATCCAGGACACGCAAGAAGAATTGTTATGGGCATACTTTCTTTTTTGAAGCAATTCTTATATACAAAATTTATTATAGTTGTTGATGATGACATAAATATACGTGATTGGAAGGAAGTGATGTGGGCAATCTCGACAAGAATGGACCCAGCGCGTGACACAATCACAATAGAAAATGCTCCAATTGATTATTTAGATTTTGCTTCCCCCGAAAGTGGACTCGGAAGTAAAATGGGCTTTGATGCAACAAATAAAATCCCACCTGAAACAAAACGAGAATGGGGAAAGAAAATTGAAATGAGCGAAGAAATAGTGAGAAAGGTAACAGAGAAGTGGAAGGAATATGGGTTTTCAGATTGATTTATAAAAATATTATATTATAATAGAGCTAGGTTAAAACTTTAATGAGGTAAGATAATGGGTTATATTAATGACGTTGTTGGTAGCTACACTGCCACTCACGATTTTTTTCAAAATAACGGTGTTGGGGATTATAGAATTCAATGCGATTATGGTGGCGTGCCATATGTTACTCAAGAAAACATACATGCTGGAGATAGGTTTTGGACTAACGATTTTATAGACTCACATTTTGGTAGAGAGATAAAAATGCATCCTCAAAGTAAGCTTTTAGCCAAGCAATATGCTGGAAATGGGCTGCCAATTTCAATATCACTAGATAATGATTCAATAAAAATAGTAGAATGTCAGAAAAAAACGAAATTTGTGGAAATAGAAAGAGAATCAGGCAATTTAGTGCGTGATAAACAAAAGAGCGTAAAGTACCACACAACAAAGCTCTTATATGATGATGTACATGTTTATAATAATGATAAAGTATCAACCTTCAGCATTTAAGTATGATGCACCAAAAGACCCAAATTACCATTTAGACATAAAATTTACCAAGATTAATGATAATCAACCAGGGTTTTGGCAGAAATTTAAAAACATGTTTTTATAATAGTTAATTATACAGACCCAAGATACTGTCTCTGATGTCAAACAAATTATCTAACTTAACAACCATCACCTATAAGGTGATGGTTTAAATTTTAATCAATTTGAAATTGATCATTGTCATGAACTGGCTCACCCTCTCTGCAAGTCGTTCTAGCTATAATTCCTTACTCCTTAAAGACACAAGTTGTGGTTAAACAGATACATTTTCATTTTTGCCTGATTTAACGTTGACCATTTGCTAAATTAAATGTTAAACTTTCATAAACGAATTAATATTTAAATGTCAGATAATATAGTATCAGTATCAATTACAAAGGAATTAGAGGATTCTTATCTTTCCTACGCGATGAGCGTGATAATAAGCCGCGCAATACCAGATGTTCGTGATGGTTTCAAACCAGTTCATAGACGTATATTGTATGCAATGTCCAGAGCCGGGTATGATGCTGGTAAGCCATATAAAAAGGCAGCGCGTATAGTTGGTGACGTGATGGGGAAATATCACCCGCATGGTGATGCAGCTATTTATGACTCTTTAGTGAGAATGGCGCAAGATTTCTCACTTCTTTTACCGCTTATTGATGGGCAAGGTAACTTTGGTTCTATAGATGGTGATCCACCAGCTTCGATGCGTTATACAGAAGCAAGGCTTCAGAGAGTGTCACACTTTTTACTCAATGATATTGATGAGGACACTGTTGATTTTAGGCCAAACTATGATGGGCATGAAACTGAGCCGGTTGTGCTACCTGCAGAATTTCCCAACTTATTGGTTAATGGTGCAAGCGGTGTTGCAGTTGGTATGGCAACCAATATACCTTCCCACAACCTTGGAGAGATAATTGACGCTTGTATCTTATACATAGAGAATAATGAAGTTACTCTGGACGAATTGTTAGAGGTAATACCAGGACCAGACTTCCCAACAGGCGGAACAATTCTTGGAAGGTCAGGAATAAGGTCAGCATTTGCAACTGGAAAGGGATCGATTGTTGTACAAGGCAAAACCCACATAGAAGACTTGCCGCAAGATAGGCAAGCAATTGTTATTGATGAAATCCCGTATCAAGTAAATAAAGTTAAGTTAATAGAGAAAATAGGCGAGCTTGTAAAAGAAAAAAGAATTGATGGCATAACAGAGATCAGAGATGAGTCTGATAAGTCTGGTGTCAGAGTGGTAATTGATCTCAGAAGAAACGCTGCAGCAGAGTTCATATTAAATCAAATATTGGGACTCACTCCTTTAAAAAGTAGCTTTAGTGTTAACACTTTGGTGCTCAATAACAATAGACCTGCTTTGATGTCACTAAAGGAAATCATAGTAGCTTTTGTTGATTTTAGAAAAGAAGTACTAATCAGAAGAACAGAGTTCCGCTTAAGAAAAACAAGAGAGAAAGCTCATGTATATATAGGTCTTTATATTGCAGTTTTAAGCATAGATGAAGTTATCAAGATAATCCGTGGCTCAAAAGATCCAGCTGAAGCATGCAAGGAACTCTTGAACAAAGAATGGAGAACTTCAGATGAAATCAATACTATTATTGAGTTGATTTCTGACAGCGCGAGCTTTTTGAAAGGTGGAGTGTATAGATTAACTGAATTACAAGTTAAGGCTATCCTTGATATGAAACTACAGCGTTTAACTGGCCTTGAAAAGGAAAAACTAGAAGCAGAGCTCAAAACAATGGTCGACTTGATCAAAGAATACATCGATTTTCTTGGCTCAGAAGAGAAATTGATGAAAGAAATAAAAAACAATTTACAAGAAATAAAGAATAGATTTGCTGTAGCAAGAAAAACCACAATAGAAGAATCAGATACAGACATTGAAGCTGAAGATTTGATTCCACAAGAGGACATGGTAATCACCGTAACCATGAATGGGTATATTAAGCGCGTTAAGCTTTCTCACTATAGAACTCAGCGTCGTGGTGGCAAAGGAAAGCTAGGGCAGGGGTTGAAAGAAGAAGACGTGATCACAAAATTATTTGTGACAAACACTCATACTAGCGTTTTGTTCTTTTCTAACATTGGTCGAGTTTATAGATTAAAAGTCTATAAATTACCTCTTGCAGAACCAACTGCACGTGGAAGAGCGCTTGTCAATATTTTTCCTCTCGCTGAAAATGAGACAATCACTAACATCATGCCACTACCAAGTGAGAATGATGAAAATCAAAACATAGTTTTTGCTACTGCCCATGGAAATATAAGACGTAATTCTTTAGCAGATTTTCACTATATTCCAAGCAATGGGAAAATAGCAATTAAGCTTGATGAAGGTGATAAATTAATATCAGTTAAAGTCTGTGATGAAATTGATCATGTTTTACTTGCAACAAGACTTGGAAAAAGTATAAGATTTATTGCAAGTGATGTGCGCCAATTTAAGAGTAGAAATTCAGATGGTGTAAGGGGTATTAGGCTTGCAAAGGCCGATAGTGTAATCTCAATGACAATGCTCAATGGGATAGAAATTACTACGGAAGTAAAAGAACTTTACCTAAAAATACCACTTGAGAAGAGATTAGAAACTGCAAGTAGTAATTCTATAAATCCTAAGTTAGAAAAAACCTTAAGTAATTTAGGAATAGATAACGAATTATTCTTAAAATTAGCAGTGAACGAGGAGTTTATATTAACCATTACCGAAAATGGCTTTGGTAAAAGAACTTCCGCATATGAGTACAGAATAACCAATAGGGGTGGTGTTGGCATTACCAATATTCTGACTACCAACAGAAACGGCAATGTTACTGCAAGCTTTCCAGTTGAGCAAAGTGACAATATCATGCTGATCACGGATAAAGGAAAATTGATTCGCATTTCAGTCAATGATATCAGAATTGCAGGGCGCAGCACTCAAGGGGTAACTTTATTTAAAACAGAAAACGGTGAAAAAGTGGTATCAGTTGCAAAAGTCGAAGATCCTGATTCTACCGAAGAAAGTGTTTCTGAGATTGAAGACTCTGACCCTTCTCGACCCGTAGCAGTGTGATAAATATGCATTACCCAATCCATACCACAGCTATACGAACATCATGTAAAGTGATAGGTCTTGGTGTTAAGTGTCAACTACTGGTGTCGTTCCAGTGCCAGCTTCTCATCCCTGTAAAGGTCACATAATTCAATGACAAAAATGTTAAGATAAAAAAAACATTTTTGAGGGAGTAAGGTATGAGACGAAACATAGAAGATAAAACTTTAGAGAGAAATTACCAGAGTAAATGGAGATTTTTGACAAAAGAATATGAGCAAACAAAGGCAAAAAAGCATCCAATTTATAGATTTGTAGGTGATTTTTATCATAGACCTGCTGCAAAGTAGTGTTGGACTAGCTATATATTACAATTATGTATCTTTGATTCTTAAATTAGTATAAAAATTCGATTCCAAGATTAGCATATTTTAATTTTATCTATTGCATCAATGCTTAAAATTACAACACCTAAAGAAGATAAAAATAATCTAGAGATCTTTTACGGATTTCATTCTACTCTTTTCGGAAATGCTCTGATTGGAGTCACTGAAAAAGGTATTTGTTGCCTGTCTTTTGTTGATGATAGCGAAACTTCAGCTATTGCAGCGCTTCAAAAAGAATGGCCACAGGCACAACTAAAAGAAGATACATATTATACAAAAACTGTAGTGCGCAGTATTTTTGAAAATGATGAAAATCCTAAGAAATCGTTTTGTTTATTTGCTAAAGGTACAGATTTTCAAGTAAAAGTCTGGCAGGGATTACTCTCAATTCCAAAAGGTACAACAACGACCTATGAAAATATTGCATGCATGATTGGTAAACCAAAAGCTGTGCGTGCTACCGCAAATGCAATTGCTAATAACCCTATCTCTTACCTGATACCTTGCCATCGTGTTATTCGTAAATCTGGAGAAATTCACAAGTACCGCTGGGGAATAGAGCGTAAAAAGGCTATTCTTGCTTATGAGGCAACACACCTCACACTGGCATAAAAAAGGATAAAAAATATAGAGATTCACACCCCTCTACTACAACCTTCATTTGTTCTTTTGCCTTGTATTCTATTTGCCCAGGAATCTTCCCTTGAACTGCTTATGTCTGTGCTACTAATTCTTCCAATTATTTCTTCTGCCTTAACGTCTTGAGAAATAACTTCAAAAGATTCAGGCCTTTTACAGCTTATTGTTTCAGAAGATTGAAGTTTTCCTGATCTTTTAAAACCTCCTTGTGTAATAGCATTATAAACGGATAATCTTCCAAATAGACAACTTTTTCCTATTTCTTCTTTGATATCTATTAGTTCATTAAATCTTTCAAGGTTACAAACTTCTACTTGAATAAAATCTTTATGTTGTATGCTGTTGTGTAATCTAACATCTAACTTACCTAAACTTGTCTGAAACGTTATTATTACATCACCATTGTCTGAAAGATCAGTGTAGTTTCTTGTGCCATTGCTTGTCTCTATTTCTACTTCATCTTTACCGATTTTTACTATATTACCACCAAACGTAATGTTTCCATCGTATAACCCTAAACCTCTTGCTGCTTCTATGGCTTTTGCAACATCTACTGTGCTATCTGCCGAGCACTCCAGGTAAAAAGTTGTATTATCTATTTCTATAAGTTCTATTTTACCAGTAGTTGCACTTGCTACAGCTTTGTGAAAATCATCGATGCGTTTATTAGCTTCTAAGTAAGCTTTTTTTATATTGGTCTTGTGATCTTTAAATACTTCTTCCAATTCTTGATTTATTTTTTCATAGCTATTAATATCGGCTCCTTTTGATACCAAATTACATATTATATTGCTGGAAATTTTAGAATTCTCTTTTAGCTCTTGTATTCTTAGCATTACAATATTTGTAAAGCTGTTATCTTTATTATTAAGAAAATTTAACCTTACTCCTGAATTTAACGCTTCACTTACAACTTGATTTAATTCAGCTATGTCTTTACTCTTTGCTACTTTATCTGAAAATATATTCAGTTTTTCTCTGTCATGAAATGTGAATCTCATTTTACTTACACTGTCTATTTTTTGTATAGATTTCTCTTCATCCCTGCTATCGATAGTATTTTCTTCTAACTTTTCCGAAAGATAATGACTTGGATAAAGGCAAAGTTCAGGAATATTTTTTACATAAGAACCTATCTTGTCATAAAAATCATCATCAAGTGGCGGAACGCTTGGTACATATTCATCCACCGGCGCAGTTGGTAGCTTATTACCATCTTTACTTTTCATAGCATTTTCTAGTATTGTCTTAATTCTTTCATTAGCTTCAGCTTTTTTAGAAAGATGTATTCCATTAGAAAACACTGCTAGCTTTTCTATAATTCTATATGCCTTTTCCCTTTCTTCTTCTTTACAGTTCTCATCACACGCTGCTCTTATTGCAATATATATAGGTGTCCATCCTCTATAATCCCCTATATTTGGCTTTGCTCCTCTGGATAATAACTGACCTGTAGCATTTTCGTGGTTATTTTCAACAGTTATTGATATCGGTGACGCGTCTTTATAAGTAGTGTCGTTTTTTACATCTATAACACTACTTTCATCTTCACTTTCATCTTGAACATTAATGAAATTCTTTTCCGTAATATCAATTTCTGACTTTGTAAAATTTCCACACTGAACATTAATATCAGCTTTATTCTCTATAAAAAAATCTATAAGATGTGCATGCCCATACTTCGCAGCTATATGAATTGGTGCTAGTCCATTTTTATTTTTTGCATTAATATCTATTCCACTTTCTACAAGAAAGTTAAGCATTCCTCTGCTACATCCATATTTTACAGCATGGTGTAAAAGGGTATTGCCTTCATTATCTCTAATATTAACCAGTATCTCTTTAGCTTTTTCAATATCAACTTCTTCCGTTCCAACACCATACTCGCCATCATAATCTATTTTACAAGGAAGAAGCGCCTTTAACATCTTAAGACTTCTTATCTTGATTGCGTAATGCAATGGTGTGTAACCATTTTTATCCTGTACTTTTATGTCAGCTCCTTTTTCTAAGAGTAGTTCTGTAACATGGATATTATTAGCTTCAGTAGCAAAAAACAATGGGGTTTGATTACAGTGATTTTTAACATTAACATCTATACCTGCATAAATTAGCTCATCTACACATTTATAAGGAGTATCTTCAGAATAATCATTGCTATTACTATCTAATGGATCATTATCTAAAGAAAGAATGTCGCTTTTTGTAGTCTTACAATTTCCTCCTGTATGGCTATTATATGTAGCATAATGTAATGCAGTATTACCTTCGCTATTTACACATTTGATATCCGCGCCTTGTTTTAGTATTTCTCTCAACACATTCACTTGAGCTAAAGAAGCAGTCAACAGTAGTGTAGTATCCCCCTTATTATCACGAATATTAAAATCAATGCTTTTTGCGTTACCTAGAATACTCTCTGGAACACGTGTATCTTTACTGTTAAGTGCTAAATGTAATGCTGTATCTCCATTTTTGTTTTTAAGATTAATATCAGGATTTTTCTCTGTCAGTAACTCTACCACATTAAAATCTCCACACCTTGCAGCATTGTGGAGTGGTGTATTGCCTTCTTTATCTTGAATATCAACTTTTGCTCCTTTGTTTAATAGTGTAATGATAGCATCTTCAGAATTTTCCTCAGCAGCATAGTGCAATGGAGTTTTATCTTCTTTATCTTGTATATTAGGGTCAGCATCTGCATCTAAAAGATACTTTACAGCTTCAGAGCAATTAACATGAGCGGCATAGTGCAATGGAGTTTTATCTTCTTTATCTTGTATATTAGGGTCAGCATCTGCATCTAAAAGATACTTTACAGCTTCATGGCAATAACTATTAGCGGCATAGTGCAATGGAATTTTGCCTTCTTTATCTTGTATATTAGGGTCAGCATCCGCATCTAAAAGATACTTTACAGCTTCATGGCAATAACTATTAGCGGCATAGTGCAATGGAATTTTGCCTTCTTTATTTTTAATACTAGGATCAGCTCCTGCTGTTAATAATAAATCTACTGCTTCAATATTAAAATCTGCAACATCATGCAATATTGTTTCTTCTGATTCTTCTCTTCTCAAATCAAGAACAATTTTCAGATCTTGATCATCTTTATGACTATTTAAAAATTCTTTAAGGGTTAAAGCACCTGGACGATCACAAATATAATCTGTATAAAAATTATACACTCCTGAATAAACATTTAAGTTTTCTAATGCATCTAACAATTCACTATTTAGCTTTTTTTGATTTTCTGTTAACTTCAGCTCTTGCCCTTTTGTTATCAAAGGATCAACTATTTTTTGTTCTAATTCGTCCTCTTCTTCAACAGAAGTTAGACTGTTAAGCGTGTTCTTTTCTACTAAAGATGCTGTTAAACTTTTAGTTATTGAGTCTTGTCTGTTAAGAGAGCTTATATCATTAGCCATATTTACCTCCAGCCTTTCACCATATTAAATTCAGTATATCAGAATAAGTATAAACTTCCTACTAAAATTATATAGCTCATGAGAAAATTTTAACGTTGTTAACCCTTATTTAATAAATAGCATAGAAGTCTTTTATAAATTTCACCTCACTCTATTTGTAGTGTCAGAAACATAATCATATGAGATGGCTGACAGCATCCTCCTGAAAGTAGAACAATTGAACGCAAAAAAGACTCATCACGATCTAGGCTCTGTGAACAAAATTTTATGAGAGCCATATAAGTACCCCAACGAAGTTCAAAAATCCCATAAAAACCTCAGCTTTTTCAAATTCTTCTGTTGTCAGACCCGTTAATTGCCTGAAAACATATGGTGTTCTTGCTATTTTCACGTAACTTATTGCCATCTTCCCTCTTCTAAAACTTTCATTTTACATGCTTTTTAGTCGTTTTTACCTACTTTCTACCTTTTCGCAGGGGGGCTATTGTTTCGACACTTATTTCATATTCGCTAAAACCCAAAAAGACCTGTATTTCCTACACTTTCTTTGTTTTCTAATTCATAGTTGGGGTTTATAGAGGAACGATAGTTGTCTAGTTAAGCATAAACAACGAATTACTCGTCATTTCATCTGTTTTTTTTATTCCAAGTAACTGCAGAATGGTAGGAGCAATATCAGATAGAGTTCCATCTCTCAATTTTAGATTATTATAAGAATTAGAACATACAATAAATGGCACTTTGTTTAGAGTATGCGCTGTATGTGGAGTGTTGCTTTCTTCGTCAAACATACATTCCACATTTCCGTGATCTGCAGTAACAATTAATGCAGTACTGCCAACTTCCTTAACAACATTTAGCACTTTGTGAAGACAGCCATCTACAGCTGATACAGCTTTTTCAGCTGCTTTTATATTACCTGTATGCCCAACCATATCAGGATTAGCGTAGTTTACAACTATCAATGCAAATTCTTGTGAATAAATCTTTTTTATCAGTGTTTCTGTAAGTTCAAAGGCTGACATTTCTGGCTGTAAATCGTAAGTTTTAACTTTTGGTGAAGGAATGAGTATTCTTGCTTCACCAGAAAAAGGCTCTTCTTTGCCACAATTAAAAAAATAAGTTACATGTGCATATTTTTCGGTTTCAGCAATACGTAATTGTTGCAATTTATTGCCTGCTATGACTTCTCCTAAAGTGTTAGAAAAAGATGTGGGAGAAAAAAGACAAGGAATTTTAAAGTCTTCTTTATACTGCATCATACTTAAATAGGATGGATGGATCCCAGTGTCAAGCATTGGGATAACAGAAGATTGTATATAGTCCGTTTTGCCTAGCAACATACTTGTTAATTGTATCATTCGGTCAGCACGAAAGTTAGCTAGGAGCACTCCATCTTCAGGTTTTATACCTTGATAATCACCGATTACCGCAGGCCTAATAAATTCATCAGTTATATTGTCTTGATAATTTTGATCAATGAGTGATATTGCATCTTCATGACACGGCGCTTTTGCAAATGCGATAGCATCATAAGCTTCAATTGTCCTTTCCCACCTATTATCACGGTCCATAGCATAATAACGCCCGGAAACAGTGACAATTTTTATATCATTGTTATTTATATCATCTTCAAATTCTTGAATGCACTTGTTTGCCGCATTAGGCAGTGTATCTCTGCCATCTAAAAAAGCATGTATTACTACCTTAATCCCACATTGTGATATTTTGTTTGCTAAAGTGGAAATATGCTTTTGATGTGAGTGGACACCACCATCAGATATTAATCCCAATATATGGCATATACCATTCTTATTTTTTAAATTACTAATAAAATCTTGTAGGTTTTTATTACTCTCTATTGCTTGAATTTCTTGATTAATGCGCTGCAAGCTTTGCTTTACTATTCTGCCACTGCCAATGTTCATGTGGCCAACTTCTGAATTACCTATTTGTCCATCTGGTAATCCAACATCAATTCCGCTAGCGGATAAGCTACATTTTGGATAATTAGAACTGATATATTGCCAACAACGTGGGTTTACGTTACTAATAGCGTTATACTTGCTGCCCTCTATTCCATTTCCCCAACCATCCAGTATACATAAAACCACTAATTTAAAGTTCATACCTTATAAGTGCTGGAACCTCACAAAAACAATGCTCCCCGGGCCGGATTCGAACCAGCGACCAATTGGTTAACAGCCAATTGCTCTACCACTGAGCTACCGAGGAATAGGCTGTTTTCAATTTATCATGCCAAGTATTAATTGTAAATATCTTTTATATGCTTTCACAGGGTAGGGCAAGATCATAGATTATTAAAATAGTCATAAAGATTAATATTTATAATAAATAAAATATAGTGAAAATTCTTCTTTTGAAATAGAGAGAATAAAAAATGCCAAGTATAAGAAGATTTTTAGAGGCATTTTCGGGAGACTTCTTTCAAAATTCACTTAGGAAGCTTAAATTAGATCTATTTTAGATCATTTTAATATTAAATTTTGAAAAATGATATGCACTATCCCAGAAATCTAACTCAAATTGAGCACTTATTTTAAATAGCTCAAGCATTCTGCTCTTCTCGTTTTCTCCTGCCTTACTACAATATCCATCCACTATATTTTCTAGAGTATTAGACGCGGACTCCATTAAATTACCGCTGCAAAAATCAAACCAATCTTTATACCTGTTATTTTTCTTAAACTCATTTTTCATGCTATCAATAACAATTTGATATATAAACATGCAGGAATACAAAACTGTTATAGCCTCATAAGCATTGCCATATGATATGGACAAAAGAAAATTAGTAAAATTGAAGCACTCAAGGGATTTCTCTCCACGGTTTATACCATATATAGTAAAATAGTGATTGTGTAAAAACCTGCTAACAGTTATTGATCCTTGTGCAACCTCAACAAGTGAAATGACATTGTGATAGTCCTCCATTCTTGATGCAACAATTAACATGGTACGAATGTAATCATCTAAAAATAATGCGTCTTGTTGAATATAGAACTTGAAGCTCTCTATGTTTAGAGTATTATTCATCAATCCAATGTTAAAAGGATGCTCAACTATATCTTTTAAAAGATTCGACCCATAACAGCTTCTAATCACACTGCTGAACACTATCTTACCAGAAAAATCATGTGAGCCGAAAACAATTTTCTGTCAATGTGCCTTCATTGCGAGACACATTAGAATAATATATCTCGTTCCAAAACGCTATCTCAAGCTCTAATCCATTGCGAAAAAACTCTACCATCCGTTTTCGCTCATCCATGCTAGATTTTTTATACAGTTTATTCATAATCTCGGTTGCATCATTAATCATACTATTTGCCACATCGGTGTTGAAGATATCAATCCATTTTTGATATTTATTACTAGAAACGACACTACTCTTGACTATATGACGAGTAATTATCTGATATATGCAGAAACATGGATAAGAAGCTGCCAAACCCTCAGCAACGGTATTATGATATGCAACACGCATGAAAAAATCAGTAAACGCCGAACAAGACCTTGACTTTTTATGGTTATCAGATAAGTCACAATCTGCAAAATGTTCTTGATATAAACCTCTCGTAGCAAATGTTCCTACAGCTATATAAGTTAATTTATCCATTATTTCAGTGTCATTAGCTTTAGCTGCAATAATTAATAAAGCGCGAGCGCAGTCTACCAAGTATAAAAAGTCCTGCTGAAGGTAGAACTTAAATTTTTTATAATCCAGCGTATTATTCATTAACTCAACATTAAAAGGATGTTTTTTTATTCTCTCAATCAGATCAGACGATTCTGTTACTACTAAGTTATAGAATTCTTCTTTTACATCATTATGCACTGTAGGAGCCTCACAATAAAAATTATTATCAATATAGTATAATTATTATGTAAAAATTATTACACTTTACATAAGTTAATATATAAATATTAGGCTGTAAATCAAAAATTTTAGCAGACTGCATCATCTAAAGACTTTTAAAATTTTGGAATTGCCTGTTATGTTGAATTCTCTGCAAAGGTTAGCAGATAAATCCATGTTTTCCCAAGAAAATCCGCCATCGTTTTCTAGCTCTTTACCAAAATGTCCATAACAGGCCGTACGTTTATATATAGGGCGATCAAGTGCTAAATGTTTGATTATGCCTTTTGTTGATAAATCTACGTTATCTTCTATAAAATTCTTAATCTTTTTTTCTTCTACTACATTTGTACCAAATGTGTCAATATAAAATGAAGTTGGTTTTGGCATGCCGATGGCATAAGAAAGTTGTACAAGAGAGCGTTCAGCCAACCCTGCAAACACAATATTTTTAGCAAGGTACCTTGCCATATAAGCTGCGGATCTATCAACTTTTGTTGCATCTTTTCCGGAAAACGCCCCACCACCATGTGGTATGTAGCCTCCATAAGTATCAACCATGATTTTTCTTCCAGTTAAACCACAATCACCAACTGGTCCACCAATAACAAACCTGCCAGTTGGATTGACTAAAAGATTTTCCTCAGAGCACATCCACCCTTGAGGTAAACATGAAGCTATATAAGGATAAATTGTTTCTTTTACTTTTAACTGATCCAAATCTTCAGGATGCTGTATTGAAACAATAATACTTTCAGCACATACTGGAAGACCATTCTCATATGCTAAAGTAATTTGCGATTTTGCATCTGGACCAAGTTTTGGGATTTTTTCTTCCTTCACTGCATTCATAATACTTTTTAGAATTAAGTGTGCATAGAAAATAGGTGCCGGCATGAGACTTTCTGTTTCTTTAGTAGCATATCCATACATTATGCCCTGATCTCCAGCACACTGATCATCTCTATCTATACCAATTGCGATATCATTCGACTGCTCATGCAGTAATATATTTACTTTCACTTTTTTCCAGTGAAAACCTTCATGTTCATAACCAATATCCTTTATTGTGCTTCGTACAATATTTTCAATCTCGCTATTTTCAATATTAGGGCCACATACTTCTCCTGCAATAATTACATTATCCTTAGTAACTAAAGTCTCTATTGCAGTACGTGACAAAGGATCAGTTGAGAGATATTTATCAAGTATCGAATCTGAAATTTGGTCTGCTACTTTGTCCGGATGACCAGCTGCAACTGACTCACTGGTTATTAGATTTTTAGATGAAATCATGATGTAAGTAAAAAATCTTCCACTTATATAGCACATAACTTACACGTTTTTTATCAATCTTTCCTGCCTTATCTTAAAATTATATTAACAAATAAAATAACTTTATAAATTAAGATGGAAACGCTAGTATAAAATTATTAATTAATTATTAAAGGAGGTGGCATGGAAAATGCTTTGATATTACTTGGAGTAGCATGTATAGGAGCTGTGATAGGAGCTTTTGCAGGATTAGGACTATTTAGTTTCACAACTCTGTCACCTCTAATTATAGGTGCACTTGTGGCTGGCGCATTTCCGGCATTTATTGCAGCTTGTGCTATAGGATTGTATTACTTCCGTCGTAATGAAATTACAGAAAATTTTAGAAGCAAAAAACTTGACGGAAAGCGTTTAATATTAGCTGCTATGCCACTTATTGGTACTATTGTACTTACAGATATTGCAATCGGAGTTGTTATTGCTGCAATTGCAGACGCTATTTTGCCTGGCATATTTGCAACATGGTGGGCTGCTGCTGCAGGTGCAGTGATTGGAGCTGTTGTGGCACCCGTAATGACAGTTGCAGTACTTTTGGCTTTTGAGATGTTTAAAAATAAAATAGCTGACTATGCTCGTAAACCAGGGCTTTCATTAAAAGATGTTTATCTTAACAAGGAAGAAAAGAGAGGATATCATCCAGTCTAATACATATATGTCAAATTTAGCTACACCCCAAGCATGTTAAAGTGCACTTACCAAGATTGTTATTTGCTGTTTGCAAAAATATTTGCATAATTTAAGTAACATTATTTGATAAAATTTAACTATGGAGCTTAATAAAATTGCAGCATCTATTTTACTATCTGGGCTAATCATTATGATAGTTAGTAATGTAGTTGATATGCTCTACAATCCAGAGGAATACAAGATTGAGCACCAAACAATAGTAGCAAGTGATAACAATGAGTCACAGCAGAAGATCGAACAAGTTGTGTTGGATATTGGAACACTCATGCAGAATGCTAATTTTGATAAAGGAAAGTCAGTAGCAAAAAAATGTATAGCTTGTCATAGTTTTGAAAAAGGTGGAGCTAATAAAGTAGGTCCAAACTTATGGAATATAGTTGGCAACAAAAAAGCTCATCTTGGTAATTCATTTAATTATTCGAAAGCAATGCTTGAAAAAGGTGGGAATTGGGGTTATGAAGAACTCTTTACCTACTTAAAAAATCCAAAGGCCTATATAAAAGGCACGCGTATGGCATTTACAGGGATCTCTAAGCCACAAGAAGTTGCTGATTTAATCAGCTACTTGCGTTCAATGAGTGATAATCCTGTAGCTTTGCCAAAGTAATATGGACTACTGTAAATTGTTTGATAAAGATAACAACTACATAGTATATAGAAAGTTACAAGGAAAAAAAGCTTCTATAGTTTTCTTTGGTGGGTTTGCATCCAATATGGATGGTACAAAAGCTACTGCTATTTACAAATTTTGCCAAGAAAACGATATAGCACTCATATTGTTTGATTATTTTGGACATGGATATTCAAGTGGTAACTTTACTGATTATACAATAAGCGATTGGCAAAAAAATTGCGCTAGAGTAGTAAATGAATTAACAAGTGGCAAGCAAATCATTATAGGCTCAAGTATGGGAAGTTGGCTGATGTTTCTTACCGCACTTCAATTTCCAGAAAAAATCTCAGCATTAATCGGTATATCATCTGCTCCTGATTTTACTGAAGATTTAATGTTTAAGGAATTATCAAATAAACAAAAAGAGGAGCTAGACTCTAAAGGAATAATAGATTTCACTTCAGAGCATGATCAGAATTGCACATATAAAATAACTAAAAACTTGATTGAAGATGGTAAAAAAAATCTACTTTTAAATAAAGAAGTTATAGACATAAACTGTCCCGTACGTTTATTGCATAGCATTAATGATAAAGATGTTCCATATCGCACATCGCTTAGCTTAGCTGAAAAAATTAGATCACCTGATGTTGAAGTACATTTGATCAAATCAGCAGCACATAATATGTCTGACAATCGTTCACTGGAAATTTTATTTAAGATTATTGGAGAATTTCATGTAGATAAATTTTCCTCTAAAGTACTTCCCAATATAAATAATAAACTTCCATAATCGCCTTATCAACCAGCGGTTCTAGATTCTCTTAATAAATTACCTGCCTTATTGACGCGTACCAGTGTTATTTTTGGAGTTAAATCCCTGGAGAATTTGCTTCCCCTATATTCTTCTGAATCAAATTTTTTATTAAGTCCAGAATTCATAAGATTATCATGTGCTTCACTAATAAACTTGGATTTTATTTCTGGAAAGAGAGTATATGTATCACTATTTTTCCATTGACCAACTAAATGTTTTTCATCATCAGTATGAATATTTGTAATCTCGCAATCTTTTTTCTCAGGATCATGCTCAAGTATCACATTCTGTCTTAATCGGTTGCCATTTTTTCCATCGAGATCAGGCAATTTACCAACAAGTTGTGCATCCTCTGTAATTATAGGATCATCTTTCCTACCAGCAATTAAGACAGGGGATTTCATTTTTTCTATATCTGCTTTTGAATTAAATTCTAATCCAAAAAATTTATGCAAAATATTTAAGCACTGTGCAGCCAACCTTCCTTTAAAAGTACTGGATACATCTTTAAGTGAGCTGTAAGAATTACTATGAATTAGTGTTAAATAAATACCTTGTTCTTCAAATCTTTTTAAAACTTCAGTTGCGATTCCTCCTCCCATAGAGTTAGTATCTAGAACTATATTATTTGGGTGGTTGCCAGCTAAAAGCAGCATATCCACCATTGCCATTCCAGCCTAAACTAACTCCTCACCATTTGTAAGAAATTTAAATAGCGCTGGAATCTTTCTTCTTTCCAAGAAAAATTGGAGGATTTCTTCTATATTCTTGTTTTTTTCTAATTCTTTATCATTAGCTTCCTCATCGTTAGCTTTCCCATTTATTTCTGATTTTTCGCCCAGAAATTTATTTTTAAAGAGTGTTATCCACTCGTCACTGAGTTCATCTTTAAGCAAGCTTTTAATTTTATGAATAACTAATTTTTCCTTAACAAAGTCAAAAAATACCCATAGAATGCCCACGACAAAAAATATACAAGCTATAGTTGATAATACTGCTGATGCAGTAGCTAACACGGCAAGTACCTTTTTAGATTTTTGATTGCTATATGCTAAACATAGTAACACATTAGAAGCAATAGATAATATAGCGGCACATGACCACATTGAAGTTATTATTCTAGTAAATCTCTTTTCTCCATCGTCCAATTTTTCCTGAAAATGCTCTGGGTTAACAATTTTAGAAAAATAAGGATAGTCAAAATAATACTCAACTACATTAAATTTATCTAGATTTGTGGGAAACTCTTGCCTAAGTGCATTAACTTTAATACACCCAAATATTCCAAAAAACTTCACTACATGTATCGTACTCCCTTCGGAGTTTGGATCACCATTAATATAATAAATAACACTTAACATAAGCCTCTTTACATTTTATTATACATACATTAATATATATTAACAAAAAACTGCAATCACATCAAGAATAAGTTTAAAACATAAACAAGGCGACACCTACTCGTGAGACCAGGTAACAGTTGTAAAAGGACAAAGCCTTTAATTTACTAAAAATTAAAACTCAATCCAATTTCAATATTATGTCTTACAAAATGAGGCATAGCAGAATTTACTCTACCAAAATAAACATAACCGGCAGAAATCTTTGTTTCTAAATTGAAATTATAATTAACACCAAGCTTTGCTTGATAATTTATTACGTTTTGTGTTTCAACTTTGATCTCTTTGTCATTGCTACTACTATCCAAGAAAAACATATCTTTATTAACAAAGAATAGCTCATTATGACCAAAAGTTACTCCAGCACCAACTCCAACGTATGGAGTGAAATATGTAGAATTAATATTTAAATCATAATAGAGGTTAATCATTCCCGTGTGAAAACGTTTAGATTCTCTGATGTCATAGTAATATCTACCACTAAATCTTTTTTGAAAAACCCTAAAATTATCATCATTTTCTATAAATTTATTATCACTATTACTCTGGTTAAATAATGATTTTTTATCTTTAAACTTATCAGAATGAGTATGTAAATTTAATTTAGTATTAATATATTCAAATTCAATTCTGGAATTGCCAAAATAATAGCCTATTGCAGCAGAACCAACAAAATTAATATCTCTTGTCAGCGCATCAGATAAACTTTCAAATTTATATTTAGTCATTTCTTTATCAGTGTCAACTTGTTTATAAAATTCTTTCCACACTTCATTCGTGTTGTGAGAAACTATATGTTGATAACGAGCGCTGGCATAATAATTGTGCTTTACATCTATATTTTTTCCAAAGGCAAAAAAAGGTGTATTTGCAAATAAAAATAGCGCTATTAAATTTTTAACTCTCATGATTTTCCTTTTCTATACGTTACAAGAACACTAAAAATTAAAAATCAATCCAACTTCAACGTTGTGTGTAGCAACGCTATCTGCTATAGGTATAGGAATATTAAAGCAACGGTAACCAAGAGAGATTTTTAGTTCTGGAATGAAAGAATAAGCAATACCAAGCTTTGCTTGGTAAGCAAACCAGGGTAAATTGATATTTACATTGTCCTTCAGTTCACTAGCAAATTTAAAATTCACTGGCCCTGCACCAATACTAACGTATGGAGTAAATGGTATATTTTTAATAGTAGGATTATAATATAAATTGGACATAATTGCCCACAAGCTTGCTTCTTTTGTGTCACTTGTGTTTATAATCTTCATGTTAGAATTTATAGCCTCAAACTCAATCTTCCCGTTACCACCAACATGATATCCTAAAGCTGCACTACCGAGCCATTGAAAATCTATTGTGCTATCCTTGAAAGGGTTGATTTTGGTGTGCATTGCATTTATTTCACCATCTGCTCTATTCTCATATATAACTTTAACTGTATTTGCAATTTCTTTAGTTATTACATTCATACTACTTACAACTGCATTAGGATTGCTAGAGTGTGTTTTCCCTCCACTAACGCTAAAATAAAAATCACGTTTTTTCTCTTCTCCAGTTAATGCAAAATCTTGTAATGACTCAATTTCTGATGTTAATTCGTTTATTTTATTTGCTATATCTCTTTTTTTATATTTTAGCTCATTCATTGTGTTTAATATTTCTCTTTTTTTATTTTCAAATTGTTTTTTTACAATCTGTTCATTACTAAGTGTTTTTGTAGAACGCTCAATTACCTTTTTAGAATTTGTTATAGTTTTTGAATCAGCCAGTAATGTTTGGTTTACAGGTGTATTTTTTATGGGTTGATTCTCAGCCGCTACATTTACATAGGGTTGATCACCTGTTGTTTTTCTGCAAATTGTTTGCATTTTTTCAGTATGCTTACTGAATTTTTGTTTTTCTATAACAGGGATTTGTACTTCTAAAAGTTCATTAATGCTTATATCAGCGACACAAAGGTGTGAAGATAGCACAATAGGTAATATAAATAATGCTTTCATATTTTCCTGTAATGAATATTTATAAAACATACTTAATGCTATATTATTAACATAATGTTAATTATTACATCTAGCATAGTTATTATGAAAGCAATATACAGTTGAATTAAAATCTTTAATCTTACTCCCTATACATTCAGTGAACTGAAAGCCTCCTTAATGGCAAAGCAGCTAGGAGTGAACCAAAAGCAATTAGAAAGGATCCAAGCCAGATTATGGGCATTCCAGGTTTATAGCGCACTTTAGTTGCGATTTTGTTCTTACTTTTATCAATTTCTCCAATTACAACGTAGATATCAGAAAATAAATTATGGTAAATGCTGCTTTCAACATTTTTCTGGCCTTCTACAAGGTAAAATCTGTATTCAGGCGTTGTTTTGCCTAATATTTTGTTACTCAGTAAATTCTTAATATCCATTGCTCCTCTTACCGCATGGAAATTTTTTTCTTTTATCAACTCAATATTTTGCAAAGTGATTTTAAATTTATTAACTATTATGCTATCCCCTATTTTTAGATAATTTTCCTTTTTTTCCTGCCAACCAACCAAGCAAGCTATGCCAAGCACTAGAATTGCCACTCCGGCATGTGCTATCATCATTGCATAGTAAGCTTTAGAAACTTTTCTTGCCAATAAAATTAATTCACTAAAGGCTGTCTTAAATAAACGAATTCTCTTACTATACGCTTCTAAAATGAAGGCTAGCAATGCGATAGAAATGGTGATCGACAGTATAATCATCAGCTCCATGTGAAAAATAAAAGGTACAATGGCTGCAGCGCTACAGAATGAAAATCTATATTCACGAAATATTGGCATCAGGCTATTTCCCTGCCAACGACAATATTGCCCCACTATGGTAAGCACTAAAATAGCAAGTGCTATAGGATTAAATAGAGCATTATAATACGGTGCTCCAACTGAAATTAACTCACCGGTAAAATACTCAAGGAACATTGGATATAGAGTGCCAACAAAAACGACAAAAAAAGCTGTGATGAATAATAAATTGTTTATTAGCATCATTGTAAATCGTGAAAAAGTAGGAAAGCTTGGCTTTGGTATGTAATTAGGTCCATCTGGTGTTACACACTGGAATGACATCGAAGTAGAATTTTTTCTCGTATACATAACAAATACCACTGAACTACAGCCTGTAACCACACCAAGTAGAGCTAGCATATATAGTCCATATCTTGGATCATCAGCAAACGTATGCACTGAAGTAAGCATTCCAGAGCGCACTAGAAATGTTCCAGTTATGCTCAATATAAAAGTTGTCAGAGTTAGTAAAATAGCAAAATTCCTCAAAGTATTAAAATTTCGCACCACAAGTAACAAATGTGTAAGCGCTACAGCAATTAGCCATGGTAATAAAGAAACATTTTCTACTGGGTCCCAAAACCAAAATCCACCCCAACCAAGTTCACGATATGCCCACCAACTACCAAGACTGACACCTAAAGTAAGGATTGACCAAGAAATAAGTACCCAAGGTCTTACCATCTTTGCCCAAACATTTCCTTCAATTTTTGTAATTAATCCAGCTATAGAGAGTGAAAAAGGAACGCTAAACCCAAGATACCCCAGATATAGTATTGGTGGATGAATTACTAGGCCTATATCTTGCAGTATTGGATTAAAACCAAGCCCGTCTGTTTCGATGATTGGCATTTTTGTGAACGGATTGGATTCAATTAAAGTGAACAATAAAAAACAAAAGCAAATTAAGCCTTGAGTGATTAGAGAGATCTTCTTCAGTTTGTTACTATCATCAATAAAGATGTCTATTAATAATAAATACAATGTAAGCACCCAAACCCAAAGCAGCATTGAACCTTCTTTATTTCCCCAAACACCGCAAATTTTATAGATCAGAGGCTTTGTTGTATGTGAATGATAATATACATTTTCAAGTAAAAAATCGTTTGTAATGTGACAGTAAATTAAGATCGCTATTGCTGCAGATACACAAAAAAATATACCAGAAGTAATAAATCGGTAATAGATAGATGGTGTAAATAAATATATTAAAGATAGAATACAAGCTATGAGCAGCAATACATTCCCAAGATCAGACATAAGATTCATTTATTCGTCTAAATGTTAATGGCATTGTCCTAATAATTCCATTACTAAGTAAAAATTAAACATTAAACTTTTATACTTTTATTATATAACATCAATATTGTGAGGTAATATTATGGGTACAACAAGTAGATTTTTTGGTATAAGCGATAAAGTAGAGCGATATGCTGCTGAAAAAATAAAAGCAACGATACAACACCCTAAGCCAACAGTCGAAGAAAATCTTTATACTGTTTTAGGATTTAAAAGTGGAGAAGATTTTGAGAGTAAGAGAAATAGGCTTGTTAGCAAAGAAATTTGGCAATTATTTGTCAACATATTTGAAAAAGAGATAGATTATACAGCAAATAAAGAAGTTGTAAAAAATATTATTTGTAACATCGCAAAGAGTCATCGTGGTAATGCCTTCATCAAAACTGAACACATCATATTAAATGGGAAACAAGGCAGTAAAGAGAGAAAGAAAGCAATTGAAAAGGCCATCGGTATTTTAAGGGAAATGTCCCAAGAAAAAGCGCTTGGAGAATTATCCATAATGAAGAAACAAGCTAAAGATTTTTTACAAAGTGATTTTTATCAAGCTCAGAGCAAGCAGCTTGAAGGATTTGCTCCATCTGGTGCACAGCTCTTTGCGGAAACTTTTAAATATATAGAGTCACTAGAAAAATTATCTCAAGTTAAAAAGACGAATTAGTTGAGAATTTCCTATTAAATCGTACTAATCCATTAAATAAAAAATATTCTAGGTTACAGAGGGAAAATGCGATCAAAATACTATCAAGTGATGAACTGAGAAAAGTTTACAATTGGCATGTTGAAGCAGGGATAATACACCCAATAATGGTATCCTATAGAGAATGCAAAGATCTAGCCAAAAGAATGGATAACGCAAGATTAGAGAAAGATTTGGAAACAATAGATAAGTCTATAGTAAACGCAGTTAATGAGATAAAAAAACATAGAGAAGCAATTCATAACTGTAAAGATCTACAAAGTCCTTATATCAAGGAAAAAGAAGAACATCCATTGAGAGGCAACGCATGCCAAAAAATGATTGATATATACCAAGGGAGAATTATAGAATATCAGAAAAAAATGTATCAAAGCCTCAACCCAATAAGCGAACTATTCGAAAGTATGCCACAAAAAATGAGCGACTTATCTGATGTGAAAAAGTTTCAGGAAATAATGGATGGTATACACACAGAATACAATACGCAACAAGCTGATGAAAAAATTGGCTTATCTTTAATTTGTTTATTGAACGCACGGCATAAACTCGCTTTTCAATTAGAGAAAATGAAAGATCCTTCAACAGAGTTCAGCCTTTTACGCATTAACACTGAAACTGAGATAACTAGGTTATAGTGCTTACGATTCCAGTGCTTGACGCTGGAATTTTATGCAGCTATTCTAAGTTTTCTCCACTTAGCTAATTTGGCTTGAAGGGCTAGATTGATGAAAACTATTAGCGCTTTAATTCAAGAAGGGTCAAAACTATTATCATTGTGCAGAGTTGATTCGCCATACCTGGACTCTGAAATCATTATGCAACACGTACTTAGCGTGGAAAGGTCATTCATCATTATAAACCACGCTAATCAGGTACCAATAGACAAAGAATCTCTATTTTGGAATTTGATAAAAAAAAGAACGGAAAGATATCCAATATCACAAATAATAGGCACTCGTGAATTCTGGAGTAGTAACTTTATAGTGAACCAGCACGTGCTAGATCCAAGGCCAGACAGTGAAACACTAATCTCAACAGCACTAAAATATTATCAAAACAAAGAGCAAAAGCTAAAAATTGCTGATTTTGGTACAGGCACAGGTTGTTTATTAATATCCGTACTGAATGAATATCAATATGCTGTTGGTATAGGTTTTGAAAAGAGTCTTGAGGCATATAGAGTTGCATGTCAGAATATAAAAAACCATAATTTACTCAGCAGAGCTGAAATACTTCCAAGTTCATGGACAGAATGCAGTGGCTTATTTGATCTTATAATTAGCAACCCTCCATATATCAAAACAAGTAAATTAAAAGATTTGCAAGCTGAAGTTCAAAAAGAACCGAGAATCGCTCTTGATGGTGGCATTGATGGTTTAAGTTGTTATTTAAGTATTTTTCCAATGTTGAGAAAATGCCTTAAAAAAAATGGATTTGCAATATTGGAGATAGGTGAAGATCAAAATGACATTGATAAAATAATATCCTCATACGGATTAGCTTTTCAGGAATACGTAAATGACTTAGCAGGAATAAAGAGATGCATTGTCGTCAAGCAATACAAAGAACCATAATAATTCAATTGCATGCAGCCCTTAAGGGCTACCCAACTACATGAATTGGCTATTCAAGAAATCTATTACTTTTATAACTATACCTATCAAATTTATTGCAGCAAAAAAATATTCTGCATTTCTCGAGTATAGTGCTATCATATTTAATAACACGTTTTAAGTTAAGGGATTAATGCTAGTTAATAATATAAGTTATTTTTATAATAATCAGGACGATTTTGCTTTAAGTAATATAAATATCCAAGTAAAAAAAGGAAGTGTTGCTTGTTTACTTGGACATTCTGGCTGTGGCAAATCAACGATTTTGAAATTAATCGCAGGAATAGAAAGCCCAAAATCTGGAACCATTCTTATAAATGATAGATTGATTGCGAGTAATAAAACGTCAACTGCTATAGAAGATAGAAATATCGGATTGATTTTTCAGCATTCTGCGTTATTTCCTCATAAAACAGTTGTGGAGAATATAGCTTTTGCCATCAAAAATTCTTCCAAGCTAGAAAAACGTCACATTGCACTAAAAATTTTGAAGCTTCTCGATATAGAAAAATATGAGAATATGTACCCCAATGTTTTGTCCGGTGGGCAGCAACAATTAGTTGCAATAGCAAGAGTAATGGCGCAAAACCCTGATACTGTGTTACTTGATGAGCCGTTTTCTAATCTAGATATTATTTTAAAGCGCCGAGTCAGGCAGCATATATTGTCTCTTTTTAGACAAAAGAATATTCCTGTGCTCATGGTCACTCATGACCCGCAAGAAGCATTGGAAATCGCAGATTTTATTTATGTTATGAAAAATGGTAAAATTATTCAATCGGGAGTTTCTAGTGATATATATCATCGTCCCGAAGATGACACTCTAGCAAGTTTTTTTAGCGAACTCTCTTCCAATTTGCAATTAAAAGAGAAATTTTCCTTTAATGACACACTTATTGCAAGAAAATAATCGATTCAGAAATTATTAGTGTACGTATTAAATACTAATGTTAAAAAATCTTGATCTATTGTGAAATAAAGGTGATATACTTTATGTGCTACTTGGCTTGAGTCAAGTGTCAATGTTTAAAGATTATTTCAATGGAGGTACAAATGAGTTTAGGACCATGGCAATTGTTTCTAATCTTAATAATAATTCTAGTTTTATTTGGTGCGGGTAAGTTACCACAAATTATGGGTGATTTAGGGAAAGGCTTTAGAAATCTCAAGCAAGAACTTAAGGACTCAGAAAAATTATCATCTAACGAACCAGATCGTTAGCTTCTTTTTACTTTGTAAAGCGTATCCGAGGTACAGCGTTACGCTTTGGAATAACAAAGAGGAGCGTACATAATGTGATGCAAGTAGCGTTCCTCATGTCGTTCAAGTGACACTTTAGCACTGCCTAAACTGAACAATCATCACCTTATAGGTGATGATTGTTCAGTTGGTCATACCACAAAATTAAGGCTTTTCAGTTTGTTTTTTTGTTATAATAATTAGGTTTATGTTCTTGAGCCACAAATAATGCTTAGAAATTTTCTACTGATTTTTATATTCGCGGTATTCATGCCGCTTTCAAATGCCGATGCAAGGAAATATATTAGAATTGTTGGATCTTCAACTGTTTTTCCTTTTATCTCATTTATAGCGGAGGAGTTTAACCGCGTATTCTCTTTTAAAACCCCGATTGTGGAGTCGATAGGTAGTGGATCTGGATTCAAAATGTTCTGCTCGGGAATAGGGGAGGATACTCCTGATATCACCACTTCATCTCGCCCCATGAAAGAAGTAGAAAGAGAGTTATGCATAAGAAATAAAGTTGGTGAGGTGATAGAGATTATTATTGGCTATGATGGAATTGTAATTGCAAATTCAAATCAAAGTCATAAGTTTGATTTCACAAAAAAAGATCTATTTGATACTTTATCTGCATACTCTCCAGAAGGTAAAAAATTAGTAAAAAATAACAAAAAATTTTGGTCTGATGTGAACTACGCCTTACCAAAAACAGAAATTGAGATTTATGGTCCATATCAAAATACAGGCACATACGAAACTTTAGTTAATTCTGTTATGCTTGATCAATATTCCTGCATGAATTCAAGAATTTTTAAAGAGAATTATGAAAATAAAGAAGAAAGAAAAAAAGCATGCAGTAATATAAGAGATGACGGAAGATACATAGAAGTTGGAATTAATGAGAATATAATAATACAAAAACTAAAAAGCAACAGAAACGCCTTGGGAATATTTAGTTTTAGCTTTTTGATGAGAAACCAAGATAAAATACAAGGAAGCACCATTGCAGGAATTGAGCCAAATTATAACAATATATCATCAGGGAAATACATATTAGCAAGACCTCTATTCCTTTACATAAAAAGAGAACACCTGGATACTATTGATGGATTAAGAGAATTTATTAGAGAAGTTATAGATTCCATCAACACTGAAAGTAGTTACTTGTTTAGGCTAGGCTTAATTCCACTTACAAGTGAAGACATAAAGAAAGTTTCAGCAAACGTTTATGATATAATTTGACAGTTTTACCAAAACTTCAACCAATCAAACCATCCGTACGTGTTCATAGATGAGAGTTTCTTACCCATCAATCTAGGTCCGAGAGGAACACCAGAGGGCTGCCAGTCGTCAGTACGGCAATCATGTGTATCTGGGGGTGCCACATATAGTATAATTGCCTGTGCACCAAAAAACACAGCAGTAAACATGCCAAGCGCAAAAAGCGCCGGCCATGGCATTCTGCCAAATATTGCAAGCAAAGCTGCTCCTGTTATCACTAAAGTCATAATTGGTCCACCTATACGATGAAGATACTTCATGATGGAACACATGAACCACGATGGGTGATCTGTAACTTTTGAATTATAAAACTCGTCGTCTTTTTTGTTACTAAACTTAGTAGCATTTGCATCAAATGGGAAGAAGATAATTAAAACAATAAGTAAAAGGAATTTTTTCATCACACCTATTTCAATTTTGTGCCCAATTATTCCTCATTTTGCTTAAATTTAAGAAAATACTAAGTATCCAATAAGTTATATTAATTCTATAATTTTCTCATAATAATCAGAATGATTGTAACTATCCACAGATTTCTATGAGTACTCAGGAATTAAATTCCAAGTATGGATTAGCTTGATGTAAAATCCTGACTTGTATCTTCATGTAGGAAAATACTATAGCCAAAATATCTTATAAGGTAGGGTGAAGCCGTTATCACTTTATTCGTTTCTCAGGAGATTTAGTATCTCTGGAAGTATGTGCATCCTAAATCCTTGATAGTGTTTTTAAGCTATAGATACTGCTATAGGCATTAAAAGTTACTTAATAAATTGCAGTGTAGAATATAATATAAGGGATTTCTATTTTCTATTCTATGAATTGATGATAAATAAGTTTGTCATAAAGTTTAATAGTGTCTGTTACTGCTTTTAGGTGTGAGGCTAGAGGGTTATTAGCAGTAACAGACACTATTAAACTTATTGTAAAATTTACCTAAAGTAAATACTTATGTATAATATATTATTATTTTCTTAGTATAAAGCATTATAATATTTTACTTAAAGTAAACTTGCGTAAATGCTTTTTTCCTCAAATTCTTATTGTATTATTATACTGATCTAATGCTAAAAAATTATTAACTGTCGCTAATCTCTGTTTGCATAGTAAATTTATATATACTATTATATAGCGTGTCACTTAGGTTTTATAGTAAACAAAGGATATGGTGAAGTTATTTGCACTTTTGTTAATATTTTACTCAAATATTTCTATCGCTTCTGCTCCCACTTCCTGGCAATTTGGGTTTCCTGCTCCTGCCACTGAAGTAATGGAGGCTGTAGTCAAGTCACACTCATTTGTCATGATTGTGATGACTGCAATAATGCTGTTTGTGTGGATATTACTTGCTTATATAGCGTTTCGTTTTCGTAAGAGCAAAGTAAAAAACATAAGTAAAATTACCCATAGTGTTCCTTTAGAAATTATTTGGTTTGTTATACCAACCATCATTGTTGGAGTGTTGGCTTTTGAAAATGCTAAGTTACTCAGAATGCAAGAAAGAATCCCAAAAATTGAGATGACGTTAAAAGCTATTGGCCATCAATGGTATTGGAGCTATCAATATCCAGAGCATCAAGGTGTATCGTTTGATAGCTACATTAAGGGAGACGAGAGTCTTACTGAAGGAGATTTGAAATTATTTTCCGTCGATAATAATATCGTGTTGCCCATAAATACCAACGTTCGCTTACAAGTCACAGCAGGGGATGTAATACATAGCTGGGGAGTGCCGGCTTTTGGTGTAAAAATTGATGCAATACCTGGAAGATTAAATGAAGCGTGGTTTAATATCAAAAAGCCTGGTATTTATTACGGTCAATGCTACGAATTATGTGGTCCAGGTCATGGTTTTATGCCAATTGTTGTTGAAGCAGTAAGCAAAGAAGATTTTAATAAGTGGATTGAAGATAAAAAATTGTTGAGTTAAATTTGGAGTATAGATATGAGTAACGTACCAAAAGGTATAAAACGTTGGCTATTTTCCACGAATCATAAAGACATAGGTACACTATATATTATTTTTTCCATATTAGCTGGAATTATTGGTGGGTTATTGTCGGTAGTCATTCGTACTCAGCTAATGCACATCAATATACTTGGAGGTAATCACCAATTATATAACGTAATGGTTACGGGACACGCATTGATAATGGTGTTTTTTATGATAATGCCTGCCTTAATGGGAGGATTTGGTAATTGGTTTGTACCTCTCATGATCGGGGCACCAGATATGGCATTTCCTCGCATGAATAATTTGAGTTTCTGGTTATTAGTGTCATCTTTTATTTTACTCGTCATTTCTGTGTTTGTTGGCGAAGGCCCAGGTGTAGGCTGGACTTTATATCCTCCTTTATCACAGGTTATGTCCCACCCAAGTGCGGGAGTTGACATTGCTATATTTGCACTCCACATTGCAGGTATGTCGTCAATTGTTGGAGCGATTAACTTTATAGTTACTATATTCAACATGCGTGCAAAAGGAATGTCATTAATGAAAATGCCATTATTTGTGTGGTCTGTCTTGCTAACAGCATTTATGCTGATTGTTGCGTTACCTGTACTTGCTGGTGCTATAACCATGCTACTTACTGATCGCAATATCGGCACTGCCTTTTTTGATCCTGCAGGTGGTGGTGATCCTGTATTATTTCAACATCTATTTTGGTTTTTTGGCCATCCAGAGGTTTACGTTGTCGTTTTTCCTGCATTTGGCATCATAAGTCAGGTCGTATCAACTTTTTCTCATAGACCAGTGTTTGGTTACATAGGAATGGTTTACGCAATGATAGGTATAGCAGTGTTTGGTTTTATGGTTTGGGCTCATCATATGTTCACTGTTGGGCTTAGTGCTGATGCTGCTATATTTTTTAGCACTACTACGATTTTTATCGGCGTTATAACAGGTGTGAAAGTTTTCAGTTGGCTCGCAACTATGTGGGGTGGAGCAATTGAGTTTAGAACCCCGATGCTATTTGCAATGGGCTTTATTTTCATGTTTGTGGGTGGTGGTATAACTGGAATTGTTCTGTCTCACGGTGGAATAGATAAAATGTTACATGACACTTATTATGTCGTGGCTCACTTTCACTATGTCATGTCACTAGCCACACTATTTGGAGCTTTTGCTGGATTTTATTATTGGATTGGTAAAATGTCGGGTAGGCAATATAATGAGTGCCTGGGCAAAATACACTTTTGGCTCACTTTTATTAGTACCAATGTCACTTTTTTACCTCAACATTTCTTAGGATTAGCTGGCATGCCAAGACGTATACCAGATTACCCTGATGCGTTTATTCCTTGGAATTATGTATCTTCAATCGGTGCGTATATGTCCTTTTTCTCAGTAATGTTCTTTGTATTTGTAGTAGTTCATCTTTTGATTAAAGGTAAAAAAGCTGAGGATAACCCGTGGGGAAGCGATACTTTAGAGTGGACAGTGTCTTCACCACCACCTTTTCATACTTTTGAAAAACCGCCAGTTATAAAATAAAATGTATACAAGTATTCTACCAAATAGCGAATCAACGATACTGGATTTTTGGCAACTCCTCAAGCCAAGGATAATGTACCTTGTGGTATTCACCGGAGTTGCAGGTATGGTAGCAGCGCCTGGTGGTATGCACCCTTTTCTTGCACTAATATCTTTTATATGCATTGCTCTTGGTTCTGGCTCTGCAGGGGCTATAAATATGTGGTATGATAGCGACATAGACATATTGATGGAAAGGACAAAAAAACGCCCCATACCGTCAGGCAGAATTCTTGCAGAAAACGCACTTGAGTTTGGTATAACACTTGGAATATTATCCGTGTTTATCATGGCAATGGCGATAAACTATGTTTCTGCTGCTTTGCTTGCAGTCAGCATATTATTTTACGTTTTTATATATACAATCTGGCTCAAAAGACGCACTCCGCAAAATATTGTTATCGGTGGTGCAGCAGGTGCTTTTCCTCCAATGATTGGCTGGGCAGCTGTTACAAACTCAATCAGTTGGGAAAGTTTCATTTTATTTTTAATAATTTTTATGTGGACTCCCCCGCATTTTTGGGCACTATCTTTAAACAGATCTGAAGATTATGCAAAAGCATCAATTCCGATGTTCAATATTGTTTATGGTCCAAGCAAAACAAGAAAGTATATATTAATTTATAGCATACTGCTGGTGCTAACTAGTTTACTTCCAGCTCTATTCTTGAAAAAGCCTTTATTTTACCTTATTATCGCAGCTTTTGAAGGTTGCATTTTTGTTTGGTATGCTATATCCATTCTAAGATATAAAGATCATAACTCGCAGAAAAAAATGTTTTCTTATTCAATTTCTTATCTATTTGCCTTATTTGCTAGTATTATTTTTTGTTCTATTGATTTATTTTAGTTATGAAAAAACAGCAGAAAGATAAAAACTATTTTTTACTTTTCCTTTTAACAACTCTCGTTGTTGCACTTTTTTATATTTCTATAATAAAATTTAAGAATATATAGCTGCATAGGACTTGCATTATACCACGGAATGGCAAAATTAACCATCTTTGGTCAGCATGAATAGGACTATCAAAAATGCTACAGTTAAGAAATATTGTATTTTGATGTGAAACTAGAAATAACCTTGTTCTTATGCTCCCAAATTCGTTTGATTAAATTCGACGTAACACCTATATATAGAGCCTTAGTGTGTCTACTTGAAAGTATATAAATATAATAATTTTTCATAAAATCTAGATCCCTGTGTCCGCTACTTAGATGATACCGTTAGTTGATGTTTAACACTTAATCTATCGCTTTACGGGATCTACGCTGAGATACCGCGAATAAATCGCGGTATGACGCGGGTGAGTTAATGGTTTATACTAAAAAAGTCCCCATACCTTTTTCTTGGCACCAGGTTGTTTTGGTGCTGATGCTGGTACTGGTACTGAAGTTGCAAGTGATTCGTCAGCTTTTGGTTCATTCACACGAGGCTTAGTTGTGCTACTTTTCTTATCAGGTTGTCTTGGTAGTGAAGCTACATGTGATTGATTAGCGCTTAATTCGTTCAGATCAGAATTAGGTAGTTCCTTATATTCTTTCATAATTTCTGGGCTTAGTTGGTATGTATTTTCTTTGTCTGATATTTTATTACATATTTTGTCCTCTGATAAAATTTTATCTCTTATGCTTGATGCAAGCTTACATCTTTCTTCCTTACTAATCATACTTGTAAAAAAGCTCCATCCTAAAATCTACTAACTCTTCCACAACAATTTCTTCGAGTAATACGCTCAATTCACTTTTATTCTCTTTTTTTCTGTTCTTAAATTTAGCCATGATAGAATCTGTAATTCCAGGTGCATCTTTTTTATTAAACTCCAATTTTTTCATGCACTTTTTAATAGAAAGTAACAACTGAGATTTTAAATCTTTTTCAACCATATTATCAATTTCAGTGTCGTCTTTCTTTACTTGTATTAATGCTGCATTAATATTTTTTCCATCGTCATAATACTTATTATCATTTGTCTTGTTTTTTTTATTGACAACTTCTACAATTCTATTTTCTATAGCTTTCCTTGCTGTAGATTCATCTTGTAACAAGTGAAATAATCTATCACTTTTAAACTTGCCATCAGTTTCGTTTGATAAAGATTTCATGGCTTCTTCATAAATTCCATGACAAAGCAGGAAATTTTTCTTTCAACTCTTTATCTTTGTTAGATAAAAATTTACCAAGGCTATGCATAGCTTTCAAAAGCACTGCTGGCCAATTCGCAAATCCTTCTTTCTTGCTAAAAAATCTTGAAACCATTGACTTAGAAGAGCCACTAGATACTCCACTGTCAGCAGTGCTAACTGTATCTTGATCTTGATCTGGCTCTTGAGCTTTTGGTTGCTTTGGCTCTTCGCGCTGCAGTGCTTGAGTTTCCTTTTTTAATCTTGCAATTGTTTTATTAGCAGCTTTTAGTTCGCTTTCAACTCTTTGCAATTCTTGGTTTAATTTATTTATTTCTTCTGATTCCCCACCTCTTAATTTCTCATTTTGTGCATTCAATAACTTTATGCTATTCATATTTGTTGCAACCATATTATCGTACTTAGCTTGTAATTCTTCTTTTTCTTTTCGTAATTTATTAACTTCAGCTAGATCAATATCTATTTGCTTTTCTAGCCTTTTTACTGTTTTTTCTAAATTGCTTTTTTGCTCATCAAGCTCTCTGTTTGCTTCTTCTAATCCGTCTTTTTCTTTTTGTAATTCATCCACTTTGTTTATTAAACCTGGAGTCTTCTTCTGTTCACCCTGTAGCTGTGTCACTAACCTCCTTTCCTCAACAAAGAATTTTCTTGTTTCGTCTACAATTTCGTTTGATTTTTTTATTCTTTCTCCTAACTCTTTTATCTCATCATTCTTTTGAAATACAATATCTTTCAGCCTTTCAACTTCACCTTTTTTGCGATTCAGATCTGCCTTCAATCCATCTCTTTCAGTAGTTAAAGAAATTTTAAGTCTTTGTAATCCATCATTTTCATCTATCAGTGATTTATTACCTTGTTGAAAAAGCTCTTTCCACTTTTTATTATCTTCTTTTAATTCTCTCACTTGCTCTTGTAATTCAGTAATTTGCTTTTTTAGCATCTTTTTATCTTCTTCTGCAGTTGCTAATTGATTTCTCAACTCTTCTAGCTGTTTTTTATGCCAACCTTTTTCTTCTTCTAACTTTTCTTTCAACTCACCTATTTGATTTTCTAGCTCACACTCACGCTGTACCAATTTTTCATTATCCCCTCTCAAATCAGAATTTTCCCATTCCATCTCCTGAACTCTATCTTGCTTAGAGGCTAAATCACCATTTAAGCCTTCTATTTGCCGACTTGAATCTTGTCTATGACAGTTTAATTCAGCACTCAATCTCTCTTTCTCTCTTTTTAAATCATTGAATTGACCATTTAAATCTTCATTTTCTTTCGTCTGAGTCTGCAGTTGTGTTTCCATTCGTTCCAATTTAGCAGTGAGCTCATCCAATCTTTGTTGCAGCATTAATATTGTATTATTTAGGTCTCTAACTTTTTCTTCTAACTCTCCTTTTTCCCCTGTAACTTTCTCTAATTCTTGTTCTTGTTGTTCAAAATCTTTTTTCTCACTTTTTAAAGCTTCGCACTCTCGTCTTTTACTCTCTAACCCCATACTTTTTATAGTTAATTGTGCTCTTAGTTCCCCAATTTCAGAAATTTGAGTGTCAATATTCCCACCTAATCCCTTGATTGTACTCTCAAGTTTTTTTACTTTCTTTTTTAGTTCATCATTTTCACTGCTTTCGGTATCTAGTACTACTTCTTTTTGTTTCAATGCCTCGTCCAACTCCTTTATTCTTTTACCTTGATTAGATATAATTTCATCTTTTTGTGTATTTGATACTGTTAATTCGTTGATTTTCTCATCTTTTTGTTTCAATGCCTTCTCCAACTCCTTTATTCTTTTATCTTTCTCAGATATTGTTTGCTGCTGCTCAATGTTTTTAGCTTCCACTCTCTCGTTAGCTTCATTTAATTCTTTATTTCTTCTTTTTAACTCACTGATTTCTTCGTCTTTTTCTTCTATTTCTTTTCTTAAGCCAATAATTTCTTCAACTTTTTGAGCTAACTCTTCCTTTAAAATTTTCACATTTTCTTCCAATTTTTTTCTTTCTTCTCTTAGTTTTTGCAAGGTATACTTTGATTGCGCTACCAAATATTTCATTTTAGTTATTTCGGGTTTGAACTCATCAACTTGTTTTTGTAATTTCAGGACCTCTACTTCTTCGCTAATATTCCCAGTTAATTCTATCGGATGGAAATCTTCTTCCAGTTCAGGCTCTAATTCAGCATCTTGATCTTTTGCTTCCACTTCAGGCTTCAACTCATTGCTTTTCTCAGACCCTACATCTTTCACATCTTCGGGTTTAATAATCGTGTAACCTGCTTTAGATGGACTGCCTGGAGATAAGTTATAAATAAGAACCTTGGCCCAATCACTCAATCTTTTCGGAATGATTCTTCCAATTATCCTTGTTAAAGTTAAGTAATTCACCAGTCTTGCGATTTGTATAGTTATCCACCAATGTTTATTTTCTTTATTAGTGTTATCGGGATTAATCCCATTAGTAGTTTCAGTTAACATAGCATTACCTCATATAAAGCTAAAAATCTAAAAAAAACTTCTCCTAAATTTAGGAGAAGCTGCACTTCATTAACTATCTATTTAAGGAGGGCTATTATAAAATTAAAATAGTAACAAAGTTATATATATTAGTATAAATATTAATATATAATGTCAACTTTAACTTAAATATCTGTGCTGTCAAGTGGTATTTTACTATTTTTAATAGAATTTTTATCCAGTTTTTAAAGCTTAAGGAGAAATATATGTATTTGCAAGCACATTGTTCGCTTTTTCTATTGCTCTCACTAACATCTCTTGCTCATTGTTTTGATGTTTTACATTAATTACCTGAGCAGCTGAGTTCGCTGGAAAAGTAACTAAACTAATCTCCCACAATTCCACTTGTTTTAATATTCTGGCTCCCGTTTCATGATCAATGTCATGCTTAATAGGTATATAGCCAATCGAAAGACCATCAATTGTACCAGCCTTTAGCATCAAATATGCCTCTTTTGCTTTTTGAACACCTAAAAGCAAATGTGCTGTGATATACAGGCCAACATCGTTTTCATAAATATCTAGGATATTGCCTATAGGGTCACTTGGATCATGCTGCCAAAGGAGCTTTATCTTGCTTCTATTTAAGTTTTCTTTAAATGCTCCAGGTAAGATCAGATCATTTTGTTTATCAACTACGTTAAAAACGCTAGCATAGCCAGAAAATAGGCCATTTTCCTCTATGTTTTTTAGTGATAATGGCGAATATAGAAATTTTTTGCTCATAAAGCCTCCTTATGATTATAGTAAAATGATTATAGTAAAAAATTATTGGGAATTTTGTGAAGTAATATTTATTATTTTTACCTCTGTATTGTTCAGCGAATCACCGTAAGTGACTGCTTCAAGGAAAACCAGCACATGACGCTGAGTACAAAAAAATGAGTCTCAACGTCATGCTACTTGATAGTATTAAAAGAAGTTCTAGCCAATAGCTTTACCAACTTTTGATTGTTCAACATTTGGACCGTCAAGTATTCCACCTGACAATTCTTCATAACATTCAAATGGTACATTTCCAAATGTTAGAGCTTTTAGTGAAGCGGGATATCTTTTTTCAACCCTATATTCTATAAACTCAGCTGGATTTATTACTATACCAAATTTTTCTTGGGTCTCCTTCAGGAAATTTTCAGCATCTGAGGTAAGCTTATCAAGTGGATCATCTCTATTGATAACATATTTAGAGTCTAACATCTGATTAAATATACCTTTATTGTTAAGTAAGAAAATTTCTTTTTTTATTTGGCTATCCCAATACTCAGACAGCTTAGGATTATTTGTGACGTAATCAGATTTGGTTGCTTCAGGGTTGCATAATACTGTCTGCTGGATTATAGGTTCTGCCCAACCATTTTGATCAGCAAAATGGAAAGCAGTTCTCCCACACTGCTCTACAACATTAACATCTGCCCCTCCTTTGATGAGGATGATCGCCATATCCATACGGAATGAAGCAAGAGAATAAGATAGGCAAGACTTCCAAATGCCAATCTTCATATTAATCTTTGCTCCTTCGCTTATTAAAAGTCTCGCCATCTTAGTATGGTTTTGACTAATAGCCTGAGACAAAGGATTTTCTTCTTCCACGAGAGTATTAATATGTGCACCATTAGCTATAAGAATTTTTGCCATATCGAATCCATTTAAATGAGCAGCCCAACATAAAGGAGTACCCCTTTTGTCATCTACTGCATTAATATCTGCTCCAGCTTTTATCAGCTCCTTAACTTGATCTACGTTATTTTCTCCAACAGCATCAAAAAGCTGCTAATTAGCAATTAGTTTAAGTTGTATTTGATTCATAATTTACCTCACTATGTTTTATGAATATTAATCTAACGGTTGATTATAAACATTAAATATTTATTGACAATATTAATTTTATTGTAAGATTAGTATAAGATTTTTACCTCCGTATTACTCAGCGAATCACCATAAGTGACTGCCTTCAAGAAAAACTGTTTTCCTGACTCTACTTCAAAAGATATTATTGAATCATCAAGTAAAACAAATTTTTCTCCTGCAGTGAGATTATATTTTTAGTACCTTTTTGTCCTCTAGTGATCTTACCCAACTTATATTTATTTTTATCTACGAGTTCAGCACTCTGAAATTGTATCACTTCTGTTCCAATGAGTAGCAAATTTGAGCCGGAAATAGGACTCATATTAAATAATTCACCAGAGCGTAATAATACTGTAAGTTCTTCATCTGTAAACTCCACTATATATCCGTAAGTAGATTGCTTATTTACGTTTGCAATAGGTTTATAATCCTTATCGTCACTCGAAATAAAGAGTACTGCTCCTTTCCAGCCATCTTCTTCTCCATTTAAAGTAAAGTTTATAGTATTATCTTTAATGTGCGGTAAATCTATGATTTCTATATTAGTTTTGCTGATATGGTGAGGAGGATATTCTTTGAGTCTTAGCGACTTTGCTGAAGGGAAAGATAATTTATATATAGAGTGATCATACCCTACTGCACTCACTTGAATAGACATGCTTTCAAACTTCGTTTTTACAATTCTCATTGTGTGTTTTTTCTCACCATCCACAATTTTCACTATATTGCTGGGCGCAAGCCATGCGTATTTAATCGGCAACTTGAAGTTATATATATTTCTTTCTTGCCACGCAGAATAAAGTAAAACTTCAGCTATGTTTTGCGCTTGCCCCTCTTCCATAATTAGTGGTATTTCAACCCCTGCAGCTGTTCCTTGTTTTGGGAGTTCAGCGTATTTTACATCGATTGGATAGTTGAAATTGCGATTAAAATAAACAATATTAACTTTATTACTTAAATCCAGTTGACTAACATTTATGAGCTGCATTTGTTTTGCATTGTTACTGAAGACAATATCACCAATGGGAATTTCAGTAGTAGATCTCTCTCGAAACTCGATTTCTGGTGGCAATTTTGTTGTCGAAACTTGTCTGCGCTCCTCAAATACATTCGAGTATTCTGCGGTGCTCATCCGCGCTTCTCCTAAATATTTCTCATCATAAGCCGGTTTCGAAAGAGATCTAGCTTCCCTACCCTTTTGAATAAATTTAATTTGGAGTCTTGCTCAATCACATCAAAAAAATAACAACTCTTCAGCATTTTAATAATTGAACGCACTGGTTGCTGATCATTTATCACATATCCGGATAATAATCCCCTAACATCACTTGTATCAAATTGGTCGCTTTTTAAGCCCGCTTTTTGTAAAAGATCAGACAAAACATCAGAAATATTAAGTAGTGAAATTTTCCCCTGTATCCAGTGTCCAGTTTGCCAATTATGACAATCAGCCCAAACATCACATAGGTTAGGGAAATAAGGAAATGGCCTTGCATCCCATGTCCACAGAAACATTTTCTCTACCATTTCTGAATTTTGCCACTTTTGAAGTGTTCCTTCAATTGCAATTTTCTGAGAAAGAAAACTTATCTCTCCATTTGAATAACGCGGATATTTACTTTAGACCCCCTGCGAAAAGGTAGAAAGTAGGTAAAAACGACTAAAAAGCATGTAAAATGAAAGTTTTAGGAGAGGGAAGATGGCAATAAGTTACGTAAAAATAGCAAGAACACCATATATTTTTAGACAATTGACAGGGCTCACAACATCTGAATTTGAAAAAATTGTGGCAAAAGTGCGTCCAGAGTGGGAAAAAATGGAGGCGAAAAAGAAATGTCACGGAAGAAAATCGCATGTTGAGGAGCTAGAAGACAGGATTTTATGTGTTCTAATTTATTACAGAACGTACATAACGCATCCATTTTTAGGGTTTTTGTTTAATTTGCACAACTCAAATATTTGCCGACTTTTTAAGAAAATGTAGCCATTATTGGCCAAAAAAATTACTATAAAAAAGGATAGAACGCTGACGCCAGAAAGGATTTTAAAAATTTTAGCAGACGTCACGGAGCAACCGATACAGCGGCCGAAAGACAGCAAAAAACGTAAGAAAAGTTATTCCGGAAAAAAGAAAGCAACCACAATAAAAACCGAAATTGTGATCGAGGGAAATGGGCAAATTCTGTCGATTTCGAAGTCGCATAGAGGTCGAATGCATGATTTTCGCATAAGGAAACAGGAAAAATTGTTGGCCAAAGATAGCATAAAATATGCCGATTCTGGGTATCAAGGTTGGCAAAAACTGCAGAAAAACGTTGTGATTCCGTACAAAAAACACCGTAAAAAGCCACTAACGGAGGAGCAAAAGGAGCATAATCGGAAGCTGGCATCGTTCAGGATGCGTGTGGAAAATAAGATTCGCGAGATAAAAATCTTCAAAATAATGTCAAATGTTTACCGCAATTTTCAGAAGAAATACAACATGAGATTTAATATTATAGCAGGAATTGTGAATTTGAGGCATAGTTTTTAATAATTTTTGGGCTGGGGATTTCTTACCAGATTTTATCAGCAACTTGCTTCACGTTGTTTCGCAGGGGGGCTTTTCTTTGCTGCTATTATCAATAAATACATTAGGTTCATTAGTAGAGCCATTTACACTTGGGAGCCCATACTCAGTAAACCATATTTTTTTCATTTTTGGTTGCCACTTTGTTTTACTGCCGTCTGGATTTACATGAGCTTCACTCCACCATTTCTCTATGTTTTTCCACGCGTATTTGCTGTCATTATATTTTATTTTTTCAGGTTCGCTTTTTGAGTAGTCATAAAAATAATCGTACCCTACCCCACTACTCCAACCATCAATTACATCTTGCACAGAATAACCAAATGGGGGTTCAGGACCATCTGTTAGTGGAAAATAAGCATCTATACCAACAACATCGATGTACTTAGAAGACCAGAGCTCATCCATGTTATACCAACCGTCATGTGAGTGATATTCGCTCCAATCCGCAGCATAAGTAAGAATCATTTCTCCTACAAAATAATCCTTTATTCCTTTTGCAAGTCTCACTAATTCTTTGACTGCTGGATAATTACCTCTCTCATCTTTAATTTTTGTAAGCTGAGTAAATTCAGAGCCGATAATAAACCCTTCTGTTTTAGTTTGGTCAGCAATGGTCGCATAATGCTCTATAAATTTTCTATATTGATTACAAAAAAAATCATTTATAGCTTCGGGCGGTCCTGTCAGCCTACCTCGCCACTCTTTATTTTCTGTGTCAAGCAGAAGCATCGGATAAAGCATTACCTTATAACCTCTGCTGTGCAATTCATCTACAAATCTCATCAATGCTGAATCACTAATAGTTCCGCCATATCTTGGATTTCCACTCGCATCTTTTGTGATTAATTGAGCGCTACTTCTTGTTACCTCCCCTACTTGCCAATCATCAGGTACAACCATAGAATCATCATGAAATTCAACTGCAGGGCATATTTTACAATCTTTGATGTTTAAATTATCTACAAACCAATTAACTACTACTGACACCCATTCAACGTTTGGTAGATCTTCCTTTAATTGATCCAAAGAGAGCATAGCATCACTCTTTACAATTTAGTATAATTGGTTATGATTTATTCTTTTTGCAGGCCCGTATGGAATGTATTGGTTACTGCTTATTTTCTCTTGTGCAATTTTTTTCTGTACTTTTGCGTCATAAACAAATTCGCCGGAGCCTGGTATCATATTGATATTCTTAATATCTCCTGCTACTGAAAAACCTTCTGATTTTAATGCAGTTCGCACTTCAAATGTAAATGTTGGAACACGATTATTATAGTCTGCCAAAGGAAAATTCTTGATAACTATATAAGATATTCCCCTATAAGCCGGCACATTCCCCTCCCCTTCAATTGACAATATAAAAGGATCAGGACTCTGATCTTCTGTTCCAGGATAGAAGGTATAATCTATTTCATCAAAACTCAGTGATTTTGTATCCGCCCATATTCTCTTTAATTTTTCTACTTTTCCTGTGCAGATAGCGATTGCGAGCGTTGCATAGTAGTTATATGTAACATTAGCATTTTTGCTGACCTTACTATTGGCAGTGATTGCTTCTTCTTTTATTGGCTCAGCCCAGATAATATTTCCTGCAACGCGAGCAGTACCATAAATAGTTGGTATAGTTCTTCCATAGGTTGAAGTTTGAACTTGCAGATTTTTCAGTCTTGACCCATGCGTTACTTTTTGTTCGGCATCAAGGTTAAACATCGCGCCATCCAGCTGTGCACCAAGCAGGCTACCGAGCTCTGAACCGATAACCTGACCAATTGGACCCAAAACACTGCCAACTTGACCAAAAATTGATGATAAAACTATTGTAGACATGGTAACCCTCCTTATTGATAGATTTTTTTGAAATTGTTGAGCTGACTCAGATTTTGTCATTCCAAATGTCCCTCTCTTTTCATCCAAGTAGCTCTCCTACTGTAATTCCAGTGCGTGACACTGGAATCAACTTTTTTCATTGGATCCTAGACCCAAGTCATAGGATGACAGGAATGGAGCACTGGGATGACAGAGCTACAGAAACAAAATCGCAAGAAATTCAGCAACTTACAGCGAATAATGAAAGTGCTTGATTAAAAAAATACACGAGCAAATCATGCAGCAATAAGTTTATGATAAGCAACAACGAAAAAGTGCGGAAGTAGAAATTTGGTAAGTCTATTACCATCACAAAGGTTAAAAAATTAATACAATATTAATCGTATTATACTAAAATAGTAATAAATAATTTAGGAGACCGTTATGCAACTTAATCGAAATATAATCCAGTACGAATCACCTAAAGAGGCAAAGCTATACGGAGAAGAAGCAGAATCATATGCGCTTATTGGTGATATGTTTGGAAAAGCTGTAGGTTTTACTGAAGATAAAGTAAAAATGTTAGCAAAAGCTACAGCAGAAAACCTTGTTATACCTGTTGGAAGCTATATTGCAACAAAAATTGTTGTGCCAGTAGGAGAACATGTTGCAACAGAAATTGTAGTACCAGTTGGGAAATATGTTGCAACAGAAATTGCGCTGCCAGTAGGAAAATATGTGGCAAAAGAAGTTGCATTACCTATAGCAAAAGAAGTTTCAGCAGAAATTAAGGACTTAACGACAGAGCTAATGAAAAGTTTAACAGAACAAATTAAACAAGCTGTAAAGCAAGAAATAGATGTTATGCAGGATAAAATAAAAGAAATGCCAAGTAAAATAATGGAAGGTATAAAAAGCAGCATAAAGTTTCCTTTTGGAGCACCAACTATGGAAATTCCAGATGAGGGTTACGATTCAGATAATTACATCCCCTATTCTGGCTTAGAGATTTAGCGTAAAATTCAGCAACTTATAATGAGTAATTAAAGTGCTCAATGAAGAAATACACAAGAATTTTAGGTTCATGATAAACAATAATGTGCAAAAAAGTAGATTTTAGGTTGACTTGATGGCATATATCAATATAGTATATGCCATTGTTGTTATAAAGGTGTGAGCTATCCAGTTTAAAATGTCTGAGGAAAATAGTATTATCTGGCACAAAATGGCTTACTGACACAGGTCAGAACTATTTTATGTCACTAAGTAACGATAGCTCTAAGCCAACTGGTTCTGTAAAAAAGATTATTAATGCTATTTTGCTAGTGCCTATTATTGTGCCAACTGCTGTAACAACGTTATCTTTCGGCTTTACCATCCTATTTTTAAATGCTGTAAGTGCTCGGAAGGATGATTCTACATTATCCAAAGTAGCAAAAGGCACGGCTAGATTGTTAATTTATATTGCTGCTGCTGCACTTTTAATCGCATGTGTGATATTAAATCTAGCAATTTCATTAGTACCATTTCTTATCTTTCTAGCTATCAATAGAGATATCTTTAGTCAAAAAAGTGTGGATCTAGGGAGCAATCAAGGCCAAGCAGTAAATGAAGTGAATATAAATGATGAGGAAAAGTACAATCAACGTATTGAAGAAGAAGTTGGTAAGTTAGAGCAGCGGAACGATGCGGAGCAAGATCAGCCAGGTATCGATTCATACGTATTAGTAAATAGTGGTCAGCTGTATAATCAACCAGATGTAGAGATAATATCTCGAGAAGTAGAAGGTGAACAAGCTATAGATCAAACTGTTATAGCAAATCGTATAAATAGTGATGGTATACGAGATGGTAAAGCAATGATACGCGCAACTGGAAATGATCGTAGCGTAAAAATGAAAGGAATCGTAACTGGAAATGTTCCTGACCAAGAAAAAGGTTTTGCTACTGGTTTCAGCTTTGAATGTGAAACCATTGAAAAAGATGGTAAAGTAGAGGGTGTAGATTTTCAATTTGGCATGAGTATGCGCACTGGAAGTGATCAACAAGCAGCAACACGCGAACTAATGCAAAGTGAATCAGCACAAACTATGCTATCATCTGGTAATGGTGGAATATTATCTATAGAACAATATGGCAGTTCACAACGCAAATAGTACTAATAATTTTTTCATATATAAAGTGATAACAGAGGTTATCACTTTACTAACGGTAAAGTAATACCACGTTGATTCATATACTTCCCTTTCATGTCGTCGTATGACTTGTCACACTCACTCTCACCCTTTAAAAAAACAAACTGACATGCCCCTTCATTAGCATAAATTTTTGCAGGAAGTGGAGTAGTGTTTGAAAATTCTAATGTTACATGACCTTCCCATCCAGGCTCCAGTGGTGTAACGTTTACTATAATGCCACACCGCGCGTAAGTTGATTTACCAACGCAAATAACTAAAACATTTCTTGGTATACGAAAATATTCAACTGTGCTTGCAAGTGCAAAGCTATTTGGTGGGATTATGCATACATCTGTTTCCTTATCTACAAAACTATTTTCAGAAAAATTCTTAGGATCCACGACAGCCGAGTTAACATTAGTGAAAATCTTAAATTTATTATCTACTCTTGCATCATACCCATAAGACGAGAGTCCGAAAGATATTACACCTTTACTGCTTTTATGATCAACAAAAGGCTCTATCATTCGAAAATTTTCAGCTTTTTCTCTTATCCACTTATCTGGCATAACTGCCATAACCATTCCTTAAAATCATCTAATATCTACAATAATATGAAATAAAATTTAAATGTAAACTATTGCCCTAAATAAGATTATAATATCTTAATAATTTAAAAATCTTGACAGATTATGTAAAATGACGTAACATAATTATGTAGCTAGGATTGTGAGGGCAATATGGTAAATGAATACATAGAATTGTGGCGTCGTAAACATGGCAAAGGCTATTGCGATTACGTTCTTTCATCAATAGACATTATAAGGCTTGATGAATTAGAAAAGTTAGCTAGGAATATAGTTTTTGACGGTAAAAGGATCAAAAACATTAAACTAAAGCAAGATCATTTATCTTTATCAATTTTTGCATTTTTTTCTGGAATTGTAGTCTTATTTTCTTCTCTCCTTATGCCAGCATTTTTTAAAAATGGTTCCGTTGCAGCATCTTCGTTTGGTGCATTAACGATTTTCATATCTTCTTTAATAAATCGTAGAACTCTTATTAGCATAGGCGAATTGGAAATGTAACCCCACTTAAAATATAATGAATTATTGTCTTCTACTGAAGAACATGAAGTTAATGGTGTTATAAATGAATTAGTTGAACTAATCATAAAATATAAACATCCTACTCCATATGCTTGCTCTACACATATAAAGCATTTACATATTAAGGAATTACCAAATCTGATGAGCCAAGCAGATGACTCAAATGCATCAACTTCAGATGTTGAAGAAGATATAGGAAGATATAGATAGACTTGCTGAGAAAATATTCTCGGAATCTAAACTTCACCAAGAAATGAAAGTTCATAAACAAGGTAGAAGCTTATCAATAAAAAAGCTTTTTGCTGGCGTATCTCTTATGTGCATTTCTTTATTATGTAATGAATGGTATAAAAGCAGCGTTATTCCAGAACTCAAAGAAAGCTACGTTCCAAGTATAGTTAATTGTATTGGTGCATTCATTGTACTTCATTCAATTTTATGGTATCTTTTTGACAATGTTTCCCTACGGATTTTAAAGAAAGATCAAGTAAAAGATTCAATCGTTGAAAAAGAAGCAGTAGGTATTAGCTCGGAAATTCAAGTATCTACTATCGAAATAGTGCATGAGGAGGAATCTCCACGTCGCACAAAACGCGAAGAAATATTTCATATCACATAAATCTTATATAACTAACATGGCTAACATAGATAAGGTTCTCCTATAGTAAAAAGGATTCCGAAAGTATATTATATGCCAAGTCCACATGCTCATTCTCAATTATAAGCGAAGGAGTGATTCTGATTACTTTATTATTCAGAACTTTAGTTAATATCAACCCCTTATCAAGACATTGACTGACGATTTTATCGGCCAAAGGAGCTCTGAGCTCTATTCCAATTAGCAAACCTTCCCCGCGAACTTCTGAAATTATCTCTGGAAACTCTGTGGCTAACGATGACAATTTTTCTTTCAAATATCCGCTCACTTTTTTAATGTGATCAAAAAAGCCTTCTTTTAGCATGATATCGAGTACTGCATTACCAACAGTCATAGCAAGCGGATTACCGCCATAAGTTGATCCATGAGTTCCTGGGGTAATTGCTTCTGCTATATAATCTTTTACTAAACACGCAGCTAGAGGAAATCCGTTACCCATAGCTTTTGCGCAGGTTAGCATATCAGGTTCAATATTAATGTTTTGATAATGAAATAAAGAGCCGATACGACCATACCCACACTGCACTTCATCAAAACACAAAATTATTCCATGAGCTTTTGTTATTTCTCTTACTTTTTTAAGATATTCCACGTTTAGTGGGTACACACCACCCTCGCTTTGTATGAGCTCTAAAAACACAGCAGCAGTTTCATCACTGATTTTTTCCTCTAATGCTTTAACATCATTTCTTGGAATTTTGTCAAAGCCAGAAAGTAGTGGAGCGAAGCCTTCACGTGCTTTTTCATTTCCACCTGCAGAAATAGCAGCAATGCTGCGTCCGTGAAATCCTCCTTCAATTGTAATTATGCGATTGCGTTTTGCTTGCCCTTTTGAATAAAAATATCGGCGAATAAATTTAATCGCAGCTTCAGTTGCTTCAAGTCCGCTTGAGCAAAAGAATATTTTATCCGCAAAGGCAAGTGTTGTTAAACGCTCAGCAAGTCTTTCTTGCTCTGGAATGGTAAAAGCATTAGAGCAGTGCCACAATGAGCTCAATTGCTCGCTTAATTTATCCGTAATATATGGATGACAATGCCCTAAAGAAGTCGTAGCAATGCCTGCAGCAAAATCCAGGTACTGTTTGTTGTTTTCATCAAAAAGATATACCCCCTCCCCTTTAATTATAGGAATTTTAAGTCTATTATAAGCATTAACAATATGACTCATTTCAAGTATTGCGATATTACCTATATTATACCTAAAATGAATTCATTAACCCAAGGCTTTTTCCTTATGATGATTTCCGATTGTTAAATTTTCCACGGCTGTAGTGCAATGTTCAAGATCGTAATCGATACTAAAGGGGTTTTTTGGGTTGTGTCTCCAATCACCACCATCATCTACTTTCTGTGAACCATTAGCGCTAACTGACTTACTCTTTGATTCTAGATTCCTTAATCCGCTATTACTTATAATTACAAGACTTACGATACTTACAACAGTTATAACACATTCATCAGATTTACTCTTTTCTGAAACATGTCCCATAATATCTTGAGTATGTATTGGTGATTTGCTCAATACAGAAAAAACTGTCAACGCAACCATAGGTGCTAAAGCAACAGCTAATAATGTGCTGCTGGAAATACCGAGTAAACTACTAACACTGTTGGTAAGTTCAAGCATAGTGGGCAAGAGCTGTTGGCCTTTTATCAATGCCTCTATAGCAAGACCGCAACTTAGCATGACAATTCCAGCTATCATGCTGCAAAGTATTGCTTTTGTAGATACGTAAACTATTTCTTTTAGAATGCCAAGTTTATCTTCTTGGCTGTCAAAGTTAAACTCACGTGAATGGTGGTGATCTAACTCTAAAGGAGTTATAGACAAAACACTATTGTTCATCACAGAAGGAACCAAAAAGGTAGCTACTGGTTGACTGTTTATCAACTCACTAGAGTTTATAATATCATAGTCAGGCAGTTCAGTACCAGCTGCAAGAGTGGATAATGGTACATCTGAAGCTGTAGAAGCATTGCCTTGTGTGGAAGAGCTACTATTTTGACTGCTACTTTTCTGATTGAATAATTTCTCATAAATTAGAATCAAAAATAACAACAATACGCCTGTTATAGATAAGACTTTTATTTCAGGAGAAAAAGACATAATGGAATTGATAAACTCTTCCGCTCCTGCAGGGTTATTAATTGCAGAATATCCAAACGTATAGAGAATAAACATAAGAAATAGGCTAAAATAGCTTTTAACCATAGAATATAGATTTATTTTCTTACTAAATTGCCGCATCTCTTAACCTCTTACACTATTTCAACTAAAAATTGATAATATACTCTAAACTCCCATAAAAAGAGAATTAAAGCATACGATATTGTAGCCGGTGTAATTTAATAAATAGTTAATTTAACTTGATAATTTATTTAAGAAATCTTGATAATATTTAACCCACTCACTTTTCTATTTTCCATATCATGGTGAGCTTGAATTATTTCATCAAATTTATACCTTTTATTAATCCGTACAGTTAAGAGTTTTTTTCTTAGCATTTCAAAGATTTCCATCGCAGTGAGCACTAATGTGAATCTATGACGCTTATAGTGGTATATTGAGGTACCAGTTGCAAACAATGAACGTGAACTAAGTAAAGAAAAGCTCACGGGAGCACTACCTGATATTTGTCCATAGGAAACATATATGCCAAACCTGCATAAAGATTCAAAAGAAACTTTGCCTGTAGCGTGACCTATAGGATCATACACTGCCCCTACCCCTTTGCCCTCTGTAATTTCCATGATTTTAGAAACGAAATCCTTATCATTATGGTTTATTGCATATGTGCAGCCATTTTGTAAAGCTATCTTCATTTTTTCGTCAGAGCTTACAGAGCCTATCACTATACCCTTTTTCTCCTTTGCCCATTGACATATTATTTGTCCTAAACCACCGTTAGCTCCATGAACTAGCACAAAAGCACCAGGCTTTACTTTATAAGATTGGTTAATCAAATAGTGAGCTGTCATACCTTTAAACAGCACTGCAGCTACCATTTCATCAGGTATTTCATCTGGAATTTTTATCAGATATTTCTGGTGTATAATGCGCTTTTCACAATATGCACCTGGAGGGGCCGTGCAATATGCAACTCTACCTCCAATTTTTAAACCATCACCTATTTTTTTACCAAGCTTTTCAACAACTCCAACTGCTTCCACTCCAAGAACTGCTGGTAGATCTTTAATTTTACGAATACCTTTTCTATGCTCAACATCATAACGATTTAAGCCAATAACTGTATGACGTACCAAAACCTCTTCGCTTTTTGGCTCACCTATATCTCTATTTACAAATTCTAATACTTCCGGTCCTCCAGTCTTTTTGATGAGTACAGTTTTAACCATTTGCTTAATATCGCATTAATTATTTTGTTTCGTAATATTTTTCAACTAGTTTATTGAGTAATCTTATACCAAACCCCACCGCTCCTTTTGGACAAATATCAGTACCTTTTTCATGCCATGCAGAACCTGCAATGTCCAAATGTGCCCAACAAACATCATTTACAAAACGTTGTAAAAACTGTGCAGCCATTATGCTATCTCCACCAGAACCTGCAGGAGCGATGTTTTGGACATCAGCAATAGGTGAATCAATAATTTTATCGTACGCTTCATTCATAGGAAAACGCCACAATTTTTCATTTACTTCATTTCCTGCATCAATCAGATGGTTGGCTAATTCATCATTATTTGAAAAAAGACCAGCATATTCGTTATTACCAAGTGCAACAACGATTGCACCAGTTAAGGTTGCAAGATCAATCATGAATTTCGGTGAAAATCTCTTTTGTGTATACCAAAGAGCATCCGCAAGTATTAATCTTCCTTCCGCATCAGTGTTTAACACTTCTATTGTCTGCCCAGACATTGAAGTGACTACATCGCTTGGTCTTTGAGCATTACCACCCACAGCATTTTCTGCAAGCGCAACTACACCAATAGCATTTATTTTTGCTTTTCGTCCAGCCAAAGCGTGCATAACACCAACCACAGCAGCAGAGCCTGCCATATCATATTTCATTGATTCCATACCGCGTGAAGGCTTGAGTGATACTCCGCCAGTATCAAATGTTATACCTTTGCCAACAAAAGCAATTGGTTTTTGTTCTTTAGCAGCTCCATTCCATTTTATGATTACTAATTTTGGCTCTTTGCTGCTTCCTTGTGCCACTCCAAGTAAAGCCCCCATGTTTTCTTTTTCGATTTGCTTTTTATCTAGCACTTCAACTTCAAGGCCTAATTTGGTGAGTTCGCTCTTAATACTATCAGCATAAGATTCTGGATACAGAATATTAGGAGGCTCTGTAACAAAAGAACGCGCGAGGAATATGCCCTCACCTTCTTGCCTTAGACGTTCAAATAATTTTTCAGCGCTGCTTAATTGCTCATCTTTTGCTAACACTGTGATTTCTTCCACCTCTGTGATCTTTTCATCCTTTTTAGTCTTGTATTTATCAAATTTAAAGCTACGTAAAAACGCACCATATGCAATATTTGCTGCACTATCTTCAATTAAAACAGCTGCTTTCTTGATCTTGAGTCTGCTTAACTCACAATATATTTTACCACCAATGTTTAACGCTTTATTTTCATCCCATTCATCTTTTTTACCAAGTCCAACTACTATAACATTTTTTTCTCCTGATAAAGTTGTAGAAGAAAATTCACCAAAACTTCCATTAAAATCACTAAATTGCTTTATATTATCTATAATCTGCTTTCCTTGCAAAATTCCACATTCACTTATAGTTTCACTACCTTCAAATAAACCTGTGACTACTGTTTTAAAATCAGATGAAATTTTAGAAATTTTGATCTTCATTGCTTATAGCTCCATATTTAATTACGGGTAATGTTTACCAGATTGGCCGAAAAATACAAGTTTTATTTCTTACCAGAGAATTTATTATACCCACCCAAGGTAATATTAAACGTATAGGTTTTTATGACTTGATCATTATAGGTAAACGGTGCTATTAGAAGACTTGCAAGCCCGCTATCAACGAAATCTTCAAGAACAGGATCAGCACAATTGTCACAATTATATTCACTAAAAAACATTTGTGTTGTAAATTCTGGAAAATCTGGATGTTGAACTAAAAAGTTAACATGTGGTGCCCTATCGTCACTTCTGCCTGGCATGATCGTAATAAAACTATAATAGCCAAGATTATTCGCTATAGATCTTCCTGACCCAGCAAAATCTGAATCTAGTTGATTATCCTCTATACCCTCATCATAGTGATTCATTCCAAATGCATTTGCATGCCATATAGAAATTGCAGCATTTTGTATTGGTAAGCAGTTTATATCAGTAATTCTACCTACTATATGTATTAATTCCCCAGCTGCACTGTTTGGAGAACCAGGCTTTCTCCTTAAATTATTTGAAGGGTTAAAAATTTTTGGCCTTGCATCAAGTTCATATATCTCTGGGGTTTCAATGCAGTTGAGTAAAATAGGGTCAGCTGCAAATAATGGCAGACTACACATAACTTGCACTAAAAATAGTAATAATATGTTTTTTACATTCATTTCATTTGCGATACTTTTATTCACATTATAGCAGCTTTTTTCTTTTGTTAAAGATCAGACTTTTTGCTGTTATCTCAGTACACCACTTTATTTTCATGAGGTTATAAATTGTGATAGAAAACTCAATACCAGCTTGCAAGTGGTCGTTTAGCTTCTGTACGTCCAAGAGATGCTGCCTCTGAAAGTGTACAGCTAACATATGAAAGCGTTTACTAAATCGGGGCGGAGAGATTTGAACTCCCGACCCTTTGGTCCCAAACCAAATGCGCTACCAGGCTGCGCTACGCCCCGAATGCTTTATCAGAGTATCAATAATTCATAAAAAATGCAAGGCCAATTTATTTACTGAGCACAAACTACTCAATTTCAGTTTTTTTAATAATTGTGTGCTATTTATAAGTTTCTACTTTAAGAGAATAATAAATGATTTCTAAAAACTTAGAGGCAAGTCTAAACAGAGCATTATTAATCGCTTCTAGTTTTAATCTTAAGTATGCAAAAGTAGAGCATTTGCTGCTTGCATTAACTAAAGATGCTGATGTGAATTATGCTTTGTTAAAATGTAATATCAGAGCTGATGAAATTATAAACATAGATAATATCTTACTCAGGTGTGATATCAAAATTAATGATTATAGCAAAAATATAAAAGATTTTTTACAAAACAACTCTAAATTGGTTGTGAGTGAGATCAAACCGAGCTCAATGTTTCAATGCATAATACATAGAGCGATAATTCGTGCGCATAGTCTTGGTAAAAGAGAAATTAATGGGGCAAATATTCTAGTAGAAATCTTATCTGAACAAGACTCATACATTGAAGATTTATTGGAAAAACAAAATGCGAAAGATTGTAACTTAATTTACCATATATCTAATATGGGATATTTCCATGATACGGATGAATATACGACTAATCGTAAAGTAAAATTTGATAAAAATAATGATATTTCTCCTGCAATAAACAAAAACGAACTATTAAAAGATGAAGAAGTTTTACAAAGTTATTGTAAAAATTTAAATGATTATGCGCAGAATAAAAAAATAGATTATGTTATTGGTCGTGATTACGAATTAACTCGTACTATAGAAATATTACTCAGACGTAGAAAGAACAATCCTTTATATGTTGGGGACCCAGGCGTTGGCAAAACAACAATAGTTGAGGGTTTAGTAATAAAAATCATTGAAGGTAATGTTCCAAGTATGCTCAAATCCAGTGTAATTTATTCTTTGGACTTAGGATCACTGCTTGCAGGAACACGTTATAGAGGCGATTTTGAAGAGAGAATAAAGTCTATAATCAAAGCAATTGAAGCAAAACCAGGTGCTATTCTTTTTATTGATGAAATACACACCATCATTGGAGCTGGTTCAACAAGTGGCAGTTTTCTTGACGCAGGTAATTTACTCAAACCTGCACTTGCAAGAGGAACGCTCCGTTGTATAGGTGCAACCACCTATAGAGAATATAGCAGTAGTTTTGAAAAAGATAAGGCACTAGCAAGAAGATTTCAAAAAATTAATGTTAAAGAGTCTTCTGTAAATGAAACAATAAAGATATTGGACGGCATAAAACACTATTATGAAGGATATCATGGAGTGTATTATACAAAGCATGCTATTAAATCTGCAGCTGAACTTTCATACAAGTATATTACTGGGCGAATATTACCTGATAAAGCAGTTGACGTTATCGATGAAGCAGGTGCACATTGTAAATTGCTAAAAAACAGACGTAAAATTATAAATAGTAGAGATATTAAAAATACTATTACTAGAATTACGAATGTGCCTTGCGGTTCTGAATTTGATGATATGCAAAAGGTAAGGCTTTTAAAAGAGAATCTGGAAAAGGTTATCTTCGGTCAAGGACAAGCGATAGAATCTCTTGTTAATTCTATTAAAATTGCTAAGTCTGGATTGAGAAATTATGATAAACCCTTGGCAAATTATCTTTTTGCAGGACCAACTGGAGTTGGTAAAACTGAGCTTGCAAAACAATTAGCAAAAAGTATGAGTATGAATTTTATACGCTTTGATATGTCTGAGTATATGGAATCCCATACAATATCCAGAATGATTGGCTCTCCTCCTGGGTATGTAGGTTATGATCAAGGTGGATTACTTACAGAGTCTGTATCTAATAATCAATATAGCGTTGTACTTCTTGATGAAATTGAAAAAGCTCATAGTGATATTTACAATATATTATTACAAATTATGGATTATGGCTGTGTTACAGACGCTTATGGACGTAAAGTTAATTTTTCCAATACAATTTTAATTATGACAACCAACGCAGGAGCATTTGAGCGTAGCAAAAGTTCAGTTGGCTTTGGAAATAAGGATTTTAGTACTAGCGATAGTGAAAAAGCAGTAGAACAAGTTTTTAGTCCTGAATTTCGCAATCGCCTTGATGCTATTATCTCGTTTTTTGACTTGGATGCAGATGTGATTTTACACATCGTGGATAAATTTATTCTGGAACTAAAAAAACAACTTGTACAAAAGGGCATAAACTGCTCAGTAGAGGAAGAAGTAAAATCTTATCTTGCGCAAATGGGTTATAATAAGGAAATGGGTGCACGTCCGATAGAAAGAACGATTGAAAAAGAAATAAAAGGTTACTTAGCCGAAGAGATACTAAATCGCAGATTAATAAAAGGAAAAAAAATAAGAATTTATATGGACAAAGCAGAAAATAAAATTGCTTTTGATATAGCTTAAAATCCTTGCTTGTACGCTAACTTGCTATTTACACTACAATTAGTTATACTTTATTAATAATTATGAAATAGATAAAGTTAATGGGTAAATTTTTAACAAGAGGGCAACTCTATCATGTTTATTACTGTGGAGGTAAATCTTTCCGTTTACTGGATTTATTTTCAAGTTTAGGAATTGACGAAAAAACAATACAAAAAGAAGTAATCAGTCACGAATTTGATGAGATACTTGATCTGGTTGGTAAACGTTTTAGAACATTGTCACGCAAGTGCCACCCTGATAAAGAAAATGATGCAGTTAAGAAAAAGATAGCTGAGGAGGAATTTAAGAAACTTAGTGCAGATAAAAAAAAGCTAGAAGAATCTCTTGATAATTTAAAAAATTTAGAAGAAGGACAGCATTTCACTACCTCAACAGAACAATGGGAAAATCAAACAAAAACAGAGGAAATATTATCACATAGACGTACTGTTTTAATTAGAGCATTATTATGTTTTACGTTAGTAAGTATAGTGCTTAATCCAGTATCAGAAGTTGAATTTTGTTTATTTCAACTTGCTGCTAATGGTTCAGTGCAAAATATTGCTTATCAATTTTATGCATTTACCACAGGGATTTGGCCATGGTTATTTATTTTATCCTCATGCGTAGTTTTTGCCATAGCTTATAAAAAAGCGAAGGAAGGAGGCTCACTAGAAGAAAATAATGATAATTTGAATAGAAGAATGAATGATCTTAATGCAGTTAACAACTGTGTGATTTGTATTGCATCAATATTTGCTGTATGCAGTTTAGTATCAGAAGTAGCACAAAATGGATGGTCTGCTCAATATGGAGCAATATTGGTAGCAAATTTAGCATTGGACTTATTGCTTCTTGTTTTACTTAAAACTTTCATAGAAGCATCTGAACTGTACAGCAAACACTGCATTAAGCGTTTATATGAACAAGATGCAAAATTTAGCTATGAAGGAGAGCTTGCATGGTATGATCCTTGTAGAATATTTATGCCATTAGCTCTTCTTGTTATTAGACTGCTTTATGGAGATTTTATTCAAGAAAAGCCGCAGCAGCATGCTGACAAACCTGAAGTTACACCTGTAAGTGTAGGGCAAGGAATATAAAAAGGACTCCATGAGCAAAGAAAAAAAGAAAGAAATTCAAATAATATCTCATAGGCTATTTACATATTGATATTGCAGAAGTCAGAACAATTCAGTTTAGCATGCCATGTCTACTTACTTTTGCTACCACCCGAATGAATACTTAGGTTTTGCCTGTAATAGACTACACACATAATTGACAAAATTAAGGAGAGTGCAAACCAAGTTATTGCATATTCCAAATGCTTTAATGGTTCTATAGTTAATTTACCGCCGAGATCCTCCTGCCATAGTATGCACTTCTCTAGTTTAATATTGAGTTCGTTAGAAATTTCTTCTGTACTCAAGGTAAACCACATATTGGAAGAGGTATCGTTTTTGATAAACCAACTTTTGCTTTTATTGCTGTCGCAATATAAAGTTCCACTTACAATTACTTTTTCAATTTTTGTTTCTTTTGCTTCCCTTTCTTTTTTTTCGCTGATTATTCCTTTATTTACTAGCATGTAATGTCCAGTATTAAGTAGCATAGGTGACAGAACATGATACCCTCGTTGCCCAGCAAAAACATATAGTTCTATGTCACTTAACACTCCATCAATTTTGACGTGCCTATAATTGAATTTTTTAAGATCATTATCGCGTGAAAGATACACAACTGGAAGTCTCATGCTTTTGATAATATTATTCTTCCAGTTCAGCCTAAACAACTGCCATAACCCTAGTAAAAAAAAGAGCAAGCAAGGTATAATAAAAATAAAGATCGTTTTCTTTAGCACTCTATATTTGTTTTCTTAAATAATTTTCAACACCCATTAGTCCAATAATATCAATCTGTTGCTCAATCCAATGGAAATGCTCTTCTTCATTTTTGAGCAGCTCTTCAAGTAACATCACACTCACAAAATCCTTTTCTTTTTCAGCAGCAGAAATTGCCTCTCTGATGTCTTCTATACCTTTTTCCTCTAATTTTAAATTAGCCTCTAATACTTCTTTTATCGTATTTTTTGTAAATTTTCCATCATACTTTGATATTTCATTTGTATCCTGAAAATTTGGTATACCTTTGAGCAAGAAAATTCTTTGCGCCAATTTACTTACATGTTCAAGCTCTTCAGTGAGTTCATTTTTCATCTTTTCTGCAAATCTATTAATTCCATTGTTTTGGAAAATCGAAAAATGCAAAAGATACTGACGCACAGAAGTCAATTCATTTGTCAATAATTTATTTAAATGCTTTACTATTTCTCCACTCATAATCTTCCTTTAATTTAACTTATAAGTATAATCTATACGACAATGATGGTTATAGCAACAAACTTCGTACTGCTCATTTCTACTTTTTCTTGGTAAGGTCAGAGTGGAGCTTAACATTTGTTCTGAACTAGCTTACTACTTGATGGGAGAAATATTAGTAGCCTGCACTCTTACTTCGCTTAACGAGTCTGGGTGCTCTTTTTCTGGATACAAACGGTCAATTGCTTTTTCAACTAAGTATTCCATGAAAAGCGCTGCTAACATTGTTATAGCACCTATTGCTGCAGATGTTAAAGCTCCTGGCCACCCTGATAACGTAGCATTAGGAAAGACAGCATTTGCAATTTGATTGAGAATAACTGCCGTTCCAAAGGCAAGAATCATTATTACAATTCCAGCAAAGGCGAACCAATCTTTCTCTGTATCAGTAGTATTTTCTGTAATGCTGGACATAATCAACATTGTCATTAAAGTGCCAATAGCCCCACCAGTAATTGCACTAGCGATTGTATATGGACCTGTAAAGCTCACCAAACACCATGAAAAGGTCCCTACCACAACACCAATTCCCAATGCTGCCGCTAACCCTTTTAATTTATCTTTACACATAATACATCACCTCGTTTATTAAATGAGGAATGTAATATAATTTACCATAAGATGTCAATAGTATTTTCCAAATTACCGAGCTTGATACAGTTAAACGTTTCAAAAGACTAATTTATGGATTTAAGAACATACAAGTTATTATGAGGACTATATTAATTCAGGGGAGAGTAGACCGGTGGAACTTCCCCACCAGTCTACTCTCCCGATGTAAACGGTTACTTACTACTTACTTCTTCCCACTCTGCTAAGCAGATAAGAAATTATATATTTCATATTAATTATAATATAATTAACAATTATTATATATAATTAAGCATATTTACAATGAATGGAGTTGAAGATGGTACAAGGTGGCGCAGGAAGTACTGGTGCAACAAAGACAGGCAATAATGAAAGATTTGCTAGGGAATGGAATTCTTATATAAAAATTTTCTTTGATAGATTGTATGATCAATATAAAAAGCCATATAAGGTTGCTTCTACTGCTGCAATGAGAAAATTTCTTATACTTGCTAACTCTTTAGTAAGAGATGGAAGGGTTTTTACCGAGGAATACATCCCTAAGTCTGCTTAGATCTAAATATTAGCAAATTAGTGTGGTTGTGGATAAGTGCGCTTACACAGACTTAAAGCACTTATACACATCCACACTAATTAAAAGAATTTGAGCTAAGAATTACAACTTAAATACCTAAAACTGTCTGCAGTAAGGCCATCTGATCAACACCGTTAATCCTCCGAATCATATTCTCGGCATCAATCTCGATAAGCTCATTACCACTGATAGTGAGTTTATAATAGTGAGCAGCCACAGTGCATTTAAGAGTGGTTTTTTCAGCAGGTTTCCAGCTACCAAAATCAAATTCTCTGAATATTCCCCTAAGATTTATCACCACTGCTTCAATATCATTATTACCACTTCCTTGCATTCCTCCACGAAGCGTTAAAGATACTGAGTTTCCATCTATTAAACCGAAGAGTCTAAATAGCTCTGTATCATATTCAGAAAAAGTAAACTCAGCTTCAAGCTTTTCCATGCCCATGTCAATGCTTATAGGAATATCCATTCCACCAGCTCTATACTCCTCTGTTTTAATGGTAAGTTTTGGCAGAGTGATCTCATCGATACGACCAGCATAACCACGACCATCAACGAATACGTTAAAATTCTTTAAGATTTTTGGCAACATCTTTTTATACCTTTAAAATAAGTGAAAATTATTTTCAGTATTTTTCATTTTTCTATTGACTTTTAACACAACTGCTTTTATGCGATACCAAGTATCGGTCATAGAACTACGAATTCGAGATAAGGAAGTTTTAAGACTATGTTCTAATCTATGTGAGAGGTCTAACTTTGTCTTCATTAGCATATCTACACTTATATCTTCTACCACAACCTGGTCAATTTCAGTGGTAGATGTTGCTGTAATATCTTGATTTGTTTTAATTACTTCTTTTTCCTTAGATGTACCAAACATATTAACTCCATTAATTAAATAATATAGTTAAATTATAAACCATACTATTTGGCGTACCATCGAATGTGATTTCTACTGTAAATAGAAGAATCGCGTGTTAATAGAAAATAAATATCTCATGCTATTTTTTGAATCCAATTTAAAGTTCACTCGGGTTAACAATAACTTAAACAATTTCAATTAAAACCAGGTAGAAATCAATTAATTACGGAGCAAAGATGGCAGCAAAAATTGAATTAAAAAAGCTTATTGGTATGAGTATAGTAGATGGTGCTACACAAACAGTGATAAATGAGTTCCCTTCTGATACCGCAGGGAACATTCCCAATATACACATTAAGAAATTAGTATTTGCAGGACAGGATTATAAAGGCATTCTAGATAACGAAGGAAAAGACGCAGCAACCGGAAAGCACACTGTTGGAACATTAGAGTTATGCTTAGAAAGGCCAGACAATTGCTTTAAAATTGAAGGCGTAAAAGTTAAAGGAACAAGTCACAAATATCATAAAAAAGGTGCAGAGATTGATATAACAGTAACAAGTCCAAAAATCACAGAAAAGGATAGTGGTTGGTTTACTACAGAGCTTACCGCTACACCTAACACACTGAAATTTGGTGAATGGAACGATTTTGATCTGTCTGATAAGTGCCATGTTAATATAGATTTTGCATAAAATACTGCTTTTTACGGTGTGAGGCTGGAGGGTTTTGTTGTTGTTCGATTAGCTATAGCTAACATCCTATAGCTTCACCACAGGATCAAGTGGAAAAATCTGGATCCCAGTATCAAGTACTGGGATGACAAGGGAAGGGCTGCTTTAATACCAGGAAAGTGTATACTGGATAACACGAAAAAATTGATTATTTATGTTGTGAAATTACAATATTGGATGTTTTATGTCTTTCAAATTACGCAATGTTTGTTTAATATTATCTGTAACCAGTTTATTTTCTGGTTGCTTTGCAACGATTTTTTCTGGTTCTACTCAGGAAATAAGAATTAAAGTGGTTGATAATAGAGATAATTTAGTTGAAGGAGTTAGGTGCGTTATACACAATCCATCTGGAGTAAGTCACTTTCTTCCTTCTAACCCCGGCGAAGTAATTGTTCAACGAGGTTCTGGCTTATTGTCTGTTGATTGCAGAAAGGCAGGTTACAGAAGATTAGATGTTATGGTAGGTGAAAGTTTTAATAAGGTTGCTTTGTTTAATATACTATGGTGGCCTGGTTTTGCTGTTGATGCAGTTACTGGGGCTTATAAAAAATATCCATCTCATTATCTCGTGGTTATGGAAGAATCTGATCAATAATAGAAAAATGCTCAAAACAAGCGGACCAAAAAAATTAAAGTCTATAATAGAAAATTATGCACTCAAATGCATGAAAAATAAGATCAGCAAAAATGAAATACGTCTTATTTTAAACTGGAGAAATATAGTTGGAGCGGAAATTGCAGAGTGTACAAAACCAAAAAAGATCTCGTACGCACAAAATATAAATTCTGGTGTATTACACCTTACAGTCACAAATGGTAGTAAAGCATTGGAAATTCAGCATATGATTTCTCTCATCATAGAAAAAATCACGATATTTTTTGGCTATAAAGCAGTATATGGTATAAAAATCAAACAAGAGAGTACTGACCCTCTTTCAAAATTTATTTAGAGCTGATAGCGGAACGAATCGTGATATAACAACAGGAAACCTTATCTCTATTCTATACTAGCTATTCATAGAGTTAAAAAAGTCAGCGTTACTCTTTGTCAAAAGCAATTTATCATGTAAAAACTCCATTGCTTCGATAGATCCCATAGGGTTAAGTATTCTGCGTAGTACCCATATTTTATTTAGTATAGCCTTATCAATTAATAACTCTTCTTTTCTAGTTCCAGATTTTGTAATATCAATAGCCGGAAATATTCGCTTATCAGCAAGTTTTCTATCAAGTATGATCTCAGCATTACCCGTACCTTTAAATTCTTCAAAAATAACCTCGTCCATTTTTGAACCAGTTTCTATTAGAGCTGTAGCAATTATTGTCAAAGATCCTCCATTTTCAATATTACGTGCTGCTCCAAAAAAACGTTTTGGCCTTTGTAGTGCATTTGAATCTACACCACCAGTTAACACTTTTCCAGATGAAGGAATAACTGCATTATAAGCACGTGCAAGACGAGTTATAGAGTCAAGCAAAATTACCACATCTTTTTTATGCTCAACCATTCTTTTAGCTTTTTCTATCACTATTTCAGCAAGCTGTACGTGACGGTAGGCAGGTTCATCAAATGTAGAGCTTACTACCTCACCCCTTACAGAGCGCATCATATCTGTTACTTCTTCAGGTCTTTCATCTATAAGTAATACTATTAATTCTACTTCAGGATGATTTATAGCTATAGAATGAGCCATTTGCTGAAGCAATATTGTTTTTCCCGTACGAGGTGGAGCAACTATTAATGCTCTTTGCCCCAGGCCAAGGGGCGCAACTATATCTATAGCGCGCATGTTTATATCTTTTTTGCTATCACCACTGTTGTTGTTTTCAAGGATTAGACTTTTTTCAGGATAAAGAGGAAGCAAATTATCAAAATGACCGTATTTCCTTAATTCATTTATCTCAGTAGAGTTTATACTTTGAACCTTAGTTAAAGTAAAATACCTTTCTTTATCACCAGGTGGCCTTAATTCTCCGCATACTATATCTCCTGTACGTAAACTAAATTTCTTTATTTGCCCATTGGAAACATAAACATCATCGGTACTGGGAGCATAATTTGCACTTGCTGAGCGTAAAAAACCAAAACCATCGGGTAATATTTCCACTACTCCACTTCCTGTAGTAATGCCTCCTTCTTCGCTCATTTTTTTCATTAAGCTGAATATCATTTCCTGTTTCAGCATTCGGCCATTACTCTTGCCGTTAGATGAAATTTTTCTTTCTTCAGTCAATTCTAACAGCTCTTCCACTGTTTTTCTTTTTAACTCGCTCAGATCTAATGTTTTTTTATTTTCCTCTGCACCTTCATGTACTATTTGTTTTGTCATATCGTTATTGGAAATCTGTTCACTTTTCTTTATTGATTCACGTCTAGCTGTAGTTTTTTTTTCATTTGCCAAAACATCTTCATTGATTGTCGTCATAGTCCTCCAAAAATTTTAATTGATGCCTGCTCACCCAAAATGTGACTATAAGTAATAAATTAAGCTGAGCTAAGTTTTTAGAGCGTGTTAAACCCAATCATTATACGGGCCACATACTTTACCTAAATTATATCAATAACTGCTCACAAGTCAAGTTAATTTAATATTAACAAGACCAAAAAAACAACTATGGATCAGCCAACAAAGGAAGTGCGGGAAATAGTAGGCTTTTTGGATGGCTAGCTCTTGATTTTTGCTCTTTTTTTGGTTAATTGTCTATTATAGAAGAAAACTTGTCTGCATAAGAATTTTTCATAGTACTTAGTGTATAATAATCTGTAAAATCTAATTTTACTGGAGTGATAGTAATAAATCCCTTTTTGATTTTACCAATACTCCCACTTCCAGAGTGCTCCCGAGACCAATTTAAATTAAAAGATCCATTAGAATTTTCAGTAAAAGTTAAATCACCATCAATGTCATACTCTCCTTGCTCAGCAAATTTTACTCCTTTGACTTTTTCTGTAGCAGGGAAATTTACACTCATTACGATGTTTTTAGGCCAACTAACCTCGACTAGCTTGGCAATAACTTTTTGTGCAAAAATATTTGTATTGTCCCAGCTTATCTCATTATGATACACTTGACTTAGTGCAATAGACGGTATAGATCTTGCAGCGCCTTCCATTGCAGCACCAATAGTGCCTGAATAGCAAACATCATCCCCAACGTTTGATCCGATATTTATTCCAGACAATATTAAATCTGGCTTTTTATCCATAATCTTATTGAGTGCAATAATGACACAATCTGCAGGAGTGCCAGAAACACTAAACTCTCTTTCACTATGTTGGTTTATTCGAATAGATTGCTTCACTGGATAATCAAGAGATCTTGCTGCTCCGCTCCTGTCGGTATCCGGTGCTACTACCCATATTTCGGTTGCAAGATCTGATGCAATCTCTTTCAGTAACTTTATTCCTTCACTTTCAAAACCGTCGTCATTTGTTATCAATACTATCATATAAAGAATTTCCTTATTCGGCTTATTATCGTACCACATCTAATTGAAAATAATAGTAAGCTTCTTTCGAAATTCGATTTCTGATGGCAATTTCGTTGCCGTTCTCGCCTATCCGTTCTAGCAATCCATATCCGAAGGTAAAGGAGTCACGCGAAGAAAGACGGGTTCTAATTCTTATGACATAAATCATGCATTTTTTGATATGCTTTTTGAAAACCAAGCAGAGAATAAGTATCATCAATAGTGGCTGCTTTTATTTTTCCATTAATCACCATTGATAGTCCTTGCTTCATCTTTAAAATTAGATCTTGGTCTATTTTTATATTTTCTGCCCATGCAAAATTTCCCTGTATTATGGACAATGTATATTTGATCCTTTTATCGATATTTAGATTCACAGGCTCCTTATCATATTGAAAACCAGAGGTGACACTTACTTCATCTGCTTTTTTATCAACATAACTGATCATGACATAAGGTTTGCGATTTGTTGTATAATGCTCGCTTTTTTTCTTAGGGTAAGATACAATGTAACACACCTTCTCCCCATCTTCCAGCGCAGTATACACAAGCCAATCTTTATATTTTTCCTTTAATTGCACATCGCCAACCGACGCAAAAGTACTGACTGAAAAAAATATTAAAAATAGAAAAACACTACGCATGTAAACCAAATTTCAAACTTTCAGACTGTATATATTGTTTTACCTTTCCCATTGACTGCTCAGCTAGCTGTCTTATTCTTTCTCTTGAAACAGAATATTTTTTACTAAGCTCATCTAAAGTGCGAGGACTACCAGACAAATATCTGCTAATAAAGATATCCCTTGCCCTATCGTTCAGACTTGCTAATGCATTGTTTAAAATCGTTTCTTTTAATTCTTTTTCTTCGTGATCTTGGCAAACTATTTCTTGGCTTACTGAGTTACATGGGATCATATCCTGTAGCTCTTTTTCAGAGTCATCACCTATTCTTACGCAGTCGTTTAGTGACTGATCCTTAGAAGCCAAACGGTAGGCCATTTGCACAACATCTTCTTCAGATACAGAAAGTTCGCTCGATATCGCTTTTATCTCTTCATTACTTAAAATTTCTCTATCCGTATACTGCAAAATTCTTTTTTTTATTTTACGTAAACTAAAAAACAGTCTCCTTTGTGCTTGCGTTGTACCTATTCTTACAAATGACCAAGACTTCAATACGAAATCTTTTATTGAAGCCTTAATCCACCACACCGCATAAGTTGAAAAGCGAAACCCTAAATCAGGATTAAACTTTTTTACTGCATGCATTAGGCCCATATTTCCTTCCATGACCAGGTCCATTAGCAGCAACCCATAATTTTTAAACTTCATTGCAATTTTTACTACCAAATTCAAATGGCTAGTAATTAGTTTATGAGCAGAAGAAACATCTTGATACTGATGCCAATTCTTTGCTAGTTGTATTTCTTCCTCCTGAGACAACATAGGAAACTTTTGCACTTTAGCAATGTATTGCATGAGATTAGTGCTGCTATCAACACATAAGCTTGCCATTGGGGTCAACATAACAACCTAACTAATAACTCTATATATATAGTTTATTAATTATCTAGCAAAAATTCAAGCTTTAATTTGAAAAAAATTGCAATTTGCTTCTATTTACTTGTGGTCTTACAAATTAAACTTCATTCCGAACTCTAGCCCATGGTCATGCCCTCCAAATTCTTTCAACAGACTATAGCCAGCAAAAACATTTGTTGTTGAAGAGAGTGGAAGGTTAAAACCAGAACTTATTTTATATGAGAAACTATATTTTAGACCATTAGCATCCTTATTTATATTAGAACCTACACCAGCACTAATATATGGAGTGATATCTGTGTTTATCAAATCATAATGATAATGTAAATTCACTAAAATTCCCCCCTGCAATTTTTGTTCAACTAAACCTTTAGGTGAAAGCATAGACTGAACTGAAATTTTTACGCTGTCTGTGTAATGGTAACCTATAGCATAACCAACATTACCAGCGCTGTATGATGGGGAAGTGTAGACTCCACTGCCATTAAGTTAAGGAAGGAATGGCTAAAAATTGAACAAAAAAGTTTGTAGTGATTAAGGAGTTATGGCAAATGCTAAAACAAAATAGAGCAAACTTTAAAGTAGATAAACTCTTAGATGTAAATTAGTTAAGAAATAGCTTATTTAAAAGTCATTTTACAGAAGATTTGACAAAAGTTGCTCCAGGAATACTGTCTTTCAGAAATGAGTAGGGTAGTATTCAAAATACGTGTTTTCTAGCCCTTTTTTGGTAATTGAGTGAACGAACATCAGATATCTTATGAAGATCAACTTTCCTCCCCTTCCTTACAACTAAAGTGTTTGTTAAAAATAACTTAGATAATTGCTCCATAACGCAATCCATGTCCGATTCTGTAGAAAAAATATCGAAAGCTAAGTTTTTAATTGCATTAAATGAAACAGATTTATTAATGCTTTTTTCAAGCTTACTATCAGCTAGGTCTGCATTCAATGCCTCTTCTACATCTTCTGTCATAATACTTTCTAGGTTGCTAATAAAAATGGTTGACCAAAAATCCTGCTTAATAGTTTCAACACTTTTACCTGTAAAATTCTCTAAGCCTAACCTTCCTTTGAGTTTAGAAAAAAATGTTTCTATTCCCCAACGTAAGTAGTATAACTCTTCAAATTCCTCAACCTTAAATTGCTGCTCATCTAATAATGATGTAATTAGCACTTCAATTTCACCAGAGGAAAGTATGATTTTAACTAGCCTAAATTCCATTTCATCAGGTAATCCTAGCTTTCTTAGCTGCCTTGCCACTTTAATAGGTGCAGTAGCTACTGCTATTGTACTAGAGGGACTGCCCGGCTTAAACATATCGTTTACTTCACTAAAAGATGAACTTGGACAACGAATTACATAATTAATTTTCCTTTCCGTAAGCTCGGCAATAAATCGATAAGATACATACCCTCTATCACAGATTAGTAAGTCATCTGAACTGAGGCCTTCAAGCATATCGGTTGCTAAATCAACTTCATAACTGTCACCTCTACTTAACACCGATTTTATTGCAATATTATTTAGCACATCATAACAAGCTTCAAAGGTTGCACTTGTATAATCTTCAAACCTCTGAACTCCATTCCATACTGCTCTTAAGCCAAACTACTCTATTACCTCATCACTTTTTGGTAGAATTAATATAGAAGCATCAAATGCAAGTACCCTGAAACCATGGTGAGTTTTAAACTCCTGATCCTGGTAATATAGGGAAACTACATCATCATTAAGTTCTGAAAATGCAGTATACTTTAGCTTCTGTCTTACTTGGGTAAAAGCACTTGCAGTAACTGTATAATCTCTCATCGTGTACAGAATAAATTCATTGAGCATCACTTGTAATGATTTCACACTTTTTCTGAAAATCAAAATGAATACATCAATAAAAGGCAATTTTCTTTTTCGTAGAAAGTCTTTTGGTGATACTTTGTGATCATTTATAAAGTTTAAACTTATCAATTTATTTTTTATGAATTCGATTATTGTTTTTTTTACTCATATTATTTTTCCTTTAAGTTTAGGAATTTTACTTGATTTATTAATATAGTCCATCCTTTTCTCTTAACTTAATGGCAGTGCTCTGCCTCCTCTGCCTCCTCTGCTGACAGGTATGAATCCCTCTACTTTGACTGCGGCATCAAATAACGTCGATAATCGACCTCCTTGTTTATTTGACCAAATAAAAACAGGAGTTAAATTGAAACAAGTTTCTGACACAAAGGAAGCACCAAAGAAATCAAGCAATGGTTCTAATGAGCAAGGAAATGGTCATATGCAAGAGTTGCAGAAAGTCCTACAAGCACGGGCTAATGTAATGTGTACTAACACTTCTGACGATGAATCAGAATGGATTGATTATGAAGGTGAAACGTCTCCGATAAAAACCAAAGTAGGAAACAAAACCCCTGAAAGTGGTTATACCTCTGGCGATGATATGAAGCAACAGGAACCTGAAGCTGCATCTCAAGTTCTTCCTGAAACAGCAGTTAATGATACGAATCAGGTGAGTAGTGGGACACAAGATCCGTCTACTTTCTCTGTTCAAAATCGCTGTGCAATATTTGGAAATGTAGTAACACCAGGAGATAAAAAATACTCAAATTGGTCTCGTAAATAAGTAAGCGATTCATTGTACAACATAGGGAGAAGTGCAGCACACTTCCCTTATCTTTAAAATAAGTTTACCTGGAAAACAATTTGCATTAGAGTTTTTTAATATGAATTGGAATTATTATCATGCGCCTATCACAGTATTACTTACAAACTTTGAAGGAGATTCCAGTTGGTGCTGAAATTATTTCTCATCAATATTCTCTGCGTGCAGGTTTAATAAAGCAAACAGCGTCTGGTATTTACTCTTGGTTGCCACTTGGTATGCAAGTGCTTAAAAATATTGAAGATATTATCAGGGATGAAATGAATAAATCAGGGGCTGTTGAGACATTAATGCCTTGTATACAACCTGCAAGTCTTTGGCAAGAGTCAGGCCGTTATGATGATTACGGTAAAGAAATGCTGCGTATAAAAGATAGACACCAGAGCGATATGCTTTTTGGCCCAACTCATGAAGAGGTAGTCACTGACTTGATTAGAGGCATGGTAAAAAGCTACAAGAGCTTACCACTTTGTTTATATCAAATTCAGTGGAAATTTCGTGATGAGGTGAGACCACGTTATGGTGTTATGAGAGGTAGAGAATTCCTGATGAAAGATGCATATAGTTTTGATGTGGATTACGAAAGTGCAATAAATTCATACAATTTAATGTATAAGACTTATATTAAGATTTTCAAGCGTATGGGACTGACTCCAATTGGAGTGAGAGCGGACACTGGACCAATTGGAGGAAACTTAAGTCACGAATTTCATATATTGGCAAATACAGGTGAAAGCACTTTGTATTACGATAATAAATTTTCCGAGCTGATGGAAAGTGAAGATATTGAAAGTTTGAAAAATATATATGCAGTGGCAGATGAAATGCACGATCCAAAAACTTGCAATGTACCAGAAGAACAACTGAAAATTAGCAAAGGAATAGAAATAGGGCATATTTTTTATTTTGGTGATAAATATTCAAAGCCTATGAAGGCAAGTGTTACTTCTCAGGATGGAAAAAATGTCAATATTCACATGGGTTCATATGGTATTGGAGTTTCAAGGCTTGTCGGTGCAATAATAGAAGCTTTTCATGATGATAAAGGTATTATCTGGCCAGAAGCCATAGCTCCTTTTAAAATAGGGCTGATTAACTTACAAGCAAAAGGAGAGGAATGCACAAAGATTGCAAATAAGATATACGAATCTTTGAACATCAATAAAGTGCTTTACGATGACTCAGAAGAAAGCGCGGGAGTAAAATTTGCTAGAATGGACTTAATAGGTCTGCCGTGGCAAATAATTGTTGGAAAGAAAGCAGCGAGTGAAAATCTTGTTGAAATGAAAAATAGAGCAACAGGTGAGGTGAAAGAGATGAAGATTGAAGAAGTAATAAATCACTTTAATACAAAATGATACATGGCATCGGTACTGACATAGTGTATATACCAAGGATATTGAAGATATTACAAAAATACGGAGAAAAATTTTTGGGTAGGATGTACACCAAACAAGAAATAAAAACAAGTGAAAAGTATAATAGTCAAGAAATGCGGGCAAAATATTTTGCCAAACGTTTTGCAGCAAAAGAAGCTTTTGTTAAAGCACTAGGCACTGGGTTCAGCAATGGCATTATAATGAGAGATATAGAAATATACAGTGATATAAGAGGTAAGCCGCATATTACAATTAGCAAAGATTTTATATATAAGAATTCTACAATTCATCTTTCTCTCAGTGATGATAAGGATTATGCTACTGCTTTTGTTATAATCAGCTGATGTAGCGAACCCAAACACTTTCTGCCATTCTATAGTACTTATTAAAGTAAATGCTTCTCTTTTTTCATTGAGCGTCATGAAGCTTGCGTTTTTTAGTGTTTCTCATGCTAAAACTGTGCAATAATTGCATGAATAATAACACAAAGCATTACTTATCGAAAAATTATATATTTAATACAGTTGGATATGTACTAAACTTTTCGCTATTAACACATGATAAAAATTGACCAGGTTTGTTGTGTATATTCTCCATAGCCTTCCTAGACCAATCACGCTCTAGTTCACTTAGATATACAGTCCCGGAGTGTGATGGCATGGATTAAGTATAAATAATTCTGTAGATAGTGTCCACTGGTTACATATAAACTCATAAGGAGTCAGACCTTTAAGAGTTTTAAGTCTTTTGCGTAGTTATAGGCCATAGCAAAGTTGTATAAGTGTTCTTTAAGTTGCTTATGGGACTTGTGGTAATATTTCTTAACTGTGGCATCTTTAATGGTCCTGTTCATACACTCAACTTGGCCATTTGTCCAAGGATGGCTGATTTTTGTAAGCCTATGCTCGATATTATTTCCTTCAAAAGTCGGCAAATATATGTTTAAAAGCATATTTATGGCGCTCTTGGTTGGTGAATTGAATACCATTGTCAGTAAGGACTGTATGTATTTTACAAGGTAAAATTTTAATTAGATTGCGAAAAAACTCAGCAACTACGGTCTTTGTAGCGCTTTTATGAAATTCAACATAAGCAAATTTGGACGTTCTATCTATGGCAACGAATAGCTGTAATTTGCCTTCTTATGTCTTAACTTCAGCGATATCAATATGAAAATAACCAATAGGATATTGTTTGAACTTCTTTTTGGCTTTTACCTCTCTTTCAACATCTGGCAACCGGTTACTGCCGTGTCTTTGCAAACAACGATGCAAACTAGAACGAGTTAAATTAGGGATTGTTGCCCGCAAAGAGTAAAGACAGTCGTTCAAAGGAAGAAGCGTATGTTTACGAAAAGCAACGATTATAGCCTCCTCCTCATTGGTTAAAACCGTTGATCTTGGCTGCTTTGGGCCCATTGTGACATCTTTAGTGAATAAGCATTTTTTCCATTTTATAATGGTCTTTGGTATAGTGCTCAGCAAGCTTTGCTATGCTCTCTTGACTATTTTGTATTGCTCTTGCTACTTCCTCTGTTGTTCTGGCGCACCCATGTAACCACAACTCTCCTTTAATGGTAACTTCTCATATATCATACCATCACACTCTGGGACTGTATATCTAAAACATACTATGAGAAAAATTCTACCAACTTTTTGGCCAGATATTAACGCTGCTATTGACTTTATTTTTCAAAAATCGGGAAAAATTTACCTGAGCTAGCTCTATCTATTTAAGGTTACAGGGGAAGATTATCGTGCTTTTTCCATAATCTTTCAATTTTCTTATTTTTCAGTAGCTCTAATGCTTTATGGAAGTGATACCTTGTTTTACTTGGCGTTATTATATCATCAATATACCCATGTGATGCAGCGAAAAATGGATTAGCAAATTTTTCTTTATACTCTTTAATTAATGTCTGATGATCTTTTTCATGTCGAAATATAATTTCAACTGCACTTTCAGGACCCATAACAGCTATTTCAGCAGTTGGCCAAGCATAATTCATATCGCCTTTTAAATGCTTCGAGTTCATTACGATATATGCGCCGCCATACGCTTTTCTAGTGATTAAACTAATCTTTGGCACGGTTGCTTCAGCATAAGCATAAAGTAATTTTGCTCCGTGTTGTATTATATTATTATATTCTTGATTCGTGCCTGGTAAAAATCCTGGAACATCAATAAGCGTGATGATAGGGATGTTAAATGCGTCACAAAATCTAACAAATCGTGCAGCTTTTCTCGCAGAGTCAATATCCAAACATCCTGCAAGGTGCATAGGTTGATTTGCAACAATACCAATCGTATTGCCGCCAATTCTACCAAAACCGATTATGATATTGCGAGCGAAATCGGGCTTTAGTTCGAAGAACTTCCTTTCATCACAAACTTTTTCAATGAGTTCATACATATTATAAGGAGTGTTAGGGTTGCTAGGGATGAGAGTATTTAAAGATTCCTCAATGCCATCATCATCAACTGAACCACAATTTGGTACAGATTTTGGTGACTCTTGGTTGTTTGCTGGTAAAAAAGTAAAGAATTCACGCACCTTGAATAGCATTTCAATGTCATTGTTGAACGCAAAGTCTGCTACCCCTGTTTTGCTCGTATGAACTTTAGCCCCACCAAGGCTTTCGTGGCTTATGTCCTCGTATGTGACTTTTTTCACTACATCTGGTCCTGTTATGAACATATATGAGCTATTTTTTACCATGAATGTAAAATCAGTTAGCGCTGGAGAATAAACTGCACCACCTGCACATGGACCCATAATTAAAGAAATCTGTGGTATAACACCTGATGCATCTACATTTCTTTGAAAAATTTCTCCATAACCGGCGAGGGAATTTACTCCCTCCTGAATTCTGGCACCGCCGGAATCGTTTAGCCCAATGATTGGAACTCTGGCATTAATTGCCATATCCATAATTTTGCATATCTTTTTTGCATGAGATGTGCCAAGGGACCCACCAAAAACAGTAAAATCCTGAGAGTAAACAAAAACTTTCTTACCGAAAATAGTGCCATAGCCAATCACAACACCGTCACCCAAAAAATTGGCATTTTGCATGCCAAAATCAGTTGTCTGATGTTTTACGAATTTATCGTATTCCTCAAATGAATTTTCATCGAGCAATACACTAAGCCTTTCTCTCGCAGTTAATTTTCCTTTCTCATGTTGCTTGTTAATTCGGTCAGTGCCTCCTCCTTTTTCAGCTTCTAATGCTTTAACTTTTAGCTCTTCTAATATTTCAAAATTTTGCATGTAACAAAGTAATTCTTAAATCAGTTGAAGTATACATTATTTTATTAAGCTTATAAACTCTACATATAGCACTTTCTAAAGCAAATGATAAAAGTATAATGGCATAATATATGAGAAATTATCATCAAAGGAGGAGTTGTGGTTAGATGTACAGTCCCAGAGTATAATGGCATAATATATTAGAAGTTACCATTAAAGGAGGAGTTGTGGTTACATGGGTGCGCCAGAACAACAGAGGAAGTAGCAAGAGCAATGCAAAATAGTCAAGAGAGCATAGCAAAGCTTGCTGAGCACTATACCAAAGACCATTATAAAATGGAAAAAACGCTTATTCACTAAAGATGTCACAATGGGCCCAAAGCAGCCAAGATCAACGGTTTTAACCAATGAGGAGGAAGCTATAATCGTTGCTTTTCGTAAACATACGCTTCTTCTGGCAGCATTCTCTCCTGCTTTCGTATCCTAAAATCATGCATTCGACCTCTATGCGACTTCGAAATCGACAAAATTTGCCCATTTCCCTCAATCACAATTTCGGTTTTTATCGTGGTTGTTTTCTTTTTTCCGGAATAACTTTTCTTACGTTTTTTGCTGTCTTTCGGACGCTGTATCGGTTGCTCTGTGACGTCTGCTAAAATTTTTAAATCCTCTCTGGAGTCAGCGTTCTATCCTTTTTTATAGTAATTTTTTTAGCTAATAATGGCTCCATTTTCTTCAAAAGTCGACAAATATTTGAGTTATGCAAATTAAACAAAAAGCCCAAAAATGGATCCGTTATGTACGTTCTGTAATAAATTAGAACACATAAAATCCTGTCTTCTAGCTCCTCAACATGCGATTTTCTTCCATGACATTTCTTTTTTTTCTCAAGTTTTTCCCATTCTGGACGGACTTTTTCCACGATTTTTTCAAATTCAGATGTTGTAAGCCCTGTCAATTGTCTAAAAACATATGGTGTTTTTGCTATTTTCACGTAACTTATTGCCATTTTACTCTTCTAAAATTTTCATTTTACATGCTTTTTAGTCGTTTTTACCTACTTTCTACCTTTTTGCAGGGGGTCTAAGGTTGTGAAAAAGGGTGAACTCCAAATCCACTGCTATTAAGTTAAGGAAGGAATGGCTAAAAATTGAACAAAAAAGTTTGTAGTGATTAAGGAGTTATGGCAAATGCTAAAACAAAATAGAGCAAACTTTAAAGTAGATAAACTCTTAGATGTAAATTAGTTAAGAAATAGCTTATTTAAAAGTCATTTTACAGAAGATTTGACAAAAGTTGCTCCAGGAATACTGTCTTTCAGAAATGAGTAGGGTAGTATTCAAAATACGTGTTTTCTAGCCCTTTTTTGGTAATTGAGTGAACGAACATCAGATATCTTATGAAGATCAACTTTCCTCCCCTTCCTTACAACTAAAGTGTTTGTTAAAAATAACTTAGATAATTGCTCCATAACGCAATCCATGTCCGATTCTGTAGAAAAAATATCGAAAGCTAAGTTTTTAATTGCATTAAATGAAACAGATTTATTAATGCTTTTTTCAAGCTTACTATCAGCTAGGTCTGCATTCAATGCCTCTTCTACATCTTCTGTCATAATACTTTCTAGGTTGCTAATAAAAATGGTTGACCAAAAATCCTGCTTAATAGTTTCAACACTTTTACCTGTAAAATTCTCTAAGCCTAACCTTCCTTTGAGTTTAGAAAAAAATGTTTCTATTCCCCAACGTAAGTAGTATAACTCTTCAAATTCCTCAACCTTAAATTGCTGCTCATCTAATAATGATGTAATTAGCACTTCAATTTCACCAGAGGAAAGTATGATTTTAACTAGCCTAAATTCCATTTCATCAGGTAATCCTAGCTTTCTTAGCTGCCTTGCCACTTTAATAGGTGCAGTAGCTACTGCTATTGTACTAGAGGGACTGCCCGGCTTAAACATATCGTTTACTTCACTAAAAGATGAACTTGGACAACGAATTACATAATTAATTTTCCTTTCCGTAAGCTCGGCAATAAATCGATAAGATACATACCCTCTATCACAGATTAGTAAGTCATCTGAACTGAGGCCTTCAAGCATATCGGTTGCTAAATCAACTTCATAACTGTCACCTCTACTTAACACCGATTTTATTGCAATATTATTTAGCACATCATAACAAGCTTCAAAGGTTGCACTTGTATAATCTTCAAACCTCTGAACTCCATTCCATACTGCTCTTGAGCCAAACTCCTCTATTACCTCATCACTTTTTGGTAGAATTAATATAGAAGCATCAAATGCAAGTACCCTGAAACCATGGTGAGTTTTAAACTCCTGATCCTGGTAATATAGGGAAACTACATCATCATTAAGTTCTGAAAATGCAGTATACTTTAGCTTCTGTCTTACTTGGGTAAAAGCACTTGCAGTAACTGTATAATCTCTCATCGTGTACAGAATAAATTCATTGAGCATCACTTGTAATGATTTCACACTTTTTCTGAAAATCAAAATGAATACATCAATAAAAGGCAATTTTCTTTTTCGTAGAAAGTCTTTTGGTGATACTTTGTGATCATTTATAAAGTTTAAACTTATCAATTTATTTTTTATGAATTCGATTATTGTTTTTTTTACTCATATTATTTTTCCTTTAAGTTTAGGAATTTTACTTGATTTATTAATATAGTCCATCCTTTTCTCTTAACTTAATGGCAGTGGTGTAGACTCTATCCCTAATAAAATCAACTCCAAAACATGGTGCCGCAAAAGAAACAGTAGATAATACAGCTAAAGCAAGTAATTTTTTCATTATTTTACCCTCTAAATATTTATATGCATATATGAACATATAAATATTAAAAATAATATAATTACATCATATAACTGAATTATTTTATTTTCTTAATCACCTGTTTTTCTCTTGCTATCGCAAGGCTTTTTTCTGGCACATCCTCAACTATAATACTACCCGCAGCAACTGTAGAATTATCGTAAATATTAAGTGGTGCAATGAGTGAGCTATTTGCACCAATAAAGCAATTATTGCCTATGTTTGTTTCATGCTTATTTTTTCCATCGTAGTTACAAACAACTGCTCCAGCACCGATATTACTTTCACGCCCTACTTTAGTATTTCCCATGTAACTCAAATGTTTTGCCTTAGTATTTTCACCAATTTCACTTGTTTTTATTTCCACAAAATTCCCTATTACTGAATTTTCACCTATAGTTGTGTTTTTACTTATTCTTGCAAATGGACCAATAGTAGCACCACTTTTGATTAAACAACTTTCTAAATGTGAAAACGACAATATTTTTACACCAGGCTCAATTTTCACATCAGGACCAAAAAAAACATATGGATCAATAATTGAATCTTTAGCAATTTGTGTATCAAGAGAAAAAAAAATAGTTTCTGGAGCAACCAACGTTACTCCCGAGTCGGTAAAAATTTTTCTTTTATTCTCTTGAAAGTAAAACTCAGCCTTTATAAGGTCATTTCTATTATTTATCCCAGTTGCCTCTTCTTCACCAGTAGTAGCATAACCAACACTCAAACCATTTTTCACTGCAATTGAAACTATATCAGTTAGGTAGTATTCATTAATTAAATTATTACATTCTATTTTCTCTACTAATTCACGTAAATTTTTTGCATAGGTAACCATTACCCCAGCATTGGCTAAGAACTCTCCGTCATTATCTCTACTATTCTTTGCTTCTACGATCTCTTTTAAGGAGCAATTCTCAATAATTAGCCTACCATATTCTTTGTTGTGATCCTTAAAACCAAGGCAAACGAGAGCTTTATCTTTTAAACAATTTATCATCTTGGTTATTGTGCTGTTTTTGATAAGTGGAGTATCTGCATACTGAATAACTACAATGCCGAGATCTGGCAGTTCTTTGAGATTTCTCATTGCAGTTTTGACTGCATTGCCTGTGCCAAGCATTGATTCTTGTGTAATTAGCTGTATATTTTCAAAGTCCTGTAATTTTTCAACCAAAGGCTGATCAACTACAACCGCTATATTTTCAGGGCTTAATTGTTTTGAGCTGTAAATCACATGTTCAAGCATGGAAAAGTTGCCTATCTTGTGCAACACCTTAGGTACATTTGAGTTCATTCGCTTGCCATGCCCAGCAGCAAGTACGATTACTGTATGAACTTTACTCACTATTTAGCTTAGAGATGAAAAATGAAAACCATAGTGATTAAGCCAATTGATTTTATTGTCATAAAAACTTCTTAGGTCATCAATTTGATATTTTAGCATTGCCAGCCTTTCTATGCCAATGCCAAATGCGAAACCATTGTATTTAGTATGATCTATCCCAACATTCTGAAAGACATTCGGATGCACCATTCCACATCCAAGCACTTCTATCCATTTACTACCTTTATAACTTATATCCACCTCTGCAGAAGGCTCAGTAAAAGGGAAAAAACTATTTCGAAAACGTATCTTTAGGCCCTTATCTCCAAAAAACTCATTAAGAAAGTGATGAATAGTAAATTTTAACTGGCCCATATTGACATTTTCATTTACGTATAACCCCTCTATCTGATGGAACATTGGAGTGTGAGTTGCATCAAAATCATTTCTATACACTCTACCAGGTGCAACTATTTTAATTGGAAAGCTCTTTGCTTTCTCCATAGTTCTAATCTGCACAGACGATGTATGAGTGCGAAGCACCATTCTTTTACCATTCATTTTGTTCTTTAAATAAAAGGTGTCTTGCTCTTCTCGAGCAGGGTGATGACTCGGAGTATTTAGCGCGTCAAACACATGAAACTCATCTTCAATGTCAGGACCATCAACTGCACTAAAACCCATGTGTGCAAAAATGAGTTTTATCTCATTTGTAACCTTGCTGAGTGGATGAATCCTGCCAATTTTTTCTGGTCTAACAGGCAATGTGATATCAACTGCTTCACTTTGCAATTTAGAGTTAATTTCTTTGATTTTTAGTGTGTTTTCTCTATCCCTTATAAGGCAGTCCAATTTGTCACGTAAAGCATTGATGATTTCGCCTAAGCTGCGCTTTTTTTCTATATTTTCTATCTTTTTTAAATTATCAAAATAAGCTTTAACTGTTCCCTTTTTTCCTAAGTATGACAGCCTAACTTTTTCTAAATCTTGCAAAGAAGAAGCACTCTCAATTTCAGAAATTGCCTTATCTTCAAGCAAAGGTATTTCACCAAATAGCTCTTTATCCATTCTTAAAACGCCAGCTCAAACTTTAATTATAGGAAAATCTTGAATATCATCAATAACCTAAAAAATTATTATATTTCTGGCTATTAACTTATTGACTAATTATGTTAATTTATTTAGCTTTATATTAATAAATAAACTATATCTGCTATGCCCAATAGTAACGCTGAAACTAATAAGAAGTATACAATAGAAGATTTGCCTCAGTTCTTTCAAAAGAAATCTGAGGACATAGGCAAAGCATTTTCTGATGAGATAATCGAGATTGGAACTATTAGCTCGGAAAGCATTAAAAACAATATGCAGGAGTTTTCATTTAAGCTTGAGTTAAATCCAGAAGTAAATTCAAATCCTCAAAAAGTACATGCAAAAATTTTTCATAAGATAAAAGGTTTAATAATTTTTCTTAAACCTTGCCTAAAACAGGGAGAAATTTTTAAGTTTGAGATAGAAGGATTGCAGCCTGTTTCTGACAAAAAAAACTGGTTTAGAAAAATTGCTAATGCGGCTACGGATAAGGTAAGCGCATCTCTCAGTAAAGCTTGTCACAATGTTGTAGGAAATAAAAGAGATGCTGAAGATGAAGAAATCCGCATGTTTGTTTGGAGCATTTTTAGAGGAATCTTTGGAAGCGAAATCAATGCACAGAATTTTGGTATAGCTATAAAGCAAGAAATATTAAAAGTTTTGCAGCAAGGAATAACAATAAAACTACGAGCAAACATTAAAGATATTAATCTAGATAATTTGCACAAAATTGAAGCAGATTTAAAAGAAAAACTAAAACAGGCAAAAAATAATGAGCAAAGCCAAGTTGCGCTGCAGGTAGCAGAGACTCAGCAAGAAACTGCACAAAATAAACAAGTTGTGCCATTTACAGGGTCATTTAGCTTTAGAGTAGCAAGAGAAATAAATTGTAAAGCTCCAGTAGTGACTGCTGCAATAGAAAATAACATACCAAAATATAGAATTTTCTTCCCATTATCTAATTTTTTAAATGATGTAATAAGGTTATTTTTTTCAAGAACACCAAAGCTTTCTACACAAAAACTTCTGGCTATAACTTATCACCCAGAGCCACAAGAGGCAAAGCAGGATGAAGTAAGAGAAGAAAAGAATTTAGCACCTAAAAAAAATGAAACAAGTAGTTCTGAAGTGAAAGAAAATCACACAGAAAACAAGGATATCACAGCAGAACATAAATTAACACAAGTGGAAGAGAATCGCACAAAAAAGGAACATATCACAGCAGAACCTACACTCACGCAAAGAGTAAAAAGATCTCTTGGAATAATTAATGATGACGACATACAAGCACAAAAGATTATTGCGCTAGCTAATGGTTATGCTAGAACAGAAATGATATCAAATGAAATCAAGGCTAATGACAAACAAAAAACGCTTGATGAAATATTTTGTGAAACAGTAGTAGCATACCACAATCCAAAATATCCGAAACTTTTAATGGAAATAACTGAATCAGTTTTTAAAACCATATTTTTAAAAGATATTTCCAAAAAACGCGAGGTCTCAGAAGAAGATATATTAAACACTTTGAAAGATTTCAGTTTGGAATTTAATAAGAATTACTTAATGCAACAAATAGAGCGAAAGAAAGAAATGCTGAATTGCTCAATTCAGCGTAGTAATTTTTCATGCATATCTAGTGTAAATAAAAGTGAAATACAAGAATTATATAACTTTGCACAAAAGAAAGCTCAAGATGCGATGAAAAATAATAATGATAAAGCACTAGATGAAATATTCATTAAAGTAATGAAAAATTATACAGATCAAGATCGAAAAACATTTTCTCGTATATTTGATACAGTATTTAATAGCATTTTTTGTGAAGATAAAAATCGAGATAAGATAGAAACACTCGAAGAAGTATTCAATATACTTAAGCTTGAAGTACAATTTGATGCAAAATATTTAGAAGAGAGGGTAAATGAAAAAAATGCAATTGTCTGCACTAGTACTTGATAGGATTAACTCACAGCCTCCCACACAACCTGAAACTACTACTCATCAAGCTTCACGCCCTCTATCAGCAGCAAAAGCAAAGAAAGCTAGAACTCCACCAGCCACTAATACTGCCTTCAAATCATCGTTAGGGACTGTATTCTCCTCAAAAGAAGCTTATTTCTGCTTGTTTGTTATAGGGGTCTCTATATCAATACTTTGCTTATGGCATCTGCCACTTGGAAAAGTACCAATTTTACAGAGTTTAGTACAGGAAGGAAAAAGAGAATACATTGGGTTGACATTGAACATAGGGTTACCAATACTAATCTTGTTATGTGTTGTAAATTTGGCTGACTTTGTACGTTCTGAATATTCTGTAGAATCTATTGGACAGGTAAATTTGAATAAACATCCTTCTCGCACTTAAGTTTACTCACAATATAAACAGGCTGTTTTAAAAGATTTTTCATGATAAAATTACTTATTTAGCTATATGTTTAAAGGAATTATCACAGACATTGGAACTATAATCGATATCACTACTAGTTCTGATTCTGATCAAATCTTCCATATAAAAACACAAAATTTATCCTCTATAAATAAAGGAGATTCAATAGCCTGCTCAGGCGTGTGTTTAACTGTTGTCGATATAATGAGCGATATATTTACAGTTCAAGCATCTCACGAAACCATAAAAATCACGAACTTAAATACATGGACAGTAGACAAAAAAATAAATCTTGAACAAGCAATGAGGCTGAGTGATAGAATCGATGGCCATTTAGTTCAAGGTCATGTTGACGGGATAGTAAAAATTTCAACAATTAAGCAAAATTTAAATTCTCATGAAATCACGCTATCAAGCCCACAAGAATTAATTAAATTTATAGCGAAAAAAGGATCAGTGACACTGGATGGTGTTTCTCTCACAGTGAACTCAGTTGTTAATCAGGAGTTTACTGTAAACATCATTCCATACACATGGGAGAATACAACTTTTCAGTATAATAAAGTAAATGACTGTCTGAATTTAGAAGTTGACATGATCGCCAGGTATTTGGACCAACTGATGCAACATAAATACAATTAATTTTACAAGCTTGTTATTTATAATTACTATGTTCTGAAAACCATATAGATATAAAGTATGCTTTTCGACTGCTTGATTATTTTCATTATTGTTCTATGCGTAATAATCTCGGTAACTAGGGGTTTTATAAAAGAGTTATGCGCACTAATGTTTTTATTTTTGTCAGTCTTCCTTACAGCTAACCATTACGATTTCTTTACCATCAATTATAGCAAATATTTTGATTCTAAAGTTACGCTAAACATACTCTCCACAGCTTCTGTATTTATTATATTGAATCTTGTATTCATAATAATAAACAACTGGCTAATGTACATACTATCCCCAATAAGGTTGGGATTTATTGACAGAGTTACTGGAATCTTTCTTGGAGTTTTTAGAGGAGTATTGCTTTCTTATGTACTATTTTTTGCTGTGCACTTGTATTGCTACACAGTATACGATAAAAAAGAAGAGCAGTCTAAAATAGAAGCAGAGGACGTATTGCCTAATTGGATAATCAACTCACATTCTTATCAAGCTTTGTTTGTGAAAATAGAGGACGTAATTGATATGTATGTACCAGAATCATTGATATTAAAAATAAAAGAGATTGGTGGAGAAGTGGCTGGCCAAGAAGAGCTTGTGGAAGAGGAATAACTCCTGCACATGCCTAATTAGCCATGCTAGGATTTTGCAAAGCGTTCTTTATATTCCTTTAAATTATATAAATCTCTTTATTTAAAACTGAAGTTTTGCTATCCTCACATTTTAAATAGTTTAAGATTAATGAATATAAACAAAAATGAATTTTTATTTCTTCCACTCGGTGGAGTGGGAAGAATTGGGATGAATGTTAGCCTATACCATTACCAAGGCAAGTGGATTATGATCGACCTTGGTATAGGTTTCGCAGATGAAACTATGCCGGGTGTTGAACTATTAATCGCTGATGTAGATTTTATCGCTCAAAGAAAAAAAGATTTGCTTGGAATAATTATTACACATGCACACGAAGATCACTGTGGTGCAGTTCCACACCTGTGGGAAGAGCTTCAGTGCCCAATATTTACAACAAAGTTTACGGTTAATTTCCTAAAGGAAAAGCTAAAGGAATTTCGACTGGATGGTAAAGTGCCTGTGAAAGAGGTAGGTATAAATGGCACTATAGATTTGGGTCCATTTACTGTAGAGTTTATAAACATTACTCACTCAGTTCCAGAGGCAAATTCAATATTAATTAGTACTGAAGTGGGTAGTGCGCTGCATACAGGAGATTGGAAATTTGATCCTAAGCCGGTAGTTGGTCTAACTTCCAATATCAAGCGTTTAAAAGAAATTGGCGATAAAGGTGATCTTCTTGCAACAGTATGTGATTCGACAAATATATTAAGCAAACACCATCCTGAGTCAGAAGGTGGAGTTTATAATAATATTTATAATGTAATCAAGCGATCTAAAAAATTAGTTGCTGTGTCACTATTTGCTTCAAATGTAGCACGTATTGAGACTATTGCTAAAGCTGCACAAGCACTAAATAGAAAAGTAGTTTTGCTTGGTAGATCTTTATGGAGAATAGTAAAAGTTGCACAAAATAGTAGTTATTTAGGAGATTGTCCTGAATTTCTAGAGGCAAAAGAAGCAGAGAATTATCCAAGAGACAAACTTGTGCTGCTTTGCACTGGTTGTCAAGGAGAGCCACTTGCAGCAACTGCAAGACTTGCTAATAAGAGTCATCAAGCTTTTAAAATGCAGCAAGGTGACACAATGATCTTTTCATCAAAAATCATTCCTGGAAATGAAACCCGTGCACATAATATGCTCAATTCTTTTATTGAGATGGGAGTAGAAGTTGTTACTGAAAAAACAGAGCATGTCCACGCTTCTGGGCATCCAACAAGAGACGAACTAAAGGAAATGTACTCTTTAATAAAACCGAGAATGTCCATTCCTGTACATGGTGAGTATATTCATACGCAGGCGCACGTAAAGTTTGCTAAAGAGTGTGGTGTCCCAAAAGCAATAATGATTGCACCAGGTGATGCTGTTAATTTGGAGAACGGAGAAATAGTTGATTCAGTTGACGTAGAGTACTTCGGTATTGATGGACTGTTGTTACGTCATCCAGAAAGCAGTGTTATAAAAATGCGCGCAAGAATGAGAGATGCTGGAGTAATTGTAGTTACAGCAATTGTGGACAGAAAAAATAAATTATTAGCGAGACCTAAAGTATTTGCACCTGGTGTTTTTGAAATACTAGAAGATACAGCCATTGTAAAAGAAATAATCAAGAAAGTTGAGTCAGCGTTTAGTTTACAGCAGACAAAAAAAATTAAAAGCAAGATTGAGAGCTCAATATTTGGCATATTAAAGGAATATTTACTAAAGAGACCTATAGTCGAGGTTCAAATAGAACAGGTATGAAATGAAAGAATGAAGATATTCGTTCAGCTAGTATTACTTATTTCGTTATTTATTCCTTATTTTGCAAAAGCTGCTTTATATGTTGATATAAAAAAAAACAGTGTTGATAACATTAGTCTTGTTGTATCTCAGTGTACATGTGAAACGGATCTGGAAAGTGAATTAAGCAAAAGTATCACAAAAATCATTGAAACAAATTTGTCTAATTGTGGCTTATTTAATGTAAAGAGTGGTGTAGAAACTGAGGTCAGATCATCCAAATCTTGGAAAAGTGATATACTACTTACAGTAGATTTAAGTGAAATATCAGGTAGTGCATTAGAGGTGTCGTTTCGATTGCTTGATACCTTTACGAAAAGAGAGCTTCTTACTGATTCAATTATCTTTTCAGCAAAAGACTGGAGAAAAATTGGTCATCTTATTTCAGATACAATACATGATAGATTAATTGGCGAGAAAGGGCATTTCAACACAAAAATTACGTATATCGCTGAAGAAAAAGATAGTAATGACAAATCTGTACGTAAAGTTGCTGTTATGAATCAAGATGGAAGTAATATAAAATATTTAACAAACGGCGATAAATTTGTATCAACGCCGAGATTTTCACCAAATGGAAAAAGCATCGTTTATATTTCATATTCAAATGGTAAAAGCTATATAATACTAAGAAATTTAAAAGACAACACTGAATCAGTTATTAGCGCATTTGAAGGTGTCATTTCTGCTCCAAGATTTTCTCCTGATGGTAAATCTCTTTTAATCTCCCACTCATCCGATGGTGAAACTAATATATTATCTTTAGATTTAAACAGTAAGTACACAAAAAAAATCACTAAAAACTCAGCTATCAGCACCTCTCCTTCATTTTCTCCAGATCAAAAATATATGGTTTTCAGTTCTGATATAAGTGGAAGCCAGCAACTGTACATTATAGATTTTACTAAAAAAGATAAAAAACCTAAAAGAATTAGTTTTGGAAAAGGGAGATATGCAACACCTGTTTGGTCACCAAAAGGTGATTTAATCGCTTTTACCAAAACTCAATCAGGAAAATTCTATATAGGGGTCATGAAGCCAAATGGCAAAGAAGAACGTTTGCTTTCAGAAGGACACAAGATTGAATCTCCGGCGTGGTTACCAAATAATAGAGAAATTATTTTTACAAAAACAGAATCATTTAATAATTCCAAATTATATTTAGTAGATTTAGTAAAGAAAAGCCAAAAAATAGTTTCTACTCCAACAAGTGCTTCTCTAGCAGATTGGTCCTACTTGTAAAACATTGGACATACTGTAATTGCTATTGAGTAATGGGGAGACATACTCCATTATTTTAGCACGAAGTAACAAATTCAATAGACCTGCTGCGAATCAAGGGATGAAAATTTAGAATATTAGATTAGATAAAAACATTAAGAAGTAAGATTAAAACCCATGCCGCAAATTCACAATATCCGCAATAATATTAAATCTCAAGTTGTATTTCTTCTGAAAATTGCGGTAAACATTTGACATTATTTTGAAGATTTTTATCTCGCGAATTTTATTTTCCACACGCATCCTGAACGATGCCAACTTTCGATTATGCTCCTTTTGCACCTCCGTTAATGGCTTTTTACCGCTTCCCTGAACGGATACCATTTCTATTAGACCCCCTGCGAAAAGGCAGAAAGTAGGTAAAAACGACTAAAAAGCATGTAAAATGAAAGTTTAGAAGAGGGAAGATGGCAATAAGTTACGTAAAAATAGCAAAAACACCATATATTTTTAGACAATTGACAGGGCTCACAACATCTGAATTTGAAAAAATTGTGGCAAAAGTGCGTCCAGAGTGGGAAAAAATGGAGGCGAAAAAGAAATGTCACGGAAGAAAATCGCATGTTGAGGAGCTAGAAGACAGGATTTTATGTGTTCTAATTTATTACAGAACGTACATAACGCATCCATTTTTAGGGTTTTTGTTTAATTTGCACAACTCAAATATTTGCCGACTTTTGAAGAAAATGGAGCCATTATTGGCCAAAAAATTACTATAAAAAAGGATAGAACGCTGACTCCAGAAAGGATTTAAAAATTTTAGCAGATGTCACGGAGCAACCGATACAGCGGCCAAAAGACGCAAAAAAACGTAAAAAATCTTATTCCAGAAAGAAAAAAATGACCACAATAAAAACCGAAATTGTGATTGAGGGAAATGGGCAGATTTTGTCGGTTTCAAAGTCACATCGAGGTCGAATTCACGATTTTCGCATAAGGAAACAGGAAAAATTGTTGGCCAAAGATAGCATAAAATATGCTGATTCTGGCTATCAAGGTTGGCAAAAACTGCAGAAAAATGTTGTGATTCCGTACAAAAAATACCGTAAAAAGCCACTAACGGAGGTGCAAAAGGAGCATAATCGAAAGTTGGCATCGTTCAGGATGCGTGTGGAAAATAAGATTAGAGAGATCAAAATTTTTAAGATTATGTCAAATATTTACCGCAATTTTCAGAAGAAATACAACTTGAGATTTAATATTATTGCGGGTATTGTGAATTTGCGGCATGGTTTTTAATAATTTTTGGGCTGGGGATTTCTTACCAGATTTTATCAGCAACTTGCTTCACGTTGTTTCGCAGGGGGTCTATTGATTATTTTGATAGCGTAGGAGTTCCATGAGCTGAAATCTATTTTAAAATATATTGGTTTTCGATTTCATCAACCTTTTCACATACGCATCTGTTAGAATACTTCTTGCTGTTTCAGCTAACATTTCTTCTAGGCGTCTGGGACAAACTCTTTCTAGTTCAACATCTTCTTTCTTAGCACCTTCTTTAGCAAGATAACATTTAACAACCCCTACACTTCTACTCAACAACTCTCTTGTCTCCATTCCTTTCTTATATTGGCTTTGTATAATGCTTTCTATCTCATTAGCATATAGAGGGTAGGCGTTTTTCCATCTCTCTATATTTTCACCTCTTTTCAATGCTTTTCGTATGTTTGCATTCGATAAATAATCTGCCAACTCACTTGGATCAGTTGCAAATAAGAATTGGTAAAATGACACACTGCTGTTGCCAATCTTCTCATTCTACATTTCACGAATCTTATCCCTACAGTTACCCCAATACTTGAATAGTTCAGAATCCTTTGTCCAACTTGGTGTTATTTGCGAGTTGAATCTTACGGATTGTCCATCTTCGAGTGTAATTTTTGTTTCATGGTAGAATGTACTTAAAGCCTGCCTTATCATAACTTCTGCTATATCTCTTGCAGTATCTTCTCGCTTTTTTTGACATTGAACAGCTTCATTTGCACCCAACTTTGACAGAGCATTTACTTCATCTGTACGGCCCTCGCGAATAGCAACATTCAGTTGAAAAACTTCAACAGCCAAATAAAGAGCCAGTTTGTTTTTATTGGAACCACACGTTGTAAAAACATTTGCACCCAACTTTAACAGAGCATTTACTGCATCTGTACGGCCTTTGCAAATAGCAACATGCAAAGGAGCCTGATTTCTAGTAAGAACAGAGCAGCTACCAAATTGAAAAGTATGAACGTCTCGATAACTATCAATTCGCATATTAACTTTTGCACCAGCTTTTACCATAACCCTTATCATTTCTGCATCGCCTATATCAGCAGCAATGAATAGAGGGGCAGTAAATGTTGTAGTTAAAGTATTAGGATTTGCTCCCGCTGCTAGCAAGTTACAAACCTTATCTAAGTTACCTTCAAGAGCAGCATCAATAAGCTGATCATCTAGTTGTTCTTGACTCACAATTTCCTCCAACCTAGACTATAGTACTTTCCAAAGCAAATGATAACTGTATAATGACCATTTAGGCATGTAGGAAAAGTGATGGTATACAGTGTTGATTTAAGAGAGAAAGCAGTATCTTTGGTTAAAAAAGGAAAGCCAAAGGAAGAGGTTGCAGAACTTTTGGAGATAGGAATAGCAACGTTATACAGATGGCTAAAAAAGAAGGCTGCAGGTGAGAGCTTAAAACCAGCAAAAATGAGTGGTTTTATAAGAAAAATAGATCCAAAAATGCTGAAAGAGTATGTTAAAAAACACCCAGATCAGACGCTAATGGAGATGAAACAAAACCTAGGATTTGGGATAAATTCGATCTGGTATAGGCTGAAGCAGTTAAAATCACAAGAAAAAAAAGACCACGCTTTACCGAGAGCGGAACCACGAAGATAGGCAAAAATTTGTCGAAAAAGTTGCCAAAATAGACCATGAAAGCATTGTGTATATAGATGAAGCAGGAGTCGATAATAGGCTATACCCAGAATATGGAAGAGCTCCACGAGGGGGAGAAAATTTATGCAGACATTACGGGCAAAAAACGCGAGAGAATCAGTATGACAGGTGGGTGGATTAAGAAAAATTTTATTGCGCCCATGACCTTCACTGGAGGGTGCGATAAGGATGTATTCAATGCGTAGCTGGAGCAAATATTGCTACCAAAGTTGCCTGTTGGTACAACTATAATTATGGATAATGCTGCTTTTCATAAAACCGCTAAAACAAGGGAATTAATAGAATCTATAGGTTGCTATTTGCTCTATCTTCCTACGTACTCACCAGATCTGAATCCAATTGAGCATTGCTGGCATACGATTAAAAGCTGGCTCAGGACTCGCATGCATCAGCAGGATAATCTACACCTTTTGGTTGGTAAGGCGATTATGGAAGTTTATCACTTGTATTAGAAAGTACTATACACAGTTCAGTTGTTATGTATTCTGGTGAGGAAGTCAACTATTTTAGGTCTAACCATCATAGCTTAGCAGTAGTAGAATTTCTCTTTGTCAGGTTATAGGTTAAAAAGGTTGCTAATCAGTATATCTGAATGTAATATTTAGTTAACATCATAAACAAAACAATTTAATGGAAAATAGTTATAACGCTGATTCAATAAAAATCCTTAGGGGCCTTGATGCCGTAAGAAAACGTCCAGGTATGTACATCGGTGATACTGATGATGGATCTGGCTTACATCATATGGTGTATGAGGTTGTTGATAACGCAATAGATGAATCTTTAGCCGGATATTGTGATAAAATCGAAATTAGCATTAATGAAGATGGTTCAGTATCCGTAACTGATAATGGTCGTGGCATTCCAACTGATATTCATGAAGAAGAGGGAATATCAGCAGCAGAAGTAATAATGACTCAACTCCATGCTGGCGGTAAATTTGATAACAATACATATAAAGTTTCTGGTGGTTTGCATGGAGTTGGAATTTCAGTTGTAAATGCACTATCAAGCTGGTTAGAGCTCACTATTTGGCGCAATAAAAAAGAACATTTCATTCGTTTTGAAAATGGTGATTCTACTCAGCCTTTAAAAATAGTAAATGAAAACACAAATAAAAGAGGAACTAAAGTCACTTTTATGCCATCAACAGAGACTTTTAATGGTATTAATTTTAGTTTCTCAACTCTTGAAAGCCACATAAGAGAATTAGCGTTTTTAAATTCAAGCATTAGTATTAATTTACGTGATTTACGTAATAACCCACCAACAGAGTCTCATTTCAATCAGACTGATCAGTCAGGGGGAAATTTTGGTACGGCAAATTTTGTGCAGTATTTGGATAAAAATAAGACACCTGTAACTAAGATTGCAAGCATAAAAGGTGATGAAGAAGATCTTGGTATAAGTTTAGAAATCTCAATGGAATGGAATGATTCCTACTATGAAAACATGCTGTGCTTTACAAATAATATACGGCAACGCGATGGTGGCACTCATCTTGCAGGGTTTAGATCTGCTTTAACTCGGTGTATTAATAACTATGCAGCTAATGAAGGCTTTTTGAAAAAAGCAAAAGTAAGTTTAACAGGGGAAGATGTTAGAGAAGGGCTAACTTGTGTTTTATCCATCAAAATGCCTGATCCTAAATTTTCTTCACAAACAAAAGATAAATTAGTGAGTTCAGAAGCGCGTACTGTTGTGGAAAGTATAGTTTCTGACAAATTAAGCACAATACTTGAAACTGATCCAAAATTGGCAAGTAGTATTGTAGAAAGAGCAATTAGGTCAGCAAAAGGCAGAGAAGCTGCACGAAAGGCACGTGAATTAGTAAAAAGTAAAAATAGTATTGATATTGCAACTCTTCCTGGAAAATTGGCTGATTGCCAGGAGAAATCTTCCGCGTTGTCAGAGTTATTTATAGTAGAAGGTAATTCTGCAGGTGGTTCTGCAAAACAAGGTCGTGATCGTAAAACACAAGCTGTGCTTGCTTTGAAAGGGAAAATTCTCAATGTAGAGCGTGCAGGTCTAGATCGTATTTTTTCATCTGCAGAAATTGGTTCTCTAATTACTGCAATTGGTGCTGGAATAGGGAGCGAACATTTTGATGTTGAGAAAGTTAGATATCACAAGATTATTATCATGACAGATGCGGATGTTGATGGCTCACATATCAGAACTTTGATTTTAACTTTCTTTTTTAGATATATGCGTGAAATAATTGATAAGGGATATTTATACATAGCGCAGCCACCTCTCTATAAAGTTACAAAAAATGCTAAAGATACTTACATAAAAGATGATGAAAGTTTTAACGATTACATAGTGAACTCAGCAGTTAAAAGATTAACATTAAGTGGTGCAGCCACGGAATCCAATGATTTGCGATTCATTTTGAATAAATGCCTTGATATTTCAAATATTAGTAAAAATTACGACAGAGAAGTACCACAAAATTTGTTAGAGTCGTTGCTAATTTTAAGCAGAAAAAATGCCCTATCATCTGCTGATGAGATATTAAAATATTTAAAATTAATGTACGGCGAATACACTTGGGAAGTAGAAATAAAAGATGAAGAAATTCACGTCTCTAAGTTATTTCAAGGATTGGCGGACAAATATATATTTGCTACTAGCATGCTTGAAAGTAAAGAAGTACAAAATATACTTAGTACTCTTGATGGAATAATTGACTTATTTAATGGTGATTCGTTTTTAAAATCACAAGAAACTGAAATAAAAATTACATCTCCGAGTGCACTTGCAAAATTAATCATGGACTATGGTAAAAAAGGCTTAACTTTGCAGAGGTTTAAGGGTCTTGGTGAAATGAATGCTGACCAACTGTGGGACACTACATTAAATCCTGAAGCTAGAACTTTGCTTAAGGTTGAAATAAAAGATTGTGAAGAGGCCGACTCTATATTCTCAGTATTAATGGGTGATATAGTTGAACCACGTCGCGATTTTATCAATAATAATGCACTCAATGTGCACGATGTTGATATTTAATTTTGGTTACACTTAGATGTAGAACAAGCTTTCCAGCATAGCCTTTGTTTTTTCGTAAGCTTTACTTTTTTCTATATATTTTTTCACAGGCCGAAAAATAAATGGCAAACCCAGGATTGTTAAGCTTAAAGCCAAAGTGAAAAATGTGTAAAAGACTTTGTCTTTACTGCATCGTTCTTTTAGGTAAAGGACCAAAAATCTACAAAACTTTTTATGATTTTCTTGAAGACTTTCCTTGCTACAAGCTTTTCTAATAAACATATCTATTGCAGTATCACCGTCATTACATTTAATGTTAAGGTCTGCTCCTTTTTCTATTAACATCTGAGCTATATCAAAATAATCCTTTTGAACAGCCAGGTGTAGAGAAGTAAATCCTTGTTTTTCGTGAATATTCGTGTTGGCCCTAGCTTCCAATAACGTTTTCACAATTTTTACATAGCCTTTTTTAACTGCTAGAAGCAAAGGTGTTCTGTTGCATTTAGTAGCAGCATTAGCATCTACTTTGAACTTCAATAAAAGCTTGACCGCATTAATATCACCATTATGACTAGCCTTATGCAACCGAGAATTACCTTTAAAATCTTGATCATTTGGATCTATACCTTTTGAGACAAGGAACGTTATTATTTTCTTATTATTATGTTCAATTGCACAATCGAGCGAATCAAAACCTTGGTTATTTTTTATGCAGATAAATTCTTTAAACTTAGCTTTGTTTTTGGCTATTTGCTTTCTAGCAATTAGTTTAACTATTTGCATTTTGTTATGATATGCTGCTAAGAAAAGCGTGGTATTGTTCTCTGCATCTTTTGTTTCTACATTTGCACCTTTTTTTATCAGGTATTTTATAATCTCTGCCCTACTTTCATAATGTGCAGTACATTGACAAAGAGTTGAAAACAAAGGTGTGTGTAAATTATTATCCTCAGATTCAAGATTTGCTCCATTATCAATCAAGATTTGTACACTTTTTTTAGAGCCATAAAGTGAAGCTATATGAAGCGGAGTATAGCCCTCTTGAGCATCTTTTTCATTAATTTTTGCCCCATATTCGCTATCAAAAAGTCTATTAGCTCTGTGTCATCCCGTAGTGCGGCAAGATGCAATGGAGTAAATCCATTTTTATCTCTGGAATTAATTGTCAGTTGATTAATAAGAAGTTTAGCAATTTTCTTATGTCCATGTATAATAGCATAGTGCAATGGATTACGATTTTCGTTATCTGTTACGTTAAAATCTGCCTCGTGCTCTAATAACGACTTTACCCCAATAACATTGCCTTTCTTTGTGAATTTATGTAAAAGAGTGGTCTCGTTTGCGTCTTTTGAATTGATGTCAAACCCACTTTCCACTAATTGGTTTATTTCATCTTCGTGTGCTGTATCACCTAAGCTATGGCCAGTCATTCGCACCCTCCAGTCAAATTACTTATGTATAAATAGTACTGCTACTTAATTAATTTTGAATCAACTATAGTATTTGCCAAATTATACTCCTTCTCCCAATAATCCAAATAGTGTAAGCTAAGGATTTAGGATATGAGGAGTATTGAATGTCAGCAGCATATAGTTATGATTTAAGGAAAAAAGCAATGGAAGCTCTGGACGCAAGGAGCAAGCAGGGCAGTTGTGGCAAAAAGATTTAAAATAGGAGAAACAACTTTGTACGAATGACAAGTAAGGCGCAAAGAAACGGGAGTTTTGCATCGAAAAAGCCGGGAAGTGTAGGCTATAATCATAAAATTACCGACAGGAATGCGTTCACTGAATTTGCAAAAAAACATGGAGGTAAAACTCAATCAGAGATGGCTGAACTTTGGGGCAATATCAGCCGCCAAACGATCCACCCTGCCCTCAAAAATATTGGATTTACACGAAAAAAAGACCTATGGATACAAAGAAAGAAGCAAAGAAAAACGAGCAGAATTCTTGAAAGTTATAGCAACGTAAGCTCCTGATAATCTGGTATATATTGATGAATCTGGAATAGATAATACGGAGGATTATGAGTATGGATATTGCAAAAAAGGAGAGAGATTTTATGGAAGGCAAATAAGGAAAAGAAGGCTAAAGGCGGTAGAAAAAATAAACTGAGCGGGGAGAGTATGCTGCTTATTGCACTGGAATACTTGCGGGAATCTCGGACGTATTCTCCTGATTTTAATAAATTGAGCACCAGTGGTTTCCTATTAAAATAGAGCAAGGAAAAATATCCCGTTCTTTAAATCTTTCCGCCTGGCTGTTGATTCTACCTTCTCATGAATCATTTTGATTATTGGGAGAAGGGGTATAATATTATTGCCGGAATTGTGAATTTGCGGCATAGTTTTTAATAATTTTTGAGCTGGGGATTTCTTACCAGATTTTATCAGCAACTTGCTTCACGTTGTTTCGCAGGGGGTCTTGTGAAAGACAGGTATAGAAAGACTAACCTTAAGTTCATTAAATTTTCTAACCCTTGCTTCTAAACTTGACACGTATGGTTTATTTAACACTCCCCAGGACGTTTAATATGCAGATCAATCATCAATGAGGTACAAGTTCTTTTCTTTTTCTACCCTTTCTTGCTCCTCGATACAATATGCAGCAAGCGGATTAGCTTTAAGTCTTTCGACTCCTATTTCTTCTCCTGTTCCATCGCAATAACCATAATTGCCTAATTTTATTTTTTCTAATGCCTCCTTGATTTTTTCCTTTCTATCTTTTCGGCGCTTAATTAATTTTTCGTTTCCACTATCTTCGTCAGAATAGTATATACCGATACTATTGTCTTCCAGTTCCTGTGTCTCTAATTCAGCAAGCATTGAGTGTAACTTTAAGCCAAAGTATTCCAACTGTTTTATACCCATATATTCTTCATCTTCTGAAGGAGTGTAATTTTCTGGTAATTTTATTTTTGGTAACTTTTCCATAATTAGATTATCAACTAAACAATAAAACCTATATAATCAAACAAAAAATTATATTACCTCACAGTAAACACTATAATTTATAATAAACATTTAAAAGCCTAGTATGATTGACTCAGTGAGAAAATTAGTAATAGACGATAAGAACTTTATCTATACGATATGTCTTTTTATTATAATGTTAAGTTTATCTTCATTTACACTTGAAAACAATAACAATAAGCAAGAAATTATGTTAACATTAACATGGGTATGCACTGCATTTGTTCTGCAGATCTCCACAAGCAATTTATTTGCGTCTGATTACCATGACGGAATACTAGAGCAAATCTTTATACAGCCATTTTCCTTTAAACTTATAATTATTTATAAAATCTTCGCTCATTGGCTGTTATTTGGATTGCCAATTTCAGTGATTTCTTTCATATTCAATTTTATAGGCCTAGGCAATAATATTGAATATTCAGCAACAGTGGGATTGTCTTTGTTGTTTAATACATTAATTATAATTAATATTTCAGCTACTGGAAATGCATTAATAATTGGTAGAAGCAACTTAGTTTCAGGAATATCACAAATTCTTGTTTTGCCAATAATAATGCCAACCTTTATATATTTTAAGTTACTCACTCAGTCTGAAGGTTTACCCTTGAATATTAACATACTGTTAATCACTGCTTTGATTTTTATCATTCTGATAGCCAATAGCGCTATAGCTACTCATATGGCATTAAAGTTCGCTGTAGAGCAAGATTAAGACTCTCAAAACAAGAAATTTGATTGAAAATTCGGGCTGTAAATTGATGTTTTCACCTCCACATTCTAACGCTGCTATCGATTTTATTTTTCATAAATCGGGAAAACCTTATCTTTGTTAGCTATACAAATAAGTCTCTAACTTTAACTATTAATTAAAGAACGTATAAAATAAAAAATTTGATTTTTGTGCAATGAAAATGATATACTAAATTAGTAATTTAAAGTGAGGCAAGAATGTTATCTTTCTTTAATCCTTTCACCATTAAGAGAATCTGGGACAATTATGATAGTGAATTCTGTAACAGCATGCTTCAGAAGAATGATATAAGACAATTTGGTAGGGGTTATCCTTCCTATACTTACCCAGATGTTATGCGTTTATTTTCTAAGCCATATTTCACTAATGCTAACAAAAGATTATTAGATAATTTAACTGCTGCAGGTGTAAGCATTGGAGATATTGAAGACATATTTTTTGATCAAGAGCAAGTTAATAGGTTAAATAGTGTTAATCAGGACTTGCTTAAGTTGTTGATCAAGGTGTGCCATAGAGACACAAAGAATGTTCTGAAAAGAGCAAACTAAGTGCAAAAGCTACGCAATAGATGAGGGTGGGCCCCTCGAAGCCGGCTTACAAGAGCAGGCTTCAAACAACCATAAGCTGCTTTGGTAAAGAGCCAAGGTAGTGAGCATTATGGAAAAGGCGTAATTATGCGTCATGTATGGAATAGAAAGATGAACGAAAGTGAACCACTGATGAAGTGTCGAAAACAATTAGGTGGCGTCAAAACCAGGGGGTCTTGATTAACCTGGGATAAGTCTATCAGGAACTTGTTTACTGGGTAGATGGCGTCCGGCATAGAGGTGGCATGAATCTATTTCAGGCTATTGTGTGGAACTACGGGAACCTGTCGTTTCGATGATAAGGGAGAAATCCAAGGAGCTAAACTCCAAGGGTGAGAGTACCGATACGGAAAACAGGGGCGGATCAGCTCGTAGTAGTGAAGAAGTTTCTGTAATGGGAATGGAGCGAAGGGGCTGAGTTATTCAGTTTTAGTTATTTGTCAACCGAAAGGGAGGAGTAAATGAATAAAACAAAGTCTTTTGATATACCGAAGCAACTTATTAGGAGAGCTTATAAACAAGTGTCCAAAAACAAGGGTGCTGCTGGTGTAGATGAGGTTTCGATAACAAAGTTTGAGGAAGATCTAAAAGATAATCTCTATAAACTATGGAATCGGATGTCATCTGGAAGTTATTTTCCAGAGCCTGTAAAAGCTGTAGCAATACCAAAAGGTACGGGAGGGGGACAAAGAATTTTATGTGTTCCTTCAGTATCGGACAGGATAGCGCAGACAGCAGCTACAATGTATCTAGAACCGTTAGTAGAACCGAAGTTTCATGAAGATTCATATGGTTATAGACCAAACAAATCTGCACTGGATGCGGTAGGAACTGCGAGGAAAAGATGCTGGTGGTACGATTGGACGATAGATCTTGATATAGCAGGATTTTTCGACAATTTGGACCACGAGTTGGCATTGCAAGCTATCAAAAGGCACACAGACTGCAAATGGGTCATACTGTATGTTGAAAGATGGATAAAAGCTCCAATTCAGCAAGCAGATGGCGGTAAGGTAGTTAGGGAAAAAGGAGTTCCGCAAGGAGGTTCAACAAGCCCGCTGATCTCAAACATATTTATGCATCATGTATTTGATGAGTGGATGAGACGAAAGTGCCCAACAATAGCATTTGAGAGGTATGTAGATGATGCGATAGTGCACTGCAAGAGTAGTAGACAGGCAGAATTTATGAGGGTAGCAATAGAAGAAAGATTGGCTGAGTATAAGCTAAAATTACATCCTGAAAAGACACAAATTGTGTACTGCAAGGATGACAATAGGAAAAGTGAATTTCCTAAACAAAGTTTTGATTTTCTGGGTTATACATTTAGACCCAGGTTAGCAAGAAATAAAATAGGAAAGCATTTTGTTTCATTTCTTCCTGCGATTAGCAACAAGGCCAAGAAAAATATTACTACAACCATAAGGTCATGGAAAATACTACGAAATACACACAAAACATCAGAGGAAATATCAAAGATAGTAAATCCAATAGTCAGAGGCTGGTATCAGTACTATGGCAGGTTTTACAGGAAAGAGATATACAAACCTCTGAGAAACATAGAGCGGCACCTAGAAAAGTGGGTCAGAAGAAAGTATAAGAAGCTTCGAAATCATGGAAGACTAGCAAGGCAACTTCTAGGAAAAATGAGGAAAGAAGAGCCAAATACTTTTTACCACTGGACACTTGGTTTAGGGCAAAAGACTGAATAATGGGAGCTGTGTGAGTCGCGAGGTTCATGCACAGTTCTGCGAGAGACTGGTGGGGAAGTTCCACCGGTCTACTCTCCCTCTTGTAATGGGAATTAATACTAGCATAGTCGGCTTTCTTTGGGTTCTGACAAGAAATCTCGCAAGATTTATCAGATTGTGGGGAAAAATTACTGAAGGTTTACAAGCAATTTTAGTAATTCCTGAAATCCAAGATAAATTGGGCGCTCAACCTTTGATTATGCAAAAAGGTGAAATCAAATTTGATAAAGTTTATTTTCAATACAAAGGCACTGAGTCTATATTCCAAAACAAATCCATAACAATTAAACCTGGTCAGAAAGTTGGACTTGTTGGATATTCAGGTGGCGGTAAATCAACATTTGTTAATTTAATTCTTCGGCTTTATGATGTGACATCTGGAAAAATTTTAATTGATGGTCAGGATATTCGAGATGTAAAACAAGATCACTTGCGCGAAAATATTGGTATGATTCCACAAGATCCATCACTTTTTCACAGAACTCTGATGGAAAATATTCCCTATGGAAAAATAGATGCGAGCGATGATGAAGTGATAGAGGCTGCTAAACGTGCACATGCTCATGAATTTATTTCAAAATTACCACAAGGCTATGATTCACTTGTTGGTGAACGTGGTGTGAAACTTTCAGGTGGACAACGTCAACGGATTGCAATTGCAAGAGCTATTTTAAAAAATGCACCTATCTTGATTCTGGATGAAGCAACATCACAACTTGACTCTATAACAGAAAGTAATATTCAAGAATAGACCCCCTGCGAAACAACGTGAAGCAAGTTGCTGATAAAATCTGGTAAGAAATCCCCAGCCTAAAAATTATTAAAAACTATGCCTCAAATTCACAATTCCTGCTATAATATTAAATCTCATGTTGTATTTCTTCTGAAAATTGCGGTAAACATTTGACATTATTTTGAAGATTTTTATCTCGCGAATCTTATTTTCCACACGCATCCTGAACGATGCCAGCTTCCGATTATGCTCCTTTTGCTCCTCCGTTAGTGGCTTTTTACGGTGTTTTTTGTACGGAATCACAACGTTTTTCTGCAGTTTTTGCCAACCTTGATACCCAGAATCGGCATATTTTATGCTATCTTTGGCCAACAATTTTTCCTGTTTCCTTATGCGAAAATCATGCATTCGACCTCTATGCGACTTCGAAATCGACAGAATTTGCCCATTTCCCTCGATCACAATTTCGGTTTTTATTGTGGTTGCTTTCTTTTTTCCGGAATAACTTTTCTTACGTTTTTTGCTGTCTTTCGGCCGCTGTATCGGTTGCTCCGTGACGTCTGCTAAAATTTTTAAAATCCTTTCTGGCGTCAGCGTTCTATCCTTTTTTATAGTAATTTTTTTGGCCAATAATGGCTACATTTTCTTAAAAAGTCGGCAAATATTTGAGTTGTGCAAATTAAACAAAAACCCTAAAAATGGATGCGTTATGTACGTTCTGTAATAAATTAGAACACATAAAATCCTGTCTTCTAGCTCCTCAACATGCGATTTTCTTCCGTGACATTTCTTTTTCGCCTCCATTTTTTCCCACTCTGGACGCACTTTTGCCACAATTTTTTCAAATTCAGATGTTGTGAGCCCTGTCAATTGTCTAAAAATATATGGTGTTCTTGCTATTTTTACGTAACTTATTGCCATCTTCCCTCTTCTAAAACTTTCATTTTACATGCTTTTTAATGTTTTTCATCTGTTTTTTACCTTTTCGCAGGGGGTCTAATCTTTATGGGAATTGATGCAAAACAAAACTACAATAGTAATTGCCCATCGCCTATCTACACTTTTACATATGGACCGCATTTTAGTGTTTGATCAAGGTAAAATTGTGGAGGATGGTACTCATCAAAAACTCCTTGATAAAAATGGAATGTATGAAACATTATGGGATGCACAAGTTGGTGGGTTTTTGCCGGATAAAAAGGAAGGTGGGGAGGAATTATAATAGGCTGCTTTACTTTGATGCCAATCTTCACAAGCTTGATTTATTGAACATTCAGGCGATTCAGCAAGACTATTAACTATTTTTAAAAGCCTTTTACTTAATCCTTTATCACCAAAATCAACTATTCCAAATTCATTTTCTGCCCATTCATTAGTTGAGGTACTTAAATTTCCTTTGGTCATATATTTCCATTTTTAGGCCATAAGTCTATTTATACTGGAAAGTTGAATTAGTAAAATAGCAGCTTTTTCACTATTTATAGATTTATGGGTAATAGTAAGGTTATTCCCACATAATTTACTTCAACATCCATCTTCATACCTCACATGATTATGTAACGTACCATACTAGCAATTAAATAATAGTAAAATTGGTTGCTTGTCTTGCTATATTATAGTAGTCAGCTATTAATTTGGCTATTTGTCTATAAAATGTTTGACTATATCCAACTTATCTTCTTGAGCAGAAAAGTTAAGTCTGAATTATCAACAGCTTTAAAATCAGTTCCTCCTACGACAAGTTTTTTTGCTTTATCAAGATTACCTTATTTTACAGCACAAAATAAGAGCTTATTTAAACACTTAATAGAAACCATACTTTAAGTGTATGCGCATATAAAATTCCTATTGTAAAACTTCTCAAATACACCACAATCTTTATAAAGCAACATCTTCTTTGAAAAAATATTTTTAGCAAAAACACATCTCTCTTTAGCATCACACAATTCAATTGTTTACTTCTTTACCCTTTACTTTTCTCAAAAATGGGCAAAAAGGCCACACTAGGTTGAGAAAACTTTCCATAAAAATCCCTACCCAATTGAGAACGGAGAATAAAAATGGTTAAATTTTTCGCAAATTGTAATTCAAAATTAAAGAGTAAATATAAGCTTTTCTATTAGCACTATAGCAGTACAAAATCCTGTTGCATGAAAAAATATTTCAGATAGTTATTAGCTAAACTGGTGCGGCTTTAGCACTAACGAAAATCATGTCATTGAGGAATTTTATGTACCAAACCTTCCAACAAACTAGTTTACAGCGCTTTAAACGTTCAGATGAAGAATTATTTGTAAAGAGTAACAAGGCTAATTCATTGGACAATCAAGGTAAATATCAAGAAGCTTTAAAGATTTATGAAGAGATTGACCAGAAGTATAGGTAAGAGTTGAGAGAAGATCATCCAAACGCTTTGATGATTAGAAATAATATGGCCTTAGTGCTAGATCACCAGGGTAGATACAAAGAGGCTTTAAAAATTTTGGAGGAGGTTTATCGAAAACAGAAAGGAACCTTGCTACTAGAGAATTCTTTTACTCTATCAACCAAGAGTAATATGGCTATAGTATTGGACCATCAAGGTAAACATCAAGAAGCTTTAGAGATTTTTAAAGAAGTGTATGAAAAAAGAAAAGAGATCTTAGGGCAGTATAATTCAAATACATTAGCAACAAGGAACCGTATAGCATTAGCCTTAGATCATCAAGGTAAATATCAAGAAGCTTTGGAAATTTTAGAAGAGGTTTACCAGAAACGAGAAGAAATATTGGATTCAGATGCTCTAATTATTTTAAGTAGTAAAGCTTTAGTACTGAGCCACCAAGGTAAACACCAAGAAGCTTCAGAAATTTTCGGAGAAGTCTATCAAAAAAGAAAGGAAATATTAGGACGATCTCACCCAGACACCTTAAGAACAAGAAATCACGAAGCCATGGAACTAAGCAGTCTAAAAAATATCAAGAAGCTTTAGAAATTTCACAAGAGGTTTTGCAAAAGCAGACAGAAATGTTAGGGCTAAACCATCCTGATGTTTTAGTAACGATGAGCAATGTGGGTCTAATACTAAATAGTCAAGGTGAACATCAAGAAGCTTTAGGGGTTCTTAATGAGGTTTATGAAAAAAGAAAAGAAGTGCTTGGGCAATATCATCCAAATACTTTAATAACGATGAGCAATATAGCCTCAGTGCTAGAAGATCAATATAGATATCAAGAAGCTTTAAAAATTTACAAAGAAGTTTGTGAAAAGGTGCAGGAGCTATTTGAAATGGATTATCCGCTTACTTTATTGGTAAAGAAGGGTATTGTTTCAACTCTGAAAAAACAGATTAGCGTGGGCTCAGAACTGAAAAACTTAGGTAAATACCAAGAGGCCTTAAAGATTTATGAGGAAGTTTATCAGGAACAGAGAGAAGTACTAGGGCCAGATCATCCTGACACTCTACTCACGAAGAACAATATAGCAGCAGTACTTGATAAACAAGGTAAATACAATGAGGCTTTGCAGACGTATAAAGAGGTTTTTGATATTGAAAAAGTCGTTTTAGGTCCAGATCACCCTGATACTTTACTAACAAAAAATAATATAGCTTCACTAGATAAAAAAATACATTCACTTTTAGCAAATTGCCTAACAAGAAGTAGAAGGAGAAGAGATATAAATAACTGCCAATTTTCATGGGAAGACATTGATCAATTTAATGGAGAGGATGAATCAAGGAATCCAAATAAAATTGAAATCGATAGTGAAAAATTTATCCCATATATAAGAGATATAGATGAAAGTAAACGCACTCAACTGATTCAGATAGCAGATCAGGTTAAAGTTACAGGTAAATTTCAAGGCCTAGTTAATAGTCTAATAAGTAACCAAAAAGTAGTGAATCACTTAAGTAGAATACAGAGAGCTTCTAGTATAACTATGGATGGAATGATGGCTAAAAATATTTTAGCTGATTTTTTAAATGATGATTACGGAGGTGTAGCAATTGATATAGGATTTGTTGCAGGTGGTAGAGGGTTTGCCAAAGTTGCAGAAGCAGCATCTATTAAAGGAGCAGGATTAATTGCAGATGGTAAGCTAATGTTAGGTAGATCTTTTGAAATTGGAGTAGAAGTTGCTGAAGTATTGGGATTATTAGAAGGAGTCTCATCTATCACTGGGCCTATTGGAGAAGCAATGGTAGCTGTATTGGTTGTTGGCACTGGTGTTTATCGTGCAGTAGAGGAAGTTAATAAGATTGGTGAAATTATTAACTTAACTAAAAAGGAAAAGTTTATCGAGGGATTACGTGCATTCATAGTTATGAAACCTGAAACATATATAGAAGAACTCATGGAAGAAAAGCAAATTAATGATCAGCTGGTTAAACAAGGATTTGAGTATTTAAAACAACATAGCGATATTCAAAAATATGTTTTTCCTATAGGTAAATTAGTTGTAGATTCCTGTCACAATATACAACACAAAACAATTAAATGCATTACTAGTGTCTCATGCCTCATTGATATGCCAGTTACATACTATACTGAAAAGTGCACAACTAAATTTCAGGTAGATCTGAACAATACAATACTACTTGGTAAAGAAAAAACTTATGATTTCTTTAGTAAAGCAAAGATAGCTAATCCAAACGAAGGAAAGATATTATGCTCACCAGCAAAGCCGGTTAATTTATTAAAATTTAGAGAATCAGTGATAGCAGGTGAATTTTTTGGCTCGGATGATAATAAGCTATCACTTGATAGCCTTGTACCAGAAGGGTATGAACGTATGAGTCAAGCAGGCTATTTTTGTCACAATGCTATTGGTATAGCTACTAATAATTCAGGTAAATATACTCTTATTGATTTAGGTGATGGTGATGATTATGCAGAAGGGTCTTTTAGTCAGAATATTTTCTTAATTGGTAATGGGCCAAAAAAGATTGATGGGGGGAAAGACGACATCTTTATTTTCCATGGTAACTCTACTACAGGCTATATTAATGGAGGAAGTGGTTCTAATACAATAGATATTGGTGAATTTGCTCTAAGAGAAAAAGCTATCTTAGTTGATTTAAGTAGAAAATACATAAGATACCTTAACCATTCTATTAAAATAGAGAATATCAATAGAGTGTTAGCAAGAAAAGGAAAAAGAGATGAGATAATTTGTGCTTGTAGTACAGAGTATGTAGATGGCAGAGGCGGAAAAAATAGTTACAGAAAAGATATGATAACTATACCTTCACTTGACTGTTCTTATGAAATGCAGCTAGTAGTAAGGCCTCATACTACTATTATTTATAACCAAGCATTAGAGGGAAATTTTAGTTATATTGTACCACTGCAAGGAGGGGAAGCATCTGTTAATCTACCTATTAATTCACAGAGTCAGCATAGATTTACATTTAATTATACACTTTTTGATATTAGTAATTCTTCCTTTAATGCTGATGCTATAACATTTAACTTTTTACCAAAGTTGCCAAATGGAAAGTTGAATATAACTATTACATATAACGCTACAGACAATATCTCATATAGATTAAGTGATGGAACTGAGATAAGAATAGGTGAAAAAAATAATTTATATGCATTACAAAAAAGTAATAAAGCCATTAATGAAATTATTAATGATTATCCAGCTATAGCAAACCAGCTAAAGATGTATATTTTTGTACAATTACTGATTAATAATGAAACCGCTGCTATAGGACATGGAAATCATGATGTACTTCACAATAACCCTTATTGCAGAAGTCATTTAGTTGGTAATGGCGGTGAAAATATATTTGTAATTACTTCTGGTTATAAAACATTAGATGAAAGCAAGTTGCCTATACCTGAAGTGGTGATTTATGATGTTGATGAAGAGAATAAGATAGATACTTTAGACTTACGTCAAGTAAAACAGCAAATAATGAAGGATTTGGGTAAAGAAGTGAAAGTAAAAACTAAAATAGAAGGCAAGGACTTGTTACTTCTAATATATTATGATGAAATAAATCAGATATCAGAAATACTGTCACGTACAATAAGATATGATGTAATATGCATAAGATTAAAAGGCACATTGATAACCAATTGGTATGAGAGATTACACGTGCTTTTAGATAATGCAACTATGAAAATAGAAGGATTTGATTTAAAGCCACTACCTTTAGTTTTTGCTGAAGATAAAGAGATTATCGTTATAAAATCCGAAGATATAGAGAAAGAAAATAAATTAGTGATATCTAGAAAAGCAGGAGATTATTCTTTTGCTCGTTCAGGAGATGATTTAATAATCACTAGTGCTTTTGATCGTAACTTAACAAATAATGAATTCTGTACAATTTGTCTCAATAATTTCTACCAAGAACCAAAAATGGAGACGTTATCTATTAAATTTACTGATAAAGAGATATTGTTAAAAGATGAGATGGATAGAATAAATAACGCATCCATTCTTACTGAACAGCTAGCTCAATATAAAAATGATACTTATAATACTGTTTTTGACCATGGCAATACTATATCTAACATAACTGATCTACATCAAAGAAAGCATAGAGAGGTTAAAAGTTATGAAAACCAGGAGTTTTTTTATGCCCGAAATAATTTCAATACTGGCTTAAAGGAAGAGAAAGTAACAAATTCAGGTAGTAGGCCAACTTCTTGGATTGGTGATTTAGTCAGTTGGGTGAAAGGCAAATGGTTTAGTGAAGAGGCGAGCGAAAGAAAAGAACTTTTTTATGCCCATGCCAATATCGGACTGAAAGAAAGGAAGCAAGAGAATGGACCGATGAACAACCTTATAGCAAAATTATATGGTGGCCTATTTTCCTCTTCTTCTCAGCAAGCAATAAGCTCACCTATAAGCCATAAGGAACAAGAGAGTAAAGGGAGTGCAAGCCAATTCAGCACAGGAGCGTGTGTTGATGTCAATGGTACAATAATGTTGCTTGATGTACTTATCCGAAAAGCCACAGGTCAAGAGTTTGTTTCTTCAGAAAATCAACCTATACCCTTACCAGAAGCACAAGCTTACGCGTTAAACATTAAAGAAGAATTTAGTAAAGCAATAGTTAGTGAAGCGGATATACCAGCAGATAAGCTAATAGACCTTGCCGAAATGCAGTCAAAAGTATTTAAAGTAGTAGTGAGTGGGAGTGGTAGCAAAGTGAGAAATATACTGCTTTCGTATGCAACACCTATAATAGGGCAGGAAAAAGCTGAAGGTCTTCTAACTACTCTGCTCTATGAAGCTAGACCACAAAGCTATTTGAGTAACGTAGCTATAGATAATCCAGGCACTAAACTGGTAGGTAGGTCTACGTGATCCATTTAACAGCAATAGTGAGGTTTATTTATGGAAAAAGGATATTAATATATTTTCTATATGTATCCGTTCAGGGCAGCGGTAAAAAGCCACTAACGGAGGAGCAAAAGGAGCATAATCGAAAGTTGGCATTGTTCAGAATGCGGGTGGAAAATAAAATTCGCGAGATAAAAATCTTCAAAATAATGTCAAATTGCTTCAAGTTGTTTCGCAGCAGGTCTAATCTTTCCTTTCTCATCAACAATACTAATAAAAGTTTCTTTGAGTGAGGCATCTAACCCGATATAATGCTTCATGAGTCTGGACCAAAAATTCACTGATTTTATAGAATGGCTGTGACTGTGATACTAGTGTAACGCAAATTATTCATTGTGTAACTTGTAATATTATTATATAATTAGCCTTTTACTAAAGTTATAAAGGCATATATGGTAAAAACAGGAATTGAAATATCTCACTATCAAGGGAAAATTGATGGTCAAAAAGTTTCCAAAGATCCACAAAATATAAAATATTCAGCTATAAAAGCAACGAAGGGAGCAACTTTTCAAGATAGTGAGCTTCAGTGCAATTTAAAAGAACTTAAGGATAATAATATTAAGGCTATACCGTATCACGTGTTTAGAATGACTTCTACACCTGAGAATCAGGCTGAAAATTTTATTAACGTTCTATCTTCTGCTTCTTTTGATTATAAAAAAGATAAACTAGTTATTAGCACTACAACTGATATTTGTTCGAAAGGACAAACAAAAAAATGTGATAAGCCTGCAGATCATACTAATCAAGAAAGAATCAAGAATTTAAACTCTTTAATAACAATATTAAAAGAAAAAGGATGTAAGGATATTGTTATATATTGTTCACCTAATCCTTGGGATGAATATTTTACACATGAAGGATCAGATTTTTCTAAATATCCTTTATGGATTGCTCATTGGGAAGTGAAAGAACTTCAAATACCAAAAGATTGGAAAGATGCAGGAAAGAGCTATGATTATTGGACTTATACTGCAAATGGTAAAGTAGATGGAATAACAATAGAGCCACATAGTAAAGAAGGTGTTCCTATGGCTAGAACGAGAATATAATTAGCAGCTCGCACAACCAACATGTATCCTCTATAGAGCTAGTTGCTGGTTGTGTGAGAATTGGTCAAGCTAAAATAAAACTCTTCATCAAGGAAATTTAGTATATATAAACGAGGGGATGAAAACCTTAGAGGGAGCATGGTTATGCTTCACATAATAACTTCTCAAAGTTATGGGTAAAAGTAAGCATTATACTCTGGGGCTGTACACCTAAACCTTATCACCAGACTTGACAAATAAGTGTCCCAAGACAATTAGCTTTATGGATTTTTCTTTGTTATTTGCTACTATCCAAACTCCATCATTTTCATGGTCAACAATTTCTATTGGCACAAATATTACATAATTATTATCGCCAACTATTTTGATTCCTAGGGTTCCCTCATCACTTAAGCTTAAAGCTGAAGAGGGTACTTTATAGGCAGATATTTCACCCGAAGGCATTTTTACGCTGGCAGTTAGTCCTTGCAAGGATATCATTTCATTATCAGTTACTCTTACATCTACCCTATAAGATCCAGTTTTAGGCTCAGCGATTTTACTAATAAAGCTGACTTCACCTTCCAATTCTTTTTCGTCCAGCAAATTAATTTTAGCTTTTCTGCCTAGCACTATTTTATCTATTTCACTTTCTGAAACATATAACACAACTAGGATTTGGTCAAAATTAACTACGTCAGCTATTTTTTGACCAGCATTAACAAAGTCCCCTTCACTTGCATTGATTTTGTCAATGTAACCATCTATAGGAGATTTAATTTCAGCATTTTCTAAATCTAGCTCTAGCTTTTTTAGGTCAGCTTTTGCACTTTTGAGCGCAGTAAAAGCTCCGTCTACCTTTATTTGCGTGCCATAGCCTTTTTTATTAAGCTTTTTAGAGGAATCATACTCAATTTCACGCTGATTCAACAAAGCTTTGGCTTTCTCAACTTGCTCAACCCTATCATAATCCTCTATTTTCAGTACTATGTCATCTTTTTTTACCTTTTCTCCATCAGAGAAATAAATAGCAGCAATTGTACCACTTATTTTTGAAGTAAGGCTTGTCCTATGCAGGGGATTTACCGTGCCAGAAAAATTTAAATATATAGTACGATTTTGTGGCTCACACTCCTGAATTTTTACTGAGAAGCTTCTAGCAGTGTCATCATTATGACTCACTTGCTTTTTCTTTATAAACACGCTGTTGATAAAAAACAGCAGAACAAAAGCAATACTAAAAATTAGCATTACTTTATTCTTTTTCTTTAGAAACGATTGCATAAGTTAAGTTTTCGGCGATACTTTTTTAGTACAAAACTTATCTTGCTTCTCAGGTATTGATTGAATAACCTGTTGATTCACTATTAAAGTTTCGCTACTTTGACCCATAAAAACCCTCCTCGATTTTATATTGAAATAGTGATACGGCAAACAATACAACGTGTCAATACTAGTATGACCTTATTATAGTAGTAATTAAGAATTTTCAGCGAAAGAATAATGAGCTATAATATAAGGACTTATAGTAAGGATAGAAATGACTCTAACTATAGCAGTGTTAAGTGGTGGACTCTCTCGTGAAAGAGAAATATCTCTTATGAGCGGCAAGGCCATAAAAAAAGCTCTTGGTAACCTTTCATATAACGCAATAGAAGTAGATGTTGATAGGAATGTTGCTGAAAAGCTTAAAATAATTAATCCTGATCTTGCTTTTATTGCTCTTCATGGATCTTACGGAGAGGATGGTTGCATTCAAGGTTTGTTGGAGGTTTTAGGTATAAAATATACACACTCTGAAGTAATGGCTTCTGCTGTTGCTATGAATAAAGTGATGTCAAAGCATATATTTCAGTCTCTCGGCATTGATACTCCAAAAGGTTACGTAATTAGCAAAGAAGATGTGCTGAAAAATAATATTAAGGTTGACTACCCATACGTCTTAAAACCAATTAATGAAGGCTCAAGCATCGGAGTGCACATTGTTTCCTCGCATGAGGATTACTTAAAACTAAAGGATGACAATGCGACCATCATGAAGGACATGATCGTAGAAGAATACATTCCAGGTGTAGAATTACACACCGCTGTGTTACTGAGTGAAGCAATTGGGACTATCGAAATACGGCCAAAAAATAAATTTTATGACTATGAAGCAAAGTATACAAATGGATTTGCAGAACATATATTTCCTGCCGAAATCCCTGATGAAGTATATAGAATGACTCTAGAACACGCACTTAAAGTGCATCAATTTTTAGGATGTAAAACTATTTCCCGCTCAGATTTTCGTTATAATCCTGAAAACAATACTTTAAAAATGCTTGAAATTAATACACACCCTGGCTTTACTGAACTATCGCTAGTACCAGAAATTGCAAGATTGGCAAAAGGGATTGATTTTAACGAATTAGTTAAGATTCTTGTTGAAGATAGTTTTCAGCATAAGGAGAGGAGATTAGAGATCAGGTAAATGTTGAGCAATGTTACTAGAAGTCAAAGACGTTTTTTGCGTAAATGTGCTTTGTTTATTATAATAACACTTTTTCTTACGTTAGTGCTCTATAGCTCACTGGATAAAATAACTAACCGGTTTAATTATTATTTTATTTGGTGTGAAGAATGTGTATCCAACTTATTACTTAGTAATGGCTTTACAATTGATAAAGTAGTTGTGAGCGGCAACAAATTTACAAATGAGAAAGACATTTTAAATTTTGTGAGTAGCGCCGAGCCAATTATATATGTATCACTCTCAAAACTTGCAAATAGTGTACAATCTGTAAGCAGATGGATAAAAAATGTGAGTATTCATAGGATTTTACCAAATACTGTGCAGATTAATATAGAGGAATATGAGCCGTTTGCTATCTGGAAAGATAATAATAAAACATCAGTTATTGACTCTGAAGGTAAGGTGATCATAGACGATTATTTAGTAGATAATCTTGTTGTCATTACAGGACAAAACTCGTTATCAAATCTGAAATTTGTTAGAGATATATTAGAGAATAAAACACAACTGAGTAGCCAAATTTCTTCTTTTGTTTGTATAGGAAATAGAAGGTGGAATATTGTCCTTGATAATGGACTCACAGTGAAACTTCCTGAAGATAATCCTTATGGTGCATGGGATTATTTAAACCACCTGCAAAATACAACTGATTTTACATTTAGCGATTGGAGTATAATTGATATGCGTATTGCTGATAAAATCTTTGTAAAAAGATAAAAATAGCTTTCGAGGTAAAAATATGAAACTAGGCGTAAACATTGATCATATCGCAACTCTTCGTAACACACGCGGAACTTCCTATCCAGATCCACTCAAAGCAGCAGAAATAGCTATTGATGCAGGAGCGGATTGTATTACTGTGCACTTACGAGAGGATAGAAGGCATATTACGGATGAAGATGTGTATACCCTAAGAAAACACATTAATACTGATCTAAATCTTGAAATTGCAGCCACTGAAGAAATGCTTGAAATAGCAAGAAAGGTAAAGCCCTACTCAATTTGTATAGTGCCAGAAAAAAGAGAAGAATTAACAACCGAAGGTGGTTTGGATATTATTAGCATGCACAGCAAACTTTCTACCATAATAGAGGTGATGCATAACTCTGGCATAAAAGTTTCATTGTTTATTGATCCAAACATTGATCAATTAAAATTTCTTGAGAAGCTAAAGGTAAAGCCTGATATAATAGAAATTCATACAGGGGATTACTGCAAGAGTCCATCAGAGAAGAAGTTACAGTTAATCGCTAACGCTGCAGAGTATATCAACAAGCTAGGAATAGAATGCCATGCAGGGCATGGCATCACTCGCGAATATGCTAAAAAGATGATAAAAATAGCTCAAATCTCAGCACTTAACGTAGGACATTATTTAATTAGTGAAGCTGTGTTTTATGGCTTGCATAGTGCAATAAAAACAATGAAAGCAACGATATCTACTTAGCTCCCGCTTCTTCTTTCTCATTTAACTGATCTAAAAGAGTTTTACTTGCTTTGAATTTCATTCTTTTCTTCCTGGGAACAGTAATCATTTCACCACTTTGAGGATTACGACACTGTTTCTCCTCTCTTATAACAGCAGAGAATGTTCCTAGCCCATGGAGACGTATATCACCTGTCTCATCTAGCTCATCCTTTATTATTTTTATAAACTTATCATAGATCTTGCTCAAATCAGATTTTGTGATCTCAATCTTTTCATTTAAACAATAATCTTTTAGTTCCTTTATTATATCTTCTTTACTCATAAATTACCTTATATTTAAAAAAAATTACACAGATAGCATATTATGTTAATGCCGATAGTCAACTAAATCCATTGTGGAAATAGAAAACATTACATACACTTGCAAACATTTGTATAATATTTGCAAAAAAATACCACAACAAAATGATTATCTCTTAGAAAATTGACATTTTTTCCGAGCTTTATGTTGACCATATTTCTTACGCTCAACTACGCGTGAGTCGCGTGTTAAGAACCCACCATTACGCAATATAGAATGCAGATGTTGGCTTATACTACTTAAAGCTTTACTTATTCCATGGGCTAAAGCGCCTGCTTGACCAGATAACCCTCCTCCCTTTACAGTTGCAAATACATCGTACTTATCTAATGTGGAAGTTGCAACAAATGGCATTTTTACTATTTGGCATACTGATTCCCTCTTAAGGTAATCCAGCAGCTTGTCTTTTTTATTAATACTAAATTTTCCACTCCCTGGCTTTATCCATACTCTTGCTACAGATTCTTTTCTTCGGCCTGTGGCGTATGAACGACCAAGCGAATCAACCGCTGACTTAATTGTCTTTCCTGATTGATCATCGTTATTTATTGTAGAACTTTTCATTTTTACTCCGTTACTTTTTATTTTTACGATTTAAAGAGGCAAAATCTAGCACTTGAGGCTGCTGCCCATGATGTTTATGCTCAGGACCAGAGTACACATATAAATTTTCAAACCTTCTACGTGCCATAGGACCATCATCAAGCATTCTTTTTACTGCCATTTCCACCACACGTTCAGGAAATTTACCATTTAAAATGTTAGCTGGCGTGGTTTGCTTTAAACCTCCAGGATAACCTGTATGCTTATAGTAAATCTTATCTTTAAGTTTCCTTCCAGTAAGATGCACTTTCTCTGCATTGACAATAATTATATTATCACCACAATCCATATGAGGTGTATATTCAGGTTTATGCTTTCCACGCAAACGTGCTGCTACAAAAGCTGCGAGTCTTCCGAGGACCAACCCTTCTGCATCTATGACAAACCACTTTTTATCGATTTGTTTTTCTTTTAAGAAAAATGTCTTCATTATAATTTAACTAAACAATAGTAAGCTACTATACATTTAATACCTCAATAGTGTCAACAACATTAGGTATTGATTATTAGAACAATTTGTGCTAATAATTTAACTGCACAACCAATATACAGAAGGAATAGAATGTTTCGGTTGATTATTATACTTGCTGCCATTTTTAGCACTACAAATTGCTATGCAATTGACTTAGAAGAAGCTATCAGTAAAGCAGTTAAAAATAGTTCAAATATAAAATCTCGATTTTACCAGTATAAAAGCGCAGAGAAACACTATCAATCTGCTGGGATTGCTGGTTTTTTACCTGATATCAGTTTACAGTATAACTTTGATAGTAATTTTAATCTTTATCCTAAAAGTCAAACTAACCCACCTGGAAAACTCTTGACATTGAATCAGAAATTAATAGACGGCGGTGGCAATTTCGCCACATTAAATAGGTTGCAATATCTTCTCAAAGCAGAAAAAGTCAAATTTCGCCAATCCAAACAAGACGTTGCTCTGAATGCTGTAAAAGCATATGTCGACGTTCTACAAAGAACAGAAATATTAAAATTAATGGAGCATAAAGAACGTGTTTCTTTGGAGCATCTGTCAGCAATGAAAAAGCGTTTTTCTCTTGGTGAGGTGACAGGAACTGAAGTGTCGCTTGCAAAAGCAAAATTTTCATCTTCTGTGTCTGGAAGAGTAGATGCTGAAGGTAAATTAAAATTGGCGAATATTGCCTACTATCACTTGATTGGCGAGGATCCTTATGATCTTTCTGAAGCTAGTGGTACCTTGCCTTCTGTTCCAGAATTAAACGAATGTTTACAATTAGCAAAAACTAATAATCTTAATTTGAAGGCAGCAGTTTACCAAAAAAAGGCGGCTGGAATGGAAGTTCTTGCTGAGTATTCCAAGTGGCTGCCCTCTTTGAATCTCACTGCAAGTAAAAGATTAGAAAACGGAAGTATCACGAAAGAACTTTCAGAAGGGATGAGTGTTACTCTTACTCTTGATGTGCCAATTTTTAAAAAAGGGGTGAATTTTTTTGGTATTGGTAAAGCTAAAATGGAGGTAAAGAGGTCTATTTACGATTATTATGAAGCAGTAAAGGATATAGAGAAAAAGGTTATAAATGCTTGGAATAATGTTTTAACAGCAAAAGCTGTTATTAAAGCAAGTCACGAAGCGGAAAAAGCAGCAGCTTTGGCATTAGAAGGAGTGGAACAAGAAGTAAGCTTAAATTTGAAAAGCACAAGTGATCTTTTGGACACTGAGGACGAACTATTCAAAGCACGTTCAGGTTTGGTTGAAGCAAAAAGCAATTATGTGACCAGTGTTTATAATTTGCTTTTTATTATAAATAGTATAAATCTTTAAATTTAATGGTATTACAGCTATGAGTGATGAACAAGGAAATCAGTCCGTAAAAGACATTCTCGAAGATATAAAAAAAGCCATATCAGGCAAAAATGCGAGCGATGCGAAAGTAGAGGATGAAACTGAAGATTTATTATACCTTGATGAGGAGTATTTAGAAGATACGGGAGAAGACAGCGGTGAAGAAGAGGATGATGAAAATTATCGACACGATGAGGAAACAGTGTTTAATGATGATCAACAATTTAATAGTCATAGATACACTAATTTAGAAGAGAAAAAAGAAGTCTTTTCACATAATAATATCAAAATGAATAACAGCGCGGTAAGCAGCAGCGATCTACAAGCGCAAAATAATGATCATCTGATTTTAAAAGAAAATATGGAAGAGATCAAAGCGTTGCTTGGAAAAATGCAAAGCGAATTACAGCACCAACAACAAAAAAAAAAGCCAAATCTTACTGTTGAAGAATTAGTTACTTCTCTTTTAAAACCTCAACTGTCGGATTGGCTAAATCAAAATCTATCTAAACTGGTAAAAGAAGTGGTTGAAAAAGAGCTTAAAGATATAATCAATAGTAATAAGTGATTTTTATAGGTACTCACAATAAAAACCAGAGTTAAAACAGCAAAAGGTAGAAAATTATCTTCAACAAGGTGGTTGCATCGTCATTTAAATGACCAGTATGTGCAAAAAACTAATAAAGATGGATATAGATCACGCTCGGCATATAAGTTGATAGAAATAGATAATAAATTTGAATTGTTTCAAGAGGGACAAAAAGTTGTTGATCTTGGTGCTTCTCCCGGTGGATGGTCACAAGTTGCCTCTCAGAAAGGCGCAAATGTGTTTGCCATTGATATAAAACCAATGGATGCAATTCAAGGTGTAGAATTTATACAATCTGATATTATCAACGAATTTGAAATTTTGAAGGAAAGATTCAAAGATCAAAAATTTGATGTAATTTTATCTGATATGGCTCCAGGATCTTGCGGCTTAAAGTCGTTGGATCATATAAGAATTATGCTTTTGTGCGAGGCAGCACTTAATTTTGTAAAGCATTTTTTAAATCACGGTGGTAAATTTGTAGTAAAGATTTTCCAAGGAGAATCCGATAAAGATTTTTATAATGAGCTAAAAAAAATATTCAAAACAGTAAAGTACTTTAAACCCAAATCAAGTAGATCTGAATCTGCAGAGATGTATTTGGTAGGATTAGAAGGGAGATATACACTCCCAGAGTAAATAATTGGATTGTGTGTGATGCTGGGCAAGTAGCTATCTTTCTATGAAAGATCTATCGATTGTTGCCATTATAGGAGTAAATAAGAACGATAAAAGAGTGCGAGACTGAGTCACTATATACACTTCTGCTGGCATACCAGGATATAGATATACATTTTTAAACTGAGCAAGCTCCGGCTTTGGTATCACTACACGTACTGAATAATAGCGTCCTAACCTTGGATCGTCAAGAGCATCAGGGGAAATATAGCTTACTATGCCATTAATTAAGCTTAAACGGCGGGCACTGTAAGCACTTAACCGAACTTTAACTTTTAATCCTTCCAGTCCATCAATAGAGACTATGTTACTATCTTTTTTTTGTGCTGATAATATTTCTTCTATATTTCTAGTTTGAATTTTAGCATCTATTATTAGGTCATCATCAGATGGCACTACACTCATAATTGGAACCCCAGACTGTATAACACCGCCTTCAGTATGATATTTTATATCTGTAACTATCCCATCTTGCGGTGATTTAATTATTGTGCGTGCTAATGAATCCTGAGCAACCATTGACCTTTCTTTTAAATCCCCAATAGATGTGCTCACTTCTTTCAGTTCAGCGTTTGCCCTTTCTTGATAATCATTTTTTATGTTTATAATTTCTAATTCATTCTCTCCGATTTTTTGCTGCACTTGAGATATTGCAGCACGGTAATGTCCAACTCTACCTTCAATTTCAGCAAACTGCTTTTCCAAAGCTAAAATGTGTGGCTTACCTATATGACCACTATCAAGCAACTGTCTTTTTGTTTCCAGTTCTTCGTTTATTAGGTCATATTGCTTGTGAGCTGCATCCAGCTGAGAGTTTAATCCTGCTAATTCATCATGTAACTGTTTTATACGTTGTTGTAGTATATCCGTTTTTCCGAGTGTACTCTTTCTCTGAGAGTTAAATAGTTTTATTTGATTTTTTATAACTTTATTTACAACTTCATCATCGAATAACTTTTTCATATCATCAGAAAACTCAACAATTTCCAAATCACCTCTGATTGCAATAAGTCTTGCTTCAGTTGCTAAAAACGATAAGAGCTTCTCTTTAATAATACTTAAATTTGCTTTTTCATTAACGTCACTTAATAACACTAAAGGCTCATCTTTCTTAACGGCTTGACTCTCTTTTACTAAAATTTTACTTATTATACCTCCACCCAAGTGTTGAACTATTTTTCTATTTGAAGATACAACAACTTCTCCACTTGCATGCACTGCTCCGTCAATTGGAGCTACAACAGACCAAATGCCGCCTATTCCAAAAAAGATGAGTAGCACTATCAGACCGAAAAATAGCGGCCCCCATGTTACACTAAGAACTTCATTTACGTTATTACTTTCGCGCCTTAGGATAAAACTTACTACTGAATCGATAAATGCAAATGTTCTATCTAAAAACTTCGGATATTTTTTCTTTTTGTCTTTCTTTCCTTGCATATTTATATTATCACTGTGGCCAAGTAGAGTTGTCAAAGAAAATCCAGTTCTAAGCTTTTTTAACTTACTTGTCATATACTACTTAAGAAGTTGAGTTAACGCAAAATAGCACATAAAAACAAATAATCTATAACTTAAACATTTTATTGGGGCTGTAGAACATCAGAGTAAACTATTTGGTAATATTAAACCTCATAAATTAAGTGTAATCGTTCACGGATGATGAGAATAACGAAAGGTCTAAGCCACTAAATTCTATAACTTTAGATAAAAATCATTTGACATATTGATAATTTATATATTATAGTTAAAATATCAATAATTATCTTGAGGTGAATGTTATGTGTTCTAAAATACTAATATGTGAAGCTTCTAGTGATAAAGAAGAAAGTCATCTTAAAAAATTAAAAACTGCAATAGACAAGAACGAAAGTATTAGTGAAAGGTTACAAAACAAACGCGCTGTTCGTACACATGATTATATAAATCTATTACTTTATTCTATCACAAATGGAAGAATGCGATCTGCTGAATCTATTTTCGATTATATCAACAACAAGAATTTAACAAGCGACTTCCTTCGAGTTTGTAGTACCTATTTTAAAAACAATAAGTACAGAGGAGATGCTTATAGAATAATAGCATTTGTAGAAGAAAAAAATATTTTTAAGGATCTTTTAAAAGTGCATTTGAATGATAAGATTGCGGAAGAATTATCTAGGAAGGATGAAGAAACTAATAAGTGTCTATATAGCAACAAAGCTATTTTTTCTACTCTACATCAAAAACAAAAAATAAATAAAATAAAATCTGTAAATTGTACAATAATGCAAATATCATTAATGGTATTCTTGGCTTGCATAGTAACAGTAAGCTTCGTGTCACTCTCTTCTTCTGACTCAATGTCAACCTACTCAAAACTTTTCAATCAACCTATAATAAAATTTTCTTTATATGCAACTTTGGGTTTTTTATGCGTAGGAATTATTGCAAGTGGTATTATATATTGTATTAAAAGTATGCTTCAATCTGTTGAGCAAGTCCAAAAGAAGCTAGGAGCTGAACAACACTTAAAAGATACTAATTCTGATAAAGAGCTAGAAATGAACTCAAGCACTATCCTAAAAATACTCGAACCTGACACGAGCTTTAGTGATAGTGATACTGGATGCTTAGAAATGTCAGATTCAGAGAGGTGTCTATTCGCGAGTTGTCTTTTATTATAGAGTAAGTGTCACAGAATGTGTTAGAAGTAACATGCTTGAGCTATGAATTATACCTTGCAGAAAAGTGCATATTATCATACCATTACATATACATAGTGGGGCTGTACATCTAACTTCTTCTCTACTTTTTCTGGGTAAGGTCAGTCTGCAAAACTAACCACTCATTGAAGAGCGCTTGTCTTCTGTGGTATTCGGAGATGGAGCAACTAGCTTGCTTAAAATTTCATCTCTTGGTCCCATAGCATACACAACACCATCGGACATTAAAATTACTTTATCAACCACGGATAATAGAGGCAACTTATGAGTTATGATAACTGTAGTAGTATTTTGTTTCCTTGCAATATCAATTGCGTTAATTAGGCATGCCTCTCCTCTGCTATCTAAGTTAGCGTTTGGTTCATCGAGTACTAAAAGCTTAGTATTACCATAAAAAGCTCTAGCCAGTCCTAGCAATTGCTTTTGTCCGCCAGAAAGTATAACCCCGCCAGGTCCTCCTACCGTTGTATCATATCCATTTGGCAGACTTAATATTAAATCATGTATACCAGCAATTTTCGCTGCTTTTATTATTTCCTCAGGATTTGGATCTGGCTTCATGCGAGCAATATTAGCTTTGACACTAGTGTTAAATAACTCAATATCTTGAGGTAAATAACCAACGTAACTACCAAAATTTTCTCGATTCCAAGTATATACATCAGCGCCATCCAGTCTCACCACACCAGATATTGGCTTCCATACACCAACGGTTAGCTTTGCAATGGTCGATTTACCAGAAGCACTAGCACCAATTACACCAACTACGTCACCTGGCTCTATAACAAACGATACGCCCTTTACTGTTGGTTTATTACTTCCATAAGGAGTGAAAAACACTCTATCAAACTCTAATTTCCCTTCTGGCTCTGGTAAAGCCATAGTTTGCTCTCTTTTTGGTGAAGTTAATATAAGTCTTTGCAGCCTTCCATATGACATTCTAGCCTGATTTAAAAACTTCCAGGTATGAACTGCTGCATCAAATGGTGCTAATACTCTACCCATTAAAATTGAAGCAGCAATGATGCTACCAGCAGTTTTATGAGCTGTAATTGCAAGTAATGCACCTGTTCCAATTACTGATATTTGCAGAGTTGAACGCAAAAACTTAGTTATCCCGGTGATCACATTAGAGCGATTTTGTGCTTTAATTTGCATTGCACGGTTCTGATCATTTCGTTTACACCAATCAGAAACTATATACTCGGACATGCCCATAGCTTCAACCACCTCTGCATTTCTCGTTGCAACGTCTATAGCGTTGATATTACGTATAGTTTCTTCATTGGTTTCTTGTAATATTCTTTTGGTAGCAAGCTCATTCCAAAAAGCCATAGCAAGTAATATAATAATTCCACTAATGGCAATAAATCCTGTAGAAGTATGTATCATGAAAATTATAACCAGGTAGATAAACGACCACGGAGCATCAAACAATGAAAATATACCATTTCCTGTAATGAAATTTTTTATTACTCCAAGATCCCGTATTGCTTCACCACTTGAAGTTGAACTCTGTACTGATGTGAGTCTTATTGATCTTACTATCAAATCTGGTGTTGCAGTTTTATCAATCCAGTCGCCAATTTTTGCCATGGCTAAGTATCGACAGGTCTCAAGCATTGCAGAACATCCAAATGCGGATAAAGTAATAAGCGTAAGCATGGTTAATGTCGATACACTTTCGCTTGATATCACACGATCAAGCACCTGAGAAGTATAAAGTGGCAGGAATAACATTAATAAATTGATCCCTGAACTAAACCAAAAAATAAACCAAAATGCACTTGTACACTTGTCTATACATACCTTAAGTGTACTTTGTTTCAATTCTTTTTTTGCTGATGGTGTAATTTCCACAATCTTCCTCTTTAATTCTACTCAATGCACCGTATACGATCTTTATTACAAAAATATCAATGGTAGCTAAGATCTAGTATTCATTTATACATTTTTCTATTCTTAAAAGAAGTCCTCTACTGTCTTTTTTAGTCGCCTAAAAGCCTACCAAAGCCATACAGGCAAAGAATAAGAGGTCCACAGGCTGCCACTGCTATTTCTTCAATAGCGGTACCTGGTTCTTTTGGCTGTGAGCACCTCCACCATTCTATCGCTGTAGTTACTAAATATAGTGACCCTAACACTCCTAATCCTACTCCCAAGTATTGGAAAGCTTCTTTCTAATCTTCGTTATTTCGATCATTATTAGCATAATTAAGTGACTTAATACATAAATACATTGATCCAGCTGCTAACCCACTAGTAAGCAAACCTAATCCTAAGTAAGTAAGAGGCTTCTTACAATTACAAGAAGGAGTTCTTTGTCCTGAAGAGCGGGGACGCCGAGCTGGTGGAATTCTTGTAGCTGGAACGCTATTATGCCTAGGCTGGTCTACAATAACAAAAGGCTGTACTTCTGGCCCACTACCAGTTTGACGAGAATTATTTCCACCTATTGTCCGAGACTCCCAAAACGGAGCTTCTCCCACTTCTAAACTAGCTCTAACCACCCTAATTACCTATTAACCTTAATAAAATATATATTAAAAAAGCAAGATGTCAATCTAGTTAGAGTTAATTGGAGGTGGATGTGGCAATTATTTATGCAAAGAATGCGCACGGGCTCTAGCTGGCCTATATACATAGGCCTGTAAAAAAAGCAAGCCTTTAAGCTGTAGACTCAATTATCATCCTTATTACTATTACTCACCACAGTAATCGCATATGCACACAACTCTGAGAAAGAGATTCCATTTTCTTGAGATAATTTATACAATCTTTGCAAACTTTCTTTTACTTTATCAGGAATATTCCCTCCACGCTCTTTCGCAAGCCAAGAATCTTGATGATGGATCGGATGAGTATCGCTTTTTGGATTTCCTATATATATCGCAAAAGGTGAGCTTTGTCCTTTGAAGTCACATTGCACAGTAAATTTTTTTATAGATTCAGCCATCAAAGACCTCTACCTTTCTTTTGTGGTAATTTTACAGCAGACGGAATAGGTGGTACTTTCATGAAATCTTGTTTATTTATGATACTTTCTTGACCTTTTAAAGCCCTTCGGACTTCAGCCCTGCTCAATTGCGACTCTTTTGCTACTTTCATTCCATACTTTGCCATAATTTTAGCATGTGCCAATACTTTTTTTACCAACTCTAAGTCACCGTTTAGCATTTGAACTAGTACTTGAAATACTTCTGCTAAAGTGAGCCCATCAGCACCTATAACCTTATTTTCTATAAAATTGACGACTTCTTCAAACTTGTGTTCAACATCATCATCCTTGGGCGCAAGGGTAACGTAATCGATATCTTGATCGTCCATAATTGGAGCACTATTATTCATAGACTTAAGTTTATACCATATGTATGAATACTCTACTATTTTATATTATGACACGCTATAGTTAAACATTTATTAATAACATGCTTACTTATATTCGCGAATTAATTGACAAAAATCAAGGGTCAATATCCATAAGTGATTTCATGAATGCTGCTTTATATCATGAAAAATATGGCTATTACATGAGCAAAATCCCACTTGGTAGAGATGGTGATTTTATTACCGCCCCTGAAATCAGTCAATTGTTTGGTGAAATAATTGCAGTTTGGATCATGCACACATGGGAAAAATTAGGCAAGCCGTCAAAATTTTCTCTAGTTGAGTTTGGGCCAGGTAAAGGAACACTCATTCGTGATGTAGTACGAGTCACTAGGAAATATAAAGGCTTTTTTGATTCAATGTCGATTCATTTAGTTGAAATAAGTCCTGTTTTACAAGACATACAAAAACAAACTTTAGGGGATATAGAAGTCAGTTGGAACGAAGACATTGATAATCTACCAGAGCACCCCACCATTTTTTTAGCAAATGAGTTTTTTGATGCTCTTCCAATTAATCAGTTTGTTTACCGTGATGGGCAGTGGCATGAAAATAGAATAGCAAAGCAAGATGATAGCGGCTTTTCAATGTCATTCCAGTGCGTAACACTAGAATCCAAGCAAGACCTCAATGGAGAATTTTTCGATGGTGCAATAGTGGAAATATGTTCGTATGGAATTGAAATGTTAAAAAAGATTGAGAAAAAAGTGCATCAAGATAAAGGAGCCGCTTTAATCATAGATTATGGTTATATTTATCCTTCCTATAGGAGCACTCTGCAATCAATAAAACAGCATAAATATGCTAACTTTCTCGAGAACATTGGGAGCAGTGATATTACTGCACTCGTAAATTTTCAAGCACTGAAAGATTCATTACAGTATGCGGATTGTGAAATTTTAACTCAAAGAGAATTTCTATACTCCTTTGGCATCAAGGAAAGAACACGGGCTTTGATGAAAAGTGCAAACGAAGCGCAAAAAAATAGGATTTTTAGTGAATTTTTAAGATTGACTGAAAACATCGGCACTCTTTTTAAGATAATGCTGATTTATCATTTAAATCAGTAGACCCCCTGCGAAACAACGTGAAGCAAGTTGCTGATAAAATCTGGTAGAAATCCCCAGCCCAAAAATTATTAAAAACTATGCCGCAAGTTCACAATACCCGCAATAATATTAAATCTCATGTTGTATTTCTTCTGAAAATTTCTGTAAATATTTGACATAATCTTAAAAACTTTGATCTCGCGAATCTTATTTTCCACACGCATCCTGAACGATGGCAGCTTCCGATTATGCTCCTTTTGCTCCTCCGTTAGTGGCTTTTTACGGTGTTTTTTGTACGGAATCACAACGTTTTTCTGCAGTTTTTGCCAACCTTGATAGCCAGAATCAGCATATTTTATGCTATCTTTGGGCAACAATTTTTCCTGTTTTCTTATGCAAAAATCATGCATTCGGCCTCGATGTGACTTTGAAACCGACAAAATTTGTCCACTTTCCTCAATCACAATTTCGGTTTTCATCGTGGTTGTTTTCTTTTTTCCTGAGTAACTTTTCTTACGTTTTTTGCTGTCTTTCGGCCGCTGTATCGGTTGCTCTGTGACGTCTGCTAAAATTTTTAAAATCCTTTCTGGAGTCAGCGTTCTATCCTTTTTTATCGTAATTTTTTTGGCCAATAATGGCTCCATTTTCTTCAAAAGTCGGCAAATATTTGAGTTGTGCAAATTAAACAAAAACCCTAAAAATGGATGCGTTATGTACGTTCTGTAATAAATTAGAACACATAAAATCCTGTCTTCTAGAGTCTCAACATGCGATTTTCTTCCGTGACATTTCTTTTTCGCCTCCATTTTTTCCCACTCTGGACGCACTTTTGCCACAATTTTTTCAAATTCAGATGTTGTGAGCCCTGTCAATTGTCTAAAAACATATGGTGTTCTTGCTATTTTCACGTAACTTATTGCCATTTTACTCTTCTAAAATTTTCATTTTATACGCTTTTTAATGTTTTTCATCTGTTTTTTGCTTGTTTTGCAGGGGGTCTAGTGATTTAATGCATACAAATTTTTATCTTTTGTATCTAACAAACCAAATGTTGGAACAATTGTTGCCTTTAAAAAGATGACAGTTTCCACTGTGCTAATGTGATTTGCTAGTCTTCTTGATTTTTGACGGAATGTAGCTTTAAAACTTTGCTTATCTTCTCTATGTTCTATGAGTCCACCAATTACCATAATTTCACCACTCTTAATTTTGAGCGTTGAGTTCATTTCTCTGGTTTCAACAATTGGAACATCGCTATTTAATTTCGTTTTACTCTGTTGCGCAACATATTCTATACCTGAATCTTTAGTATAGCCGTTAATTCTTGATAAAGTTGGGTGTATATCCATAAATATTTCTCCAGTATCAATATTAATGCTTGGATGGATTATTAGTACAACACCTATTGGCACGCTGTTCATTTTAGTAGTTAAAACCTGATTAGTGCTTTTTTGCATATCGGAAACAAAATAAACATGATTTTTAGTAAATGAAATCATTGCTTGCTGATTATTTATAGCATGCAATCTAGGGCTTGAGATTACAGTTGAAGTGCCAAACTTGTCTAAAATTTTTACCAAACTCCCTAAATTATTATCACCAAAGTTCATTGCTAGATTAATAATAGAATTATCTTGATTCATCATAGATTTGCTTCCACCCTTTAAATCATTGAGGTTAATACCGGAAAGATATTTGTCATCCAGCACAACTTCCACTATCTTTGCTTCTATCATTACTTGAGAAGACGCTAATCTTTTAACCTTGTTAATATATTCTTCAACAGCTTTATGAATACCCTTCCTAGCGTTTAAAATGATAACACCAGTTTCTTTGTTGGATGAAAGAAATTCGCCATCATCTACTCCGTTAACATCCATTATTGTATTCAAGCCTTTTTCTAGTGAATACCATAAATCACTACTATATTCGGATCTCATAACATTATTAGAGCCTTGATCATCTCTATTTCCTTCACTATTGTTAATTTTGTTACTAATAACAAAATTACTTTGTGCAGAATGTTGAATATTAATAAAGTCCACATAATAATTCTGTGCGTATGGCAGATCCTGTTCAATTCTAATTACATCATTTTCTATTGAATAGCGTAGTTTAGCGCTTTGAGCTATATTTTTAATTACTTCGTTTATATTCTTATCTTTAAGTTTTAAAATAATATTGCCTGATATCTTTGGATCTATATCCAAGTTAATATCAGAAAGCTTTCCTATTTCAATCAATAGGTCCTTTACAGATACTTCTTCACTAACATTAATAGAAATAAGCTGACTGCTAGTTGTAAGATCTGGAAACTCTATTGGTAAAGGTATAACTTCTGGGACTGCAGGTTCATTGTCCTCCAAAAGAGGCACGTTATTTTTATATTGTCCAAACAAAGTCTCATGTTCGCTTTTATCGTGGTGATGATCTTCGTTATCTATGTTAGTATGACCATTATTATGTTGCTTAGTAGTAAGATGTGTACAAGAAATAATAAAAATAACAGAAAAGAGCATTAAACATTTAAAGGTAGCCATTAGAGCAGCACACAAAGTCTATGCTCATAGATTTCTATAAAAATATTAAAAATGTATTTAATTTTGTTTTCATCCAGCGACTACTTGCCCTATATTAACTTGACCTACATTCTCTATTGCTATCTCTTTTAGTTTTTGGCTGGGTACATGATTTAAATTTTGATCAGGTATATGCTCAAGATTTTGATTACAATCAATCTTTCCTTTTTTGCTTTCTTCACAGTTTGTTGTTGTAGCTATAACTTTCTCACTTGTAACTTCTTTCAATTTATGTTCTGTTTTTCGGTAGTGTGATTCTAAGTTTTTCCATTGTTTAAAACACAATGACAGCATCACCACTCCAGCAAATAACACTATTGCTGTGATAGCTAGTGGTAAAGTGTTAGCGAGAAGAAGCATATAAGCTATGCCTGCTGAGCATATTGCACTACTGAGTTGAAAGTAGTACCAGTAATCTTTATTGCGTTGATCTTTTATGTGTCTTATAAAGCTTTCATTAAGCTTGTTTTTACGTTCATTTTGTTTACTGTTTGGCTCTCTCATTTTATAATGCAATTCACCTATAGGACCTATTCCTTTGTGATTGCAAATATTTATATTAGCTCCTTTTTCCAGCAGTATATTCACTATTTTTGAGCTGCTTGCTCTCTGTATCGCTAAATGTAATAGAGTGTTTCCATTGTCATCTGCACCTACCTTTGCTTTAAGCGATAACAGTAATCTCGTTTCACGAACGTTGTCATCAATTATCGCTCTATGAAGCTTAGTGTGTCCATTCGAGCCAATTTTATTAATATCTGCACCCAAAGAAATTAAGAGTGAGATAATTTCTCTGTGATCATGCTCAAGGGCAACATCAACAGCGTCGAATCCCGCTTTATTTTCCTTATTGATAAATTTTTTTATATTTCCTTTATATTTATCAAAAATTAATTCTGTTACTAGTAAATCATTTGCTCTGGCAAGATAAAATAAAATGGTTTGACCATTTATATCTTCAGCAGAAATATCAGCATTTTCGCTGAGCAGGTATTTGATAACATTGATGCCACCTGCTGCTTCGCCTTTATAAAAATTTAGGTAAGAATTAATAGCTGTCAGTAATAGTTGGTTTTTATCTTTAGATTCTATATTCGCTCCTCTTTTCAGCAAAGCTCTGATGTTTTCTATATTATTGCACTTTGTTGCTACATGAATTGCATCATGGGCAAGCGTAATAGTTTTTGCGTTAATATCTGCACCACAATCTATAAGCAAATTTATTAGCTCTTTATTATCCCCTCCAAGTGAAGCAGCTATGTGCAGTGGGGTAACGCCGTCTTCGTCCTTAGCATTAATATTTGCACCAAGCTCTAAAAGCAGTTTTATAGTCTTTGTATCAAAGCCATAGCTAACAGCTTGATGTAATGCAGTCAATTTACACCCATCGCGATCATTTATGTCTATTCCCCTTTCGACCAGTAACTTAATAAATGAACAATCAAATGTAGAGAAGAGCGATTCACTTAAAGATTTAGAATCACGTTTAATTCTTTCTTTCTCTATGCCTTCAGCCTTTATTAACTGAATTAATAAGTTCTTTCCTTGTTCGTTTTTTGTGTTAATGCCTGTTTGTGCTCCACATTCGACTAGTAACTTAGCAAATCTTACATCATTAGTCTCTACTGCATACTCTAGAAAAGCTTTACCACATATTAATTTGTTATCTATACCCTTTATAGCACAATTTTCTTCTAAATCTATCTTTGCACATTTTAACAATACTTGAATTATTTCTATGGTTTTGCTGTTAATCTTTTGAATATTCTGTAATAGAATTTCCAGTGCAACATCTCCACTTACGTTCTTAAAACCAGTATAAATACCTAATTCTAAAAGTAACTCAATTTCTAAAATGCAACCTTTTTGTGCCGCATGATGTAATAAGCTATTACCATGTTCATCTTGAACATCATTGATTTTTCTTTGTCGAATGATTTTGAGAATTTCTTCCTTACTCTTATTTCGGAGTAAATCTTGCAAGCTATCAATATTGTTCATTTTTGCCACAACATTTTTCATAATGCATAAATGACCTTTTTACATCGAATTATTTAATAATACCTAAAATAATATGGTAAATAGACGAAAGCACCTGAACAACTCACGGTGTCATACAAGTAGCTGACACAAAGCTGTACGAATGTCTAATTTAGTGATAAAATGTATACAACGATGTCATTCAAGCTTTAAATTTGTTACCTCAGAACTCACATTCGTCATCCAAGCGTTCTCTTATTGTCATTCCAGTAGTGAACTACTCAGATAACAGAGAGATTTACAGTTTTCTCTTTGTATTAAATATTTCACAAATATTGTATTGACATTTATAAATATATCATATATAATTACCGTTATATAGCTTTATCGGCAAGCTAAGCTGTTTAAAAAGTCTGTCATTGTTATACTACTTAGGGAGCTTCCAGGTGACTAGTGCAAGCATCTTTCGGTGGCAAGTCTTTAGCTCCATAAAAATTAGTGGAAGCATGGTTAGAGATGTCTCTACCATTGCTGATTTTACCTATTTCTTCGGAACTACGTGTGTCTTGGGATATAGCACTTTTTATTTTCTCGGAGTTACTATGATCAGAAGGCCTATCATCTGCTATACTCATTGGAGCAAGATTACGTACTAATTGATTCTTAACCTCAGTTAAAAACGTTTCTCTTTGCGTCAAGCTCGGACAAGCTTTTTCCACAGCTGAACATAAAGTTTTTAATACTTCTTCATTCTTCTCATTATTCAGTACTTGTACGCGTATAGTTGATTGAATTTCCCAGTTATTGAAATCTAAATTTTGTACTGATATCCCACACCTGACAGCTGTCCGTTTCAATATTTGCTCAAGTTCTGCAGTAATCTTTATTGCATAAGCTTGTGCTTCCTCAGAAGTGGTCTCATGTGCTTGAGGAAGGGGGTATCTTCTATCTAGAAAATTCTGTAACAAGACATTGAGTGCAATTATGTTATTTTGTGCACAAACTTCAACAGAAAATTGTCCACGAAATTCGCTATTTGGATCTCTTTTTTTATCGCTACTTTGAAAATCCTCCTTCTGCGCAGGACCCGAAGGTAAAGCAAGCTTAAAAAGCGAAGGTATAAGCTGAGCAGCACCTACAATAGTATTAGTAAAAGAATCTACAGCAGCATTTATCCATGATTTTGGCTTGCTTGCACTGCTTGGTATGTTTTTTTCTTTCTTGTTTTTATCAATAGCACGACGATTACGTTGCTACGCTGTAGCGTTTCTGTGTCCATGATGATGCCTGTGCCTATGCGTAATAGCTTCAGGACTTACAGTAGTCGTAGATAACTGAGCTTGTATTTCGCTATTCATAGCATTTGTGATATTTCTTATGCTCTGCATTTTCTGTATTCCAGCAACAAAGTGGAGGCAATAAGAACAAGATATAATGTTTACCATGATTGTGTTTTGATTGTATCCTAAAAAGTGCTTTACATTAAGCTCCTACTTGATAAATTTGAAAAACACCCCTATTGACCAGCGTTTTTTATAAAGATCACAAATCTCTCCCGCAGACATTTGATAAATATTGGCCAAAAATGTGAAAACTTCTCCACTATTTTGGTTTTTTGCTTTGGTTAACCTTATTTCAAATGGCAAAAACCTAGAACCGCCTTGTCCCAATTGTACTATAGCATCCTCTATTAACTCCACTTTTCCTGTCTGGAGACCTTCAACTTCTTCGTGAATACGCACTATTTTATAGCGAATATCATTAGCCCCCTGCGAAACAACGTGAAGCAAGTTGCTGATAAAATCTGGTAGAAATCCCCAGCCCAAAAATTATTAAAACCCGTGCCTCAAATTCACAATTGCTGCTATAATATTAAATCTCATGTTATATTTTTTCTGAAAATTGCGGTAAATATTTGACATAATCTTAAAAATTTTGATCTCTCTAATCTTATTTTCCACACGCATCCTGAACGATGCCAGCTTTCGATTATGAGACCCCATGCGAAAAGGTAAAAAACAGATGAAAAACATTAAAAAGCATGTAAAATGAAAGTTTTAGAAGAGGGAAGATGGCAATAAGTTACGCAAAAGTTTCAAAGACCCAGTATATTTTCAGGCAATTAACGGGTCTGACAACAGAAGAATTTGAAAAAATTGTGGCAAAAGTGCGTCCAGAGTGGGAAAAAATGGAGGCGAAAAAGAAATGTCACGGAAGAAAATCGCATGTTGAGGAGCTAGAAGACAGGATTTTATGTGTTCTAATTTATTACAGAACGTACATAACGCATCCATTTTTAGGGTTTTTGTTTAATTTGCACAACTCAAATATTTGCCGACTTTTTAAGAAAATGTAGCCATTATTGGCCAAAAAAATTACTATAAAAAAGGATAGAACGCTGACGCCAGAAAGGATTTTAAAAATTTTAGCAGACGTCACGGAGCAACCGATACAGCGGCCGAAAGACAGCAAAAAACGTAAGAAAAGTTATTCCGGAAAAAAGAAAGCAACCACAATAAAAACCGAAATTGTGATCGAGGGAAATGGGCAAATTCTGTCGATTTCGAAGTCGCATAGAGGTCAAATGCATGATTTTCGCATAAGGAAACAGGAAAAATTGTTGGCCAAAGATAGCATAAAATATGCCGATTCTGGGTATCAAGGTTGGCAAAAACTGCAGAAAAACGTTGTGATTCCGTACAAAAAACACCGTAAAAAACCACTAACGGAGGTGCAAAAGGAGCATAATCGAAAGCTGGCATCGTTCAGGATGCGTGTGGAAAATAAGATTCGCGAGATAAAAATCTTCAAAATAATGTCAAATGTTTACCGCAATTTTCAGAAGAAATACAACATGAGATTTAATATTATAGCAGGAATTGTGAATTTGAGGCATAGTTTTTAATAATTTTTAGGCTGGGGATTTCTTACCAGATTTTATCAGCAACTTGCTTCACGTTGTTTCGCAGGGGGTCTAATGAAGATCTAAGAGAACTCATAGAAAAAGGTGAAATTAACTTATTTAAAGTGATAAAAGGTCATGATATTGATAGTCAGCGTTCAGCTGCTGTTTTAAAGCTTGATGATAAGGAGATCACATTAGATCCTGGTAGTTTCTACATAGCAGAATATGAAGGTAGCGAATTCTTGCATTGTACTAACTCTGACTATGATATGCTGCTCGGACATGATGACTTATTTTTTGTGCTGAATAAGAGCTCCTATCCTGATCTTGCAAATGGATTCTATTCAATACCAGATGATTCTTATGCAAGCTACCTAAATGCTAAGAATCATTATTTGAGTGACAGCCAAGTATCTGAAAAATTGTCTAAGGTTCTAGAGGGAAGTAATGAAGTGGTTGTGGAAACACAAAGTTCCCATGTTGAACAACCTGAAGAAGAAGTTACAGTAGAAAAACCCAAAAGTGAACATAGAATAAGTAAAAGAGAACTTAGGGAGGAGGACGTAGAAGAACATAAAATAGTGGGTCCGGATTTGGATGCTAAGGATTCTCATGGTTATACTGCTCTACACAAGGCTGTTTTTAGTAAGCGTTTTGATGAGGTAAAATCTTTAGTAGAGCAAGGTGCAAAGGTAGACGTGCAAGATAAACATGAGATTACCCCACTTTCTTATGCTGTGATGAATAACGACTGGACAATGGTAAGATTTTTGGTAGAGACAGGTAATGCTAGTGTTAGCTTAGGCAAGTATAATAATCCACTTAGTATGGCCATTGCACGTAAGTATACAGAGCTAGCAGAATATTTGATAGAAAAAGGTGCAGATGTAGATCAACAAGACGGTATCGGTAGAACTCTTCTACATAAAGCTGCCGAAAATGGAAATTTAGATATAGTTAAGTTTTTAGTAGAGAAAGGTGCTAAGCTTGATGTTTTAGATAAATGGAATGACACTCCCCTTCACGTTGCTGCTAATGTAAAAGCCAATAAAGGTCACCTAGAAGTAGTAAGTTATTTAATAAAAGAGGGTACAGACGTAAATCTTACTCATAACTATACTCCAATACATCTGGCCATTACGCGTGGAAATTTAGATATGGTTAAATGTTTGATGGATAATAGTGCTGACCTCTATATTGAGAGAGCATGCGATGGTACGCCTCTTGCATATGCTAAACAGCAAGGACAAACAGAGATAGTAAATTACATGGATAGTGTGATGTCAAATCTTTCACATAATAAAACTATATCTTTTAGTGAAGCAGACATAAATATAAAGTATGACTTGGCTAGTAACAAACTAGATATGATAGAAAAAAGTATTAAGAATGCCATGCAAGACTTTAAAAGTGTTTTTAATACTTCAGACCACAATATAAAGATCAACGCTTATATATTCAATACTCAAAATGATTTTAAGGAATACTTGAAAAAAGTTGGATTTGATGCTGGTAATGGTGTTAATGGTTATACAAAGATGATTGACCTAAGCAAGGGAAATGCTGCTGATGTTTATGTTTACCTCGATAGTAGAGGAAATTTGAATCAGCATGTATTAGAACACGAAATAGGGCATGCAATGCACTGTGCAAATCTTGGTTTAAGTTATATTTTGCCAAAAGCAATGCATGAAGCCATTGCTAACTATACTGCTGGTTTAGAAAATGGTGAACACGTAAATGATCATGAGGATATTAAAGCTCTTTCTGCAATACAAAGTAAGTCTCTTAAACCAGATGAGATACTGCGCAATAATTACCAAGGAGCACATTATTACTCAGAAGCCAAGCAAGTAGTAAAGTTTCTCGAACATAAACATCCAGATTTGATTGATAATCTATTAAAAAGTCTCGCTAGCTATGGATATAGTGATAGACCTCAAGCTAATAAACTAGTTGAAGATTTTTTAATTACATTGAGGGGTTATGGTCAAGAGTTTAAAGGATGGGTTGCAGATCAGATAAGCAGCGAATCATCTTCAGACCATCAAAAAAGTGTAGGTGTAGAACAAATGCAAGCAGATAGCAGCGCAAGTGAATCATCTTCAGACCATCAAAAACGAGGTAAAAGATCAGCAGCAAGTGATGAGGATGAGGATCAGGAAGAAAGTGTTATAGCTAGCGTAATAGGAAGCATGAACGATAGTTCTGACGGTCAAACAGAAAATTTTAATGAAGTTGCATCTGCACAGCACCCACCAAAAATAAAGGCTGGTGGGCCACTTGAAATGGGAAAGTATAAGGTGGAGCTGCAAGTTACATATGATGATGCAACAAATTTTTATGACACTATAAAGAATAAGTACCATACCAGTAAAGAATATAACTATGAGCAAGTTATGGTTTTATACAATAATGTTATTGTACCAGTTTCACAGCATTATGAAGAGCCTATCACTCTTGCCGAGTCTTACATTGCAAATGGTCATCTATTTATTAAAAACCAAGACTTCGGAACTCTAAATGATTTCAATGAGATGTTCTATAAAAGTAATGAGTTAATTTAATGGGGAACACCATAACCGGCAGAATATTACCAGAGACATAAATCTTATTCCATTAGAGACAAAATGGTTGCGGGGGTAGGATTTGAACCTACGACCTTCAGGTTATGAGCCTGACGAGCTACCGAGCTGCTCCACCCCGCGTCGTTGTTTATTAAGCTATTATATTTATAATTATGTTAAAGTACAAGTATAAAATATCAATATGTGTACATATTTATTGGCTTTTTTTAGCATGATAATTAATTATGTACGAAATAATATACAAAATGAAAAATATAATTTGATACTATGGTTTCCTGTTTTTCAGTGCGTACGAATTTTAATCTACTTTTCTTTAAGTTTTGAACCGAGTTTCATTATTACCATATCAATTTTTCTCTTATTTCTGCCTCTATTAATATTGATTTCAGTACTATATAGAAAGTATGCAATACTATGTATCGTCTTAATCGCCTTGCTAATAGGATTCACAGCTAGCAAATTAAGAACAGCCTTAGTTGATACTAAAATCCTTTATAAAGAAAGATACGTGAAAGATATTATTGCTACGGCAAAGGATATAAATGATAAAGGTCTGTATAAACAATTTTTGCTTTATGAAATACAAAACACAAGTGTAAAACTGGATAACATTAGAATATCTGTGAGGACTGAAGTAGAAAAAGATATTAAAATAGGTGATCAAGTAAAATTATCAGCAAAACTTTTCTCACCAAAAATTGCACCTTCTGAATACGCATATGATTTTGCAAGAATAGAGTATTATCAAAAAATAAGTGCTACAGGTTTTGCAACAAGTAAAATTGTTTTACATAAAAAAGCTGAAAGCAGAAAATTTCAGGAATATATAGAATCTTTTCGTCAGTATATTTATGAAAATCTGCAGCAAAATAGTAAAAAACCACACGCGGATATAATCTCGGCTTTACTCATTGGCAAAAAAGATGGAATAGATCAAAAAACTATGGATGCAATACGAGATTCAGGTATTGCACATTTGTTTGCGATATCTGGTTTACATTTATCATTTATTGCTGGTCTATTTTTTCTAGTGTTTCGTAATCTCTTTGCAATTTCTGAAACTTTAACTCTTAAGTATAATACTAAAAAAATATCAGCATTTCTCACTATTTTGCCAACTACATTTTATTTATTCATTACAGGGATGCAAATTTCCGCTCAGCGCGCCTATATCATGGTAATTTTGGTACTCGTTGCAACAATGATAGAGAGGAAATATCGAGGTTTAATTGCAATTGCATTTGCTGCTTCAGTGATACTCGCAGTAGAGCCAGAAGCAATTTTAAAGCCTGGTTTTCAAATGTCATTTTCTGCCGTCTTGGCACTAATTTCCAGTTATCAGATTAACGCTAATAAATTGTTTAATATAAAAATAATCAAATATTTTGTATCGATAATAATCAGCTCATTCATAGCAAGTTTAGCAACTGTGCCGTATACCATATACAACTTCAACTATTTTTCAATCAGCGGAATCATCACAAATTTAATTGCTATACCGGTAGTAACGTTGATTATTATTCCACTTGGAATAATTTATATTTTTTTCATTCCACTCAATATTGAGTGGATTATAGTGCCTATTATAGAGCGTCCAATTGATGGTGTTTTGCATATAACAAACTTGATAGCTGACCTTAAATATTTAATTATCCCCATACAAACATTCCCTGCTTCATCAATTATTATAATAACCTTGGGATTGTTATGGCTGTGCTTGTGGGAAAGAAATTGGCGTTTCTTCGGAATTTTCTTTATCGTGCTGGGTATTTGTTTTAGTGCTTCATATAAAACTCCTGATATTTTAGTAAGTAGCGACAATAGTGCTGTAAAGGATAATGACAATTTACTGTATTCTACTACAAGGAAAAATAGGAACTTTGTTGTAAAAACATGGGCAAAGCAGAATGGGCAGAATGAAATTTTGAATTATGCAAAATACAGTAATCCAGATAAAAGACTAAAGTGTGGTGATTATCGCTGTATATATAATAAAGGAAATAACAAGTCGGTGTTGCTTGCTTATAAAGAAGAAGATATCTCGCAAAATTGTAATAATGTTGACCTAATAATTCAATTAAGTGAATTTGATTATTCAGTTTGTGGCGCTGAAATCATCAAATATGCTGATTTAGAAATGCATGGTACACACTCAATTTGGTTGGCAAATAGTGATATAGAGATTAAAAGAGTTCGTTCCAATAGGCCTTGGCATAAGTTAAAAAGTTTGACTTTAAGGTCTTATTAATATATAATTAATGTAAGTTTAAGTAAGGAAATTTATGCATACAGCTGATTATTTTAAAGATCTTGATTTCTTGGGACTAAAAAAACTCACTAATCAGCCTAGTAGAGTTTTTGTTTTTATAAAAAAACATTCTTTAAATAATGCTCTACCTATAGCAGCTGTGAGTACTTGGTTTCAGTTTTCTCTAGGTTATGTCGCTGCAATAATAATAACCAGTAATGATTTAAGTTTTATCACGGCTATTTTTAATCCAACATTAATGTCAGCTTATGCTCTTGTTTCTGTTATTCTTGGAGCGGTTTTCTTAACCTCTCTTGCTCTAAAGTATATGAACAGAGAAGAAATAAAAGAGAGTTTAATAGATGAAAAAATCAGAGGTGGAAAACCTGGTAAAATCAGTAAAATTGCCAAAGAAGCTGAAAAAATTGAAATTATAATAAAATTGGGTTCTAAGAAGGAGTTTTCAATTATTATACCAATTTCTAAAACGCAGGAAAATATATTAGATGGCCAAATAGAGGAAAATAGGAATAGGGTTATTTTACTGACTATACCTTATGTAATTAGTGCCGCAGTTATACTTGGTGCACTGATTCAAAATAGATTTAGTTTTGCTAATGTTGTAGGTTGGCAAGAATGGGTTTATATTGCACTTGTTAGTACAATTACTGTTGTTGGCATATGTATAGCATTTTATAAATTAAGGAATAATGAAAAGAATGAAACACATGACTTTGTCAAAAAGTTTGATAATCGGGATATTCTGTTTCCTTGGAAAAAAGTTGGTGTTGCATCTGTAATGCAGGAAAGGGCAACAGGTCAGAATAATCTACAGTCCCAACTCATTGAGTTTGCGAGAGAATTTAAAGATGAATTTATTAACTTATTTGCTAGTAGACTTGATATGGCTTGTAACTCATTTGATGCATTCTTAGATGAAACTGAAACATTAATTGATAATTTTTTTAACTCTGTAGATGCTAATATTGAAAAGACGCTTGATAATGTGGAAGAAAATGCTGAAGGAACGTTTAACCATATAAAAGAAAGCATCGTAACCAAATTGAATGTGTTGCATGGAGAAATATCAATTGTTTTGGGTGAAGCTGAAAAATTTTTACGAAAAGCTAACTCACTAGATATTGAAGGTACTTTTTCTGAGTTGCAAAGTGCTGTTAAAATTGCTAAAGATAAAATTGAGCAATTTCAGCCAAACCGATTGATAGGCTATTTTACACAGAATACACAGCCTAGTGAACCCCTTAACGAGATGGAAGAAGTTAGGAAAGAAGTAGAGGAGCTGAAAACAGTAAATAAAGAACTGAAAAAATCTCTTAAAGAGGCAAAAACACAAACAACAAAACGTAACAGTAATTGTGGCACAAGTTGTGGTTCTGAAAATATTCCTAATAAGGCTCTTAATGCACAGCTAGATGAAGAAAAAAAAGCAAGAGAAGAAAATAAATTCTTGAAATCAAAAAAAAGGACGGAAGAGCTACAAACAGGAAATGCAAAATTGAACAAAGGGCTTGCTCAACAAAAAGAAAAAGAGAAGTGGGAAAAAACGCTTAATGGCCCATCAAGCGAGCTTTTCAATTCTCTATTAGAAGATATAAAGCTAGAAATAATACATCCTGACGGAAAAAAAACTGAGAAAACATTACGAGAATTTGATAGTGAAATGAAACCTGTCTATAGGAATGCCGAGCAGGAAATTTGTCCTATTAAAGGTAAAGGAAGCTATCAAATTCCACCTGGTTCAGTAATAAATTTTCTAGACCCAAAGTTTCAAGCAGCATTTGAGAAGGCACGTGGGTAAATCGCTATAGATCATTCAGTAACAATCTTAAGTGTAAGCAATGGTGAAGAAAAATTAAGATTAGCTAGTTATATAGCTGAAAAGTGTAATATATCACGCAGTAAAGCTCAAAGATTGATACAAAATGAGCAGGTGAAATTACTTGATGAGCCCATAATTAACAACAATCACATAGTAAAACCGAGTGAGGAATATACTGTACATCTTGTTTTACCTAACAATCCTATATCAATTGAGCCTAATCACGACATAAAACTTGATATTATTCATGAAGATGAAGATATTATAGTGCTAAATAAACAAAGCAGATTAACAGTTCATCCAGGTAGCGGAACAAATAATAATACACTTTTAAATGCAGTTATTGCGCATCTTGGAAAAATTCCATATAGTCACGCAAGACCTGGAATTGTTCATAGACTTGACAAAAATACCAGCGGGTTGATGGTAATCGCAAAAAATGAGGAAGCCCATAGTTTTTTATCCACATCACTCGCAAATCGTGAAATAAAGCGGGAATATTTAGCAGTAGTTTGGGGAATATTAGCTACTCAGCAGGGAACTATAAAAACTAACATTGCTCCAAAGCGTGGTAATAAAGAAATGATGTGTGTAACAAAAACCTTAGGTAAATCGGCGATTACTCATTATTCAGTGCAAAAAATTATAGGACCAGTAAGCGTAGTTAAATGCATTTTAGAAACAGGCAGAACACATCAAATTCGGGTACACATGAGCCACATAGGGCATTCTATAGTTGGTGATCAAGTTTATGGAAAAAATAGTAGCAAAAGTGCAAAATATGCTAAAAATTCTGATTTCATTCGTAATTTTGACAGACAAGCGCTGCACGCTTATAAATTAGGATTATATCACCCAAAAAGTAAAGAATACATGGAATTCAATTCTGATTTACCGCAAGATATGGAAATTTTAACTAGTGAGTGTGAAAGTATATTTTCACACTTAAACGAAAAAATTACTATCAGAAAATAGGTAGGTCTGTTAATTTGCTAAGATTATTACCCATATTATAAGGGCGTTAATTAATGAAAGAAAGACTGCTGCGCTACCTAAATCTTTGACTTTTTTTGAAAGAGCGTGTTGCTTGCTGGAAATACGGTCAATCGTTGTCTCAAAAGCAGTATTGATAATTTCCACGGTCAATACCAAAAATAAACTGCCTATCATCAGAATACGCTTTAAGTTACTTACATCAAGTACAAATGCAATCGGAACACATACTATGAAAAGTAATAATTCTTGCCTAAACGCAGCTTCTGATGCAAAAGCTGATCTTAACCCATCAAAAGAGTGTCTGGCTGCCTTTACTAGCCGAATAATTCTTTTTTTCATCATAAAATTCTTCAACTTGTTTTTATGCAGTATACCAAAAATAAATGAAAGCACCTTAACACTTGCAGCTTATATTGAATAATGATAAAATATTAAGAATTAGTGTATGTTTAATATTATGATTCCTTTATTGTTTGCTGTCCTATTGTTTTTTTGTGGTGGTGATGCATCTGCAAAACAGGAGCCACGTTCAATAGCTGGAGACAACCATATAAAAGTAATCAATTATAACCCGCAGGCTATACATAAGTATACTGGTTTTTATGGTTATCAATCTAGTATATTGTTCGAACAAGGGGAAGTAATACAAAATTTTTCAATGGGTGATTCAACTGGTTGGCAACTTCTCCCTCAGGGTAACAGGTTATTTATTAAGCCAACAGATGATCTTGCTGATACTAATGCAACTATAATTACCAATAAAAGAGTTTATTATTTTGAATTTCATGCTGAAGAAGCAACAGGGCTGGATGATCCGAGGTTGGCATATGAAGTAAGGTTTCTTTATCCACTATTTAACAGTGATGAAATTTACACGACCAATAATGGCGATATCTTTGAGCAAGCTAGTCATACCATTATTCCAGACATAAACGATATTGAGGTTGTGAAGAAGGGGCTAAATTTTAATTATTCCATCTCACACGTTAAGGGCAGCCAGTCAATAATACCAATTAAGGTTTTTGATGATGGGAAATTTACCTACCTACAATTTAATAAGATAAATTCTGATTTTCCGGCAGTCTTTATGGTTGACTCTTCAGGGTATGAGTCTTTGACAAACTTCCGCACGGTTGATGATTATCTTATAATTGAAAGAGTAGGCTCAGTCTTTACCTTAAGGAATGGATCAAGTACAATCTGCTTATTTAATGAAAAAATGCCTTTCAAAAAGGGTAAGTGATTAGTCAACTGTTTTAGCCAATGTTAAGTTTATTCTATATATATTAAAGAGAAAAGAAATTGAATATAGTAGAGTGGCTAATATCTGACCAGCTTGTTGACTACAACTACGCTATAAAATTCATGGAAGAGAAAATTGAGCAGATTCAGAGTGGTTCAGCAGATGAAATAGTGTGGCTGCTTGAGCACCCTCCACTATACACTGCAGGAATCAGTGCAACCGATAACGATGTTGTTGAGAAACTTTTTCCTATATATAAAACGGGTAGAGGTGGTAAACATACGTATCACGGTCCTGGGCAGCGTGTTATATATTTAATGTTAAACCTTAAAAAAAGGAATAAATGCAATATAAAGCTATATATTAAAAATTTAAGCGAGTGGATCATAAATGTTTTGAAACGTTTTAATATACTTGGAGAATTTAAGGAAGATAGAATAGGTGTTTGGGTTAACAATGGCGAAGAAGAAAAAAAAATCGCAGCTTTTGGCATACGCTTAAGAAAATGGGTGACTTATCATGGTATAGCACTTAATATTTCTCCGAATCTTTCTCACTATAAAGGTATAATTCCCTGCGGATTGCAAGATTGTGCTGTCACATCAATGGAAGAACTAGGCGTTAAAATCTCGCCACTTAAGCTAAATGATATACTGAGGCAAGAGTTTTACAAGATATTTTAATAGACTTTTGCGTAACTTATTGCCATTTTACTCTTCTAAAACTTTCATTTTATACACTTTTTAGTGTTTTTCATCTGTTTTTTACTTTTCGCAGGGGGGCTATTGCTTTTCTTCTCAAGTTGTAACTATAGTACTTTCTAATACAAGTGATAAACTTCCATAATCGCCTTACCAACCAAAAGGTGTAGATTTTCTTGGTTGTTCATTCGAGGTCTGAGCCAACTTTTATTGTATGCCAACAATGCTCAATTGGATTCAGATCTGGCGAATACGTAGGCAGGTAGAGCAAATGGCAACCAGCGCTTTCTATTAATTCCTTCGTTTCAGGAGTTTTATGGAAAGTAGCATTGCCCATAATCACTGTGGTACCACGACCCAATTGTGGCAGCAACACTCCCTCCAACCATGCATTGAATACTTCTTTGTCACAACCTCCAGTGAAGGTCATGGGCGCAATAAAATTTTTCTTAATCCACCCACCTATCATACTGATTCTCTCGCGTTTTTTGCTAGGAATATCCGCATAAATTTTCTCTCCTCGTGGAGCTCTTGCATGTTCTCTATACGGCCTGTTGTCGACTCCAGCTTCATCTATATATACGATACTCAAATGGTCTATTTTGGCAATCTTGTCAGCAAATTGTTTTCTATCTTCATGGTTCCGTTCTCGGTAAAGCGTGGTCTTTTTTTTAAAGTAATCTTTAGCTGTTTTAGCCTATACCAAATCGAGCTAATTCCAAAACCAAGGTCATGTTTCATCTCCATTAGAGTATGATCTGGGTGTTTTTTAACATACTCTGCAAGCATTTCCGGGTCTATTTTTCGTATGAAACTGCTGTTTTTTGCTGGTTTTAGGCTTTCGCCATCAGCCTTCTTTCTTAGCCATCTGTATAACGTTGCTATTCCTATTTCTCAAAGTTCTGCAACCTCAGTTTTGGCTTCCCTTTTTCAACCAGAGCTACTGCTTTTTCCCTTAAATCCACACTATATACCATCTCTTTCCTCTTATACCTAAATGGTCATTATACCTTTATCATTCGTTTTGAAAAGTACTATATATTAGAAGTTACCATTAAAGGAGGAGTTGTGGTTACATGGGTGCGCCAGAACAACAGAGGAAGTAGCAAGAGCAATGCAAAATAGTCAAGAGAGCATAGCAAAGCTTGCTGAGCACTATACCAAAGACCATTATAAAATGGAAAAAACGCTTATTCACTAAAGATGTCACAATGGGCCCAAAGCAGCCAAGATCAACGGTTTTAACCAATGAGAAGGAAGCTATAATCGTTGCTTTTCGTAAACATACGCTTCTTCTGGCAGCATTCTCTCCTGCTTTCGTATCCTAAAATCATGCATTCGACCTCTATGCGACTTCGAAATCGACAAAATTTGCCCATTTCCCTCAATCACAATTTCGGTTTTTATCGTGGTTGTTTTCTTTTTTCCGGAATAACTTTTCTTACGTTTTTTGCTGTCTTTCGGACGCTGTATCGGTTGCTCTGTGACGTCTGCTAAAATTTTTAAAATCCTCTCTGGAGTCAGCGTTCTATCCTTTTTTATAGTAATTTTTTTAGCTAATAATGGCTCCATTTTCTTCAAAAGTCGACAAATATTTGAGTTATGCAAATTAAACAAAAAGCCCAAAAATGGATCCGTTATGTACGTTCTGTAATAAATTAGAACACATAAAATCCTGTCTTCTAGCTCCTCAACATGCGATTTTCTTCCATGACATTTCTTTTTTTTCTCAAGTTTTTCCCATTCTGGACGGACTTTTTCCACGATTTTTTCAAATTCAGATGTTGTAAGCCCTGTCAATTGTCTAAAAACATATGGTGTTTTTGCTATTTTCACGTAACTTATTGCCATTTTACTCTTCTAAAATTTTCATTTTACATGCTTTTTAGTCGTTTTTACCTACTTTCTACCTTTTCGCAGGGGGGCTAGTGATTTAGATAAAATTAAAAACTCTTAAATCGCTTGGATACATCTTAACCCCATGCTTAAGACCCTACTATTCTATCCCTTTTTTGATTTTTAAGACAGATTCTTAGGAATAGCTTCCCATAAAACAGTTCCATTTGTGGCTCGTACTTCCACTTTTTCTATGCTTTCTGCTTTATTAAAACTGAAGAATATTTTCATTCTTTCACCAGATGCATCTAATCCTCCCATAATTCCAAAAATACCATATGACTCAGGATAAAGAGTTCACATAGGATAAGACGTCTCCAGACTTGCTTCAAACACACAGCATTCCAAATTCTTCCCGTGCATCAAAATTGTTAATTCCCACTCAGGACTGCCAGGAATTGTTACTATATAATGGCCGACGAATTTATTTAGATATTCATGGTCATTAACAAGCGATTTATCTATGACAGGTTGTTGTTTATAATCAGGATCAAGAATAAGATATCCGAATTCATCAATCCATGACTCTGTTGAATTAGACAGAATGACAACACCTTTTTTTAACTTCGGATTGAATCCTAGGTAACTTTTGAATCCTCCTGTTTGCCCTTGATGAAAGACAAGCCTTGCTTCATCTGAAGTGCTGAGTATCCAGCCAAGCCCAATTGCAAAATTAGGATTTTCAGAATATTCCTGCTCGAGGCATCGGCTGAGTGATTTATAAATAGAAGATTTGCTGTTACCCATACTCATAGCTAAAAAATTAGCCATGTCTTTAATGTTTGAGCGAATACCACCTGCTCCTACAATCGATGGTGTAAAATCCCAACTTTTATCCTCTTTACCTAAGCTATGCCCGGATGCAAAATTTTCAGCCATCTTGCCGCTTAGGGAAACGGATGTGCTTAGCATATTTAATTTATTTGTAATCAAATCTTTCACCATCTCTTCATAGCTTTTCCCGTATTGGAGGCTTAAGACATAGCCAAGCAGCCCCATGCCGAGGTTAGAATACTCGAAAGATTCTCCTGGGTCCCTTGTCAGAGTATAGTATCTTAGGAATTCAAAAAGAAGCTCAACTGTATAATCTTGATAAGGATTAGACGAATCTTTCGGAGCAAAATTATCCGGCATACGAGGAAGTCCTGAAGTATGGGTAGCTAAGTGGCGGAATGTGATTTTTTTCCCGTTCTGCTCAGGAATTTTGACTCCTGGTAGATATTTTTCAACCGGCTCATCCAATTTCACTCTTCCCTGAGTTTCCATTTCAGCCAGCAGAAGAATAGTGAAAACCTTGGTGATCGATCCAATTTCAAAGAGAGTGTCTTTGGAAACCAAATCATTTCCATTCACTGCTTTTTTTCGATACGTGTAGAATGAGGTTTTGCCGTTCTCGATAATTGCAACAGAAGCACCGACAGAACCGTTGTCTTCTATGAATTCTTGTAGTAAATTTTTAATGTCCATTGAATCCTTCTATTCTATAACTTAACCTCAACACTGCTGGCTAGCAGCACTCACAGCCACCAATCTACTTTTACTGGCTCAAAACACCTAATCCGTATGAGCAAGGCAATAACTTTATGAAAAATATCTACAATGTTTTCTTTAAAAACATACATGTTGCTCCATCAACATAACCAGCACGTTCAAAATCACATTCATACCCAAGGCTTTCATAAAATCCTCCTGCTCTTTGGAAATTCATAGTTGTAACAGTTGCTATTTTGCAATGCAACTTATGGCCGTAACCATGAACTTTTTCCATCAGCTGGCTTCCAAGACCTTTTCTCCTATAATCAGGATGCACCCAAAGCAGATCAGTATAAATTGAGCCATAAATAACGGAACCACTGCAGCCTGCAATAATTTGTTCATTCTGATCGCGCATGAAGAAAGCAAATTGGGAAGATGTGCCTTCATCGATGGTTTCTTCGTTGATTTTTCTGGATAAAAATTCGATGTCTTTATTGCTTGGAAATACAGTATGCTCGACTTTCATACATCCTATCTTTTATTTAATAATCATAAGAAAACACCTTTCTATTACTATAGATGGATACTCTCTTATTAACTTAGCCTTGATTCAACGCCCGATTAATATTCTTTCCACCAGCTCTTTTACTGTTGGTATGTAGCCATGCTCATAAAATGGATCTTGCCTGAATTTATACGCATTATGCCCGGAAAACATGAGTTCATTTTCAACATCACCATCATGTACAATATTTTGTAGCGTTTTTTGTATGCAAAAACTACGTGGATCTGGTTTTCTTCCTGTTGAATGATCATCATGGTCTTTCCAATTGCTAAATAAACAATGACTCAAACACCCCATACAATTTATTTGATCTTGTCTTATTTCTTCAAATTTCTCCGGCGTCACAAAAATAACAGTTGAATCTGGAGTTTTCATTGCTTCTTTGTACCCCGTTTCAGTCCATTTATTTGCCATCTCTTTATCTTTTGAGGTAAGGTAAATTTTTCTACCTCTGCTACCGATTGCAAATTCACTATCAAACTCTCCGCTCACATTTTCTGAAAATTTTATTTGACGTGAGTTTCTCTCTTGCAATTCACGTATGAAATTATTTTTCACTGCAGATGAATAAAATCCAGTTGGACTAAATTTGTTTAAAAATACATCACCTTCTTCCAAAGTTAATAGCTTCTTTTTCCATTCTACAGAAATTGAGCTTTCCTGTGTCAAAAGTGGACGAGTACCGAACTGAAAAGCTATTGAACCGATTTGTGGATTATCAAGCCAGTTTTCCCAATCTTTTAAATGCCATACCCCCCCTGCCATAACTATTGGCGTTTCTGCAAGACCAATTTCATTCATAAAAGATCTAAGATCAATGACTCTTTCAAGAGGAGCTTGCGGTAACTCTGGGTCTTCACTATTACTCAGTCCATTATGACCACCAGCAAGCCATGGATCCTCATAAACCACTCCACCAAGATAAGAAGATGCTTTTTGATACGCACGCTTCCATAGCGCTTTAAAAGCACGTACTGATGAAATAATAGGGTAATAATAAACCTGATACTTGGCTGCAATTTCTCCAAGCTTATAGGGCATACCAGCACCGCAGGTAATACCATGAATCAAACCTTTTGCTCCTTCTAATATGCCATGAAGCACACGTTCTGCTGCCCCCATCTCCCATAGCACATTCATGTGTATTCTTCCACGTCCTTTTGATATTTCACTTGCTATTCTTGCTTGGCTAATTCCAGCTTCAATACTATACTCAATCAATTCATTGTGTTTTTCATTTCTTGTTTTGCCTTTGTAAATCAACGGTACTAATTTACCGTTATCATTGATAAGCTTAGCATTTGCACCAGAAAATGTACCAACAGCTTCCGCTGCAGCAAATGCACCGCTTGATTTTCCATCACTAACTGCAATACCCTTACCCCCCTCAATAATTGGCCACACTTCCTTCCCTGAAATCATTATTCTTTTTATTTTATTTTTCAACGCTTCCTCGTAATCTTTCAACCTATTTTACTCAATTAGTAAAAAAATAGTAGCTGTTTATTTTTACAATATGTTATAGCTATAGCAATTAAGGTGTAAAGTTTCTGTTATCCGGGTAGCCACTCTTTCCTGTCATCCAGTAGTTCTTCTTGTGTCATCCCAGTGCTTGATACAGGGATCATAAAAATATTTACAAATTGTATAGTGGACAGCGGATTCTAGACCCTGTGGACAAAATTTTAAAGTAACCATGTAAGTGCCCCAACGAAATTCAAAAATCCCATAAAAACTTCAGCAGTTTTATCGAGGCGGGAGAAAATCCGTCTGAAATTTTTTATTTTGCCAAAGAAACATTCGATCAAATGCCACTCTTTATAGATATGCTCATCATGGTATCTTTGCACTTTTCGGTTTCGTTTTGGCGGAATCACAATCGTGCACCCTTTGCTTTCAAGACTTGCAATAAATACATTGCTATCGTAGCCTTTATCAGCTAATATAGTGGTGTTAGCAGTGTTTTCAGTCAATACTTCAGCTTGCGTGATCTCATTCTTTGACCAGGTGTCAAAATAAATTTGAGTGGATTTCCAAGCGCATCAACGAGAGCATGAATTTTCGTTGTAAAGCCACCTTTGCTCCGTTCCAGTGCTTCTTGAGCCCAGGAATCCTTTTCTTATATCCAGCTGAACAAGCATGAGCTCGAATGATCGTATCATCGATTATGGACATTTCTAAATCCGGATCTTGCTTCGTATATTCGAGCAATTTTGCCCAAATTTCTTTCGTGCACCATCTTTTAAACTTTTTCTAGACGCTTCTGTAGTTACCATGGATTTTCGGTAAAAGCCGCCACTTCGGACCATATACTATATTGCTTCCATGAGTACTCTTAATTTCTTTTCGTTTTTGCTATGTATGCCTTTTTCGCTTTTAAAGAATTCTAAAATTTGCTTCCTATTGTTTTCTTTTATCCATGGTAATTTTTGTTTGTGCTAATTCAGTAAATTACCGCTTTTTCCTTCTCTTTTTAAATTTTGTCCACAGGGCTTAGCTTCGAAAGCGATCTAATCAAAAAATCACCTCAGACCTCAACATGAAGACTTGCAATTTTCGATTAGCAAGACCATTATGTTATTTATTTTTGGTGATGCTACGGAGTATTTATGCTGAGAGAGGATCGAAAACTAAAAATTTGCAGAAGAGCGAGTTTATTGGGTAAGTTGGTCTTTAATAGGAATTTGTGTTGAATGGAAAAACTAGGCTTTACGTTGAGGAAACTTTATCACCGAATGTTAATTTAGGACTCAACCTGAGGCAAAGTCACTACGTTTGCAACGTAATGCGGCTTAAGGAACGTGACAATATTGTGCTCTTTAACGGAAAGGATGGAGAGTGGCTGGGAGAGATATTCAAGGTATCACGTAAATCAGTACAAGTGAGACTAAAAGAGTATATTCGGCAACAGCAATATGAAAAAAATTTATACTTATATTGTGCTATAATAAAAAGTGCTGCTTTGAGCAGTGTAATAAGGCAGGCAACTGAAATGGGGGTAACCTGCATTCAATTTATTTTGACGGAACATACAGTAGTAAAAAATATTAATCTTGATAGGGCAAAGTTACAAGCAATTGAGGCAGTAGAGCAATCTGGTAGGATAAGTATACCAGAAATTTTACCTCCTATTAGTTTCTATGATTTACCTGATTCTCAGAATAAAAATTTTGTTTTATGTGATGAGACGGGTAAAGGACAATCCCCTAATCAAGCCCTGGCAGGCAAGAAAAATATTGCACTTATTGTTGGCCCCGAGGGTGGTTTTTCACCCGATGAGCTTAATTTTGCTGATAAGTTTTGTCAAAAATTAAGTCTAGGAAAAAGAATTTTAAGAGTAGACACTGCTGTTGTTGTTGCATTAGCTTACGCCAATGAGTATCAGTAAACTAAAGTAGTTTTACCGTGAAATCCCAGTATCATTAGTAATAAGCAATATAATAGTAAAAATGTTTAAAAGTATTTTCACATTTAGTTTTTTTACAGCTATTTCAAGGATTTCTGGGTTAATAAGAGATGTATTAATTGCTACAGTCATTGGTGCAACTTCTCTTGCGGATATATTTTTTTCTTCATTTCGGTTTGCCAATCTATTTCGCGCATTTTTTGCAGAGGGAGCATTTACTACGTCCTTTATACCGTTATATTCAACAGAATCACGTGATGATAAAAAGGCATTTAACTTTGCAAGTAGCGTTATATCTATCACATTTATTATTCTGGTGGCTTTTTGTCTCATTATGCAAATTTCCTTGCCTTATATGATTCAAATATTTACTCCTGGATTTGATCAAAGCAAGTTTGCTCTTTCTGTTACTTTATCAAGAATTATGCTGCCTTACATAATTTTTAGCTCAATTGCATCACTTATTGGAGGAATGCTTCAAGTAAAGCAGCACTTTGCTTCAACAGCGATTGCACCAATTATTTTGAATCTCTGTTTAATTATCAGTTTATTCTTGCCTTACGTAGAAACTCCGGCACACAATCTTTCTATAGCTGTACTCACAGGAGGAGTTTTACAGTTACTTCTGATAATATTTAGCGCATATAAATTAAAAGCAGTTTTTTCTTTTAGTTTAAAATTGAGTGACAAAGTGAAATTGTTTTTTAAGCGTGTAATACCAGCAACTATCAACAATTGCGTAACGCAAATAAGCGTATGGATTGACACAATTATGGCAAGTTTTATGCCAAATGCAGTGTCTTATATATATTATGCTGACAGATTAAATCAACTACCACAGGGAGTGATTGGCACTGCAATTGGTACAGTGCTTCTTCCCCTAATTTCAAAACAAATGAATGACACTGAAAATATAATCAAAATACAAAATAAGGCTCTCAATATTGGATTAATGTTAATCATGCCAATAACTGCTGCATTTATTATTATTCCTGATGTAATTTTGTATACACTTTTTTCTTATGGTCAATTTGACCACCATGCAGTGCAACAAACTGCTCCTACATTAATAGCGTTTTCTCTCTCTTTACCAGCGTTCATTATAAATAAAGTATTGTTGCCCACATTTTTTGCTAAAGGAAATTTAAAAATTCCAACTATATTCTCACTAATGTGTCTTGGAATTAATGTTGTACTGAATTTTTTGTTAATGAGTAAATATCAGCACACAGGAATTGCTATTGCCACTTCTGCTTCCACTTGGATAAATTCTATTTTGTTAGTTTACTATTTAAAAACAAACAGAATGTATAAAGTCAGTAAGCTGCTATTCTCAAATGTTATAAAAATATTAATAGCCACAATAATAATGTCATTAACTCTTTATGTTTTTAACTCCTTATCTGGGGTGTTTTTTGATAAAATGCTGGCCCGTGTTGTTTATTTAGCAACTTTAATAATTTTGAGTATTATTGTGTATTTTGGCACTCTCTATTTAATATTTAGAGGAAATTTGAAATATGCATAAACTAGATCTTTTTCTAAAGGAACAGCAAAATTATTGGATTCATCAACTACTACTTCTTTGACAACTCCTTATATTTTTGCTTTCATCTCCCTCTTCGGTTGAATTTTTAATTCATGCCAAATTCATTTAAAAAGTCTGAGCCCACATTTTCCTAAGATTAGTATAGACCCCTGCGAAACAACGTGAAGCAAGTTGCTGATAAAATCTGGTAAGAAATCCCCAGCCCAAAAATTATTAAAAACCATGCCGCAAATTCACAATTCCGGTTTCTCCCACGATAGTAGCTTTTTACGGTATTTTTTATACGGAATCACAACGTTTTTCTGCAATTTTTGCCAACCTTGATAGCCAGAATCAGCATATTTTATGCTATCTTTGGCCAACAATTTTTCCTGTTTTCTTATGCGAAAATCGTGAATTCGGCCTCGATGTGATCTTGAAACAGACAGAATTTGCCCATTTCCCTCAATCACAATTTCGGTTTTTATTGTGGTTATTTTTTTCTTTCTGGAATAAGATTTTTTACGTTTTTTGGCCGCTGTATCGGTTGCTCCGTGACGTCTGCTAAAATTTTAAAAATCCTCCCTGGAGTCAGCGTTCTATCTTTTGTAATGTTGTCATACCCGTTAATTGCCTAAAAATATACTGGGTTTTTGCAACTTTTGCGTAACTTATTGCCATTTTACTCTTCTAAAATTTTCATTTTATACGCTTTTTAGTGTTTTTCATCTGTTTTTTACCTTTTCGCAGGGGATCTACGGATACTATCCTGTTTTCTCTTCTTTTTTAGTGATTTCTATTGCGGTCTAAAAGAATCCTCTAAGTTTTCTAGCACGGCTTGGATGTCTTAATTTACGCAGTGCTTTTGCCTCTATTTGTCTAATTCTTTCCCGTGTCACATTAAAAACTTTTCCTACTTCTTCTAACGTGTGCTCCTTCCCATCTTTACCCAGACCAAAACGCATTCTCAAGATTCTTTCTTCTTTTGGTGTTAAAGTTGCAAGAACGTTGGTTGTAATACCACGTAAGTCAGCAAGTATTGCAGCATCTTCTGGCTTGGAAACTCTTTTATCCTCTATACAATCACCAAAAGTGCTACTATCATCTTTTCCTGTCGGGGCTTCAAGGCTTACCGGATCTCTTGCTATTTTCATAACTTTACGTATTCTTTCCAGCGGCATCAAAAGTTCGGTACTCAATTCTTCTAATGAGGGCTCCCTTCCCATCTCATGAGTCATTTTTCTTAATGCTCTGTTAATTTTGCTGATAATCTCTACCATATGAACTGGTATTCTTACTACTTTAGATTGTTCGGGTATTGCTCTAGTGATTGATTGCCTCACCCACCAAGTTCCATAAGTTGAAAATTTATATCCACGTTTGTAATCAAATTTGTCTACGGCTTTCATAAGACCAATGTTCCCTTCTTGTATCAAATCAAGCAATGCTAGGCCCCTATTTGAATATTTTTTAGCAATGGAAACTACTAACCTCAAATTAGCTTTAATCATCTCTTGCTTTGCTTCGGAAACCTCTCGCTCGTGTTTCTGTATTCTTTTAATTAGTGCCTTGAATTCTTGTACATCATCTTCCTGCGCATATTGCTTGACATTATTTAAAATACTAGAGATATGCTTAAAATTATCATCTATAAATTTTATAAATTTATTTTTTAATTTACCCGTAAAAGAAGATCGACTTTCACTAGCCTTTAAAAGGCTTATCTCTTTTAGCTCATGCTTTAAAAGCACATCATCATAAACTTCGTAAAAATCCTCTCTATTGATATCATATTTTTTAGCCTCAGAAATAAGATTAACTTCTTCAAGCATGATAGATCTATTTGTGCTGTAAAGCTCTTGCGTGATCTTAGCAATAGCAGTGTCACTTAACTTAATTTGTAGCGCTATGGACCATATTTGATTATATAAATCCTCATATCCTTCCTTCTGAGGGCAATTTCTAGAATTTTGCCTGAGTGTCAATGCTTCATTTGTTAAAGTGATTATTTCATCTAGCGCAACTATAACTTTTGGCAATAAGTCACTTTCCATTTCAAGAATAGAAACGTTTAAATTTGCTGAGCCGTCACTAGTGGCATTATCTTCTTCGCTGCTCTCATCGTCACTAGCATCTTCATCGCTAGAATAGCCTTCATCATCATTGTTACTTTCTTCAGGTACATCTTCTACATTTACATTAAAATCAGAATTATAGATGGATTCTAAGTCTATAATTTCTCTGAGCAGAAGGGTTCCATTACTCAAATCGTCGCGCCATGTTTTTATCATCTTTAATGTTACTGACGTTTCAATTATTGCACGCAACATATTGTGCTTTTCAGATTCAATTTTTTTTGCTATCTTGATTTCGTCTGCCCTTGACAAGAGCTTTACAGAGCTCATATCCCGTAAATAGACTCTTACCGGGTCATCATTTTGTACTAAAGTTGTAATGGCGCTTGACGATGTGTCGTCGTCATCCAGTTTATCATCATCGCTGTTAACAGTACCATCTTCCTCATCTTCGTCACTATTTTCAAGTATATTAATTCCAGAATCTTGTAATAAAGATATTGTATTGTCTATAAAGTCAGATGAAAAATCTTCATCTGTTAGCGTATCATTTAGTGCATCATTTATCTCATCAAAGGTGATCTTATCACCTTTTTGTATACCTTTCATCATAAGATCTTTAACAATTTTTTTCTCAACAAGATCTTTAATGATTTTTTTTTCATCTTGTGTTTCGTTAACAGTTGACATCATTACCTTTATAGTTTAGAATTTTATTTCTTATTAACAAATAAACTGACAATAAGCAAGTGTATAATTTCTTGTGTCTATTTGTTACTTCATATAATTTAATATACTGTTAACTCACATACACTTGTCTTGGTGATCAGAGATTTCATCAATTGCACCATATTTTTCTTCTATCTTTACTGCCATAGATAGCCCAACTGAAAATGTTGCAATTCCAACTACTATTGCAGTTAGCATTAAAACATGTGGTATAGGGTTGCTATATAAATAAAAGTTCGGAGCTAATATAGGAGGCAAGGAATTTTTTATATACCCTAAAGATATGTAAAACAATAAAACAGATGCTTGAAAAATAGTTACCCCTATCATTTTCTTAATTAAATTTTTATCATTTATGGTAATATATAAACCTAGCACCATTAATATAATAATAGTTACATAATTAAATAAAGTCATTATCTTTTTTTACGAGCAAAATCTATATATATAATCAACATAGAGGAGCAGACAGTAAATGCTACACCCAACTCTACTAAAAAGATACCTAATTTTTGACCAGCACTATTACTAGCTGACAATATATCATAAGATAAAAAATTTTGGCCAAGTAAGATTGTTATAAGACCCGTTCCACCATAAATAAAAATACCAAGCACGTTAGTAACCTTAATTACAGAATAAGGTATTGCTTTTAGAGTCTGAGATACACCAAATAGCATTGAATATAATATTATTCCAGAAGCAATAATTATTCCCGCCTGAAAACCTCCACCTGGAGTGTAGTCACCATGAAATTGTATATATAAACCAAATAAAACGATAAAAGGTACCATTAAAAATGATATTACACTTAAGACTGGATCCTTAATCATTTTCTTTTTCTTCTTTTAATATTAATGTTATGCAAAGTGCAGCAGTAAATACCACTACAGTTTCTCCAAATGTATCATAACCACGAAAGCTTGCTAAAACAGCTGTTACTATGTTCGGGACATCAGTAACTTTTTCAGTATTTTCCACATAATAAAGAGCAACGTGCAGGTGGATTGGGGCATTTTGATCACCAAAATCTGGCAGCTGAATCATAAAATGAGACAAACATACAACTAGAAACAACATAAAAAAAAGCGTTATATAGTTGTGAGATAAATTAATCTTATGGTTTTTTATCGAAGATAGTGCTGCAAACGTGAAAACTGTGCTGAGCCCTGCACCAACAGAAGCTTCTGTAATCGCAACATCAGGTGCATTCATAATTAAATATATAAGTGCAATAAGCGAACTAAATGCACACATCAGAACAGCACTTACGACCAAGTGATTTGAAAAGACTATAAAAAACGTCGTTATTAGTAACAACAAAAGTAACGCTACATTTAATATTTCCAACATCTTAACCTTTTTTATCAGCTTTTTCCTTGTGTTTATAATAAGTGCGTGCCAAAGCATAACTATTAGTTGAATTAGCAACCCATATTATAAGAATTAATAGCATTATTTTTAGAGTAGTCATTGAAAATTCATTCTGCAAAGCAAAACCGATTAACAACAGAGTTGCACCGCTGGAGTCTGTAATGCCTGCCGCATGTAACCTAGTATAGAAATCAGGAAATCTAATTACTCCTATATTTGAAATAATTATTAAACAAATGCCTAAAAATATGAAAATAGATCCTATCATAAATTGTCAAGACAACATTAATCTCATTAGTGCTACAGTTGATATAAAGCTAATACTAGCGTATAATAGTGCTATATCAATTAAAAAGAAATTGCCCAGAATTATTGAGATTGCCGTTATGAGTAGAACCACTTGTGTTGAAAAACTGTTGAATGGCACAACTTTATTGCATATATCACTTGAATTAGAAACTATACGGTAGAGCATTACACTTATACAAAACAATAGAATGTAGATGGCGATGTGAATCATTTACGTAACTTCAGCAACTTTTCAAACAAATAAAGCAATATGATTTATTCTTCATCACCATCTTCGTCGTCTACTTCACTATCCATTTCATCCTCTATCCCTTGAGCATCAACATCTTCTTGAGCAAGGTCTGCATTAAATCGATCATTAGAAAAGTTTAATAATTTTTCTAACTTATTCGCATCACTGCTATGAACGTTACTAGTATTCCCTTTCATATATTCTTTGCATCTACCCACCAAAAGGTTAAATAACTCATGAACATCAACTTGTTTTTCTGCTATTTCGTATAAGGAAACTATGGTGTTTTTATGATCTTTAAATCTAGCCACTTGAGTTGGGTTACTTGCACCTGTATTTAAATCATGTGTCCTTTGACTTGCTAATAGAACTAATTTAAAACGATTACTAACCCGTTCGATACACTTTTCTACAATAGACCTGGCCATAAAATAACATCTTAATAAGTTTTATACTATATAATAAAAAACAAGATGTCAACCTAGCATCTATTCGGACTCAGGGCCACCTCATGAAAAAGTAAAAGTGGAACACCAAAGAGAAAAAACGGTAAAATAGCCACTTTGAACGGAGAGGTGGTGATAAGAGGAGTCAAAGAAAGTTTTCAAGAAAATTTAAGGCAATACTAGATTTCTTTCGAAGCTCACTTCATCAAGTTCCAATTATAAATTCCAGCAATCGAATTAAACCTCCTAATTATCTTTTATATTTTTTAACCTCTCCTGTTTTTCTTCTGCCATTTTTGCTTTTTCTACTTCTGCTTCTAAATTTTCTTGGCTACATAAACCCAAAAGTATAGGATCTTGAGATTTTATGTTTTGCATATTATGATGAGATCCGTTTCTTACCTGCTCCACCGTATGATTTGTAGTGCTAATTAATTTGGCGATAACGCTGTTATCCAAGATAGGGAATTTTTTTACTAAATAATAAATCGCATCAGGTTTATCTCTACGCCTTGCTGCTGAGGCAAAACCAAGAGTATTACAGATCGTTTTGCTTCTTTTCTTTATGTTTTTCACAATCAAGCTTGGCACTCGATTTGAATTTTTTTCACAATCATCAATCTCTTTTTGAGTAATTACTCCAAAAATAACAGGGTTATATTTTTCAACATCTATTTCATCATCAGCTATATCTTGCACCTCCTCAAGGGTTAATTTGCAACACTGCGCTATTTGTTCAAAAGTCAGGCCAGTATTATCTACTAACCAAGCAGCAATTTGAATAAGAAGCTGCTTGTTTTTATCATTACTACCTTTAAAAAACTCTGTTGACGTCAAAGAAGAGTCCCCTATCATAAAATATCCTTTGTTGGTATATAGAGTTTAGAATATAGGTCATTAAAATTAAAAAAGCATTAATTTTATTACTGCAAATAGTTTTTTTATTTTAAATTTTTACCTTTAAGGTTAATTAAGCAATATAGCTCGTAACATATGATTTAAAGACCAAATCAAGCTTTTGCTTTACCTCGTTAAAAATTAAATACTTGACATTTGTTCAATATTGCTATACAATAATTGTGTGCGTTTTGTGCACTATAGCAATAAACTTACCTTGTAATAGGTGTATTGGACCCGAGGGCAGTACTCGGCGCCTCCACCATGTTTTTTAATTATACGGGGGCGATTAAGGATCGACATGCATAGTAAAGATGGTACCTTTGCTCGGTTAGACACCACCGCTAAGAGTTCATAATTTAGATGCAAACGATAACTTTGCTGCTGATCGTGTAGAGGCCGCTGCTGCTTAATTTAGCACAGTAACTTTATTACTATAAGCACGGTTTGGGAAACACCGGGTAACAGAAGTTTCCCGAAAATTATGTAAGGTGAAGGTTATGGCCACTAGTGGGACAATAGATTATAAAAGTTCTCTCAACTCTAGCAAATTTCAAGTCATCAAAAAGATTTTAGATTATATATCAGGTAATGATTTTACTCCTCACTTAGAAATATTATTTTTCACAGGCTTCAATAGTGTAGTAATACCAGATTATTTGAAAAACTCATACCCTACGCAAATGCTTATTATATTACAGAATCAATTTTATGGCTTAAAGGCTTTTGAGGATAATTTCAGCGTAAGTTTAAGTTTTAATGGAAAGCAAGAGCAAATTACTATACCATTTTTTGCTATCAGCGAATTTCGCGATAAAATTTCAGGAGATATTCTAATATTTGATAAAGTCAGTAATGAAAAATGTGCTGAAAGGTCATCAAATGGTAGCATTATATCCATAAATCAGCTTCGTGATGAATAGTCCATTTCGGATTTATAGTTTATAAAAAGACTGAAGAGCGCATTTTCGCAACCGTTCACAGATTTCTAGTAGCTGTTCACACATATAAAAAGAGATTTACAAAAATAGCATAAGGGTGTAGAGAGAGTAAACCAAGTAAAGAGGGGTGAATGATAGAGGTGCTACAAGAGAAGATTGTGGTATTGGAGTCAGAAAATGCCAATCTCAAAATGGAGATAGAAAATCTTAGGAAGGGAATAATAGAATTGCAAGACAAGCTGGGTTTAAATTCAAAAAACTCATCTCTACCACCATCGCAAGATGTATATTGCAAAAAGACAAAAAAGAAGAGCGATAAGAACCCAGGGGGCTCAGGACATCAAGGCCACAAGCGAGAGTTAATAAGCCCCCTGCGAAAAGGTAAAAAACAGATGAAAAACACAAAAAAGCGTATAAAATGAAAATTTTAGAAGAGTAAAGTGGCAATAAGTTACGCAAAAGTTGCAAAAACCCAGTATATTTTTAGGCAATTAGCGGGTCTGACAACATTACAAAAGATAGAACGCTGACTCCAGAGAAGATTTTAAAAATTTTAGCAGACGTCACGGAGCAACCGATACAGCGGCCGAAAGACAACAAAAAAACGTAAGAAAAGTTACTCAGGAAAAAAGAAAACAACCACAATAAAAACCGAAATTGTGATCGAGGGAAATAGGCAGATTTTGTCGATTTCAAAGTCACATCGAGGTCGAATGCATGATTTTCGCATAAAAAAACAGGAAAAATTGTTGCCCAAAGATAGCATAAAATATGCTGATTCTGGGTATCAAGGTTGGCAAAAACTGCAGAAAAACGTTGTGATTCCATACAAAAAATACCGTAAAAAGCCACTATCGTAGGAGCAACCGGAATTGTGAATTTGCGGCACGGGTTTTAACTTACCTTACTTTTGGGTTATCTCATGTTTTAGTTAGTTCAACACTGCTTCGCAGCAGGTCTATTTTCGATCCTTAGTGCCTTATTCTCAGCCCTCAAATTTTCGTTTTCTATCTCCAATCCCTTTATTTCTGCTTTTAGCTGCTCTATTTCTGTTTTTAAGTTTTTTTTGAGAAGACTTGCTAGTAGATCAGACATACTTACCACACATACCACCTATATTTTTAGCATTTCTTGTCTACTACTTATTTTACCGCTCCGCTGAACGGATACTGTCATACGTATGGAGGTGAAAAGTAGGCTAATATAGGGAGTAATGGGTCTGGGAAGAGTTGAACCTCCGACCTCACGCTTATCAGGCGTGCGCTCTAACCACCTGAGCTACAGACCCCTGATTTATTTAAGCCGAAGCTTGAATACCATCAACAATTGTGATAACATCAATAAAAGTCTTCTTATTTGCTGATTTTCTAAAGCTAACCCAACCTTCAGTTTTAGCAAAAATTGTATGATCCTTGCCTATACCAACATTCTTTCCAGGATGAAATTTTGTACCTCTTTGGCGTACAATTATGTTACCAGGAATAACTTTACCATTCTTCTTTATCCCTAACCTGCGACCTGCGGAATCTCTACCATTACAGGAACTACCACCTGACTTTTTAGTTGCCATATCTTACCTCTTACTTTTGAAGATTAATTTCATTGATACGAAGAACAGTTATATGCTGTCTGTGACCAGTCTTTCTGCAGTAATTTTTTCTTCTCTTCTTTTTAAAAATTATAATTTTTTCACCTCTGCACTGCTCTAATACTTCAGCTTTAACAGTAACATTAGATGAATAAGATAAACCACTATTTGAAACACAAACCACTTTACTGATTTCTACTTCCTTTCCTTCCTCGGCTTCTAATTTCTCCACTTTTATTATACTGCCTTTTTTTACTAAATATTGCTTCCCACCGGTCTCAATTACTGCAAACATTATAGATGTAAATTATTGTTATTAATTTTTATCGTAAATGATGTCATATATATTGTCAAGACAAATAAAAAACATCGATTAATGTACCTTTTCTGGACTTAAATACTTTCAAGTAGATTCAAAAAGGATTTGCATTATGAGCTAAAAGTAATTCTACAAGCTCTTGATGATTACCATCAGTGGCATAATGTAATGCGGTCATTCCCTCATTGTTTTTTGTGTTAATGTCTGCGTTGTATTTTAATAGTACATTTGCTACAGCAACTTTTCCTTTCATAGCAGCAAGGTGTAATGGAGTATTGCCATCTTTATTCCTAAAATTAACACTGGTACTTTTTCTAATAAAACGTTGCACAATACATAACTCTTTACCATCAGCGGAATATTGCCATCCATAATCATCTTTAGCCTTTTGGGGAAAAATCAATTCTGCACTGTATTCTAATAGTACTTGAGCGGCAGAAGCATTTTCCTTCATAGCAGCGATATGTAATGGGATATTGCCGTCCTTATCCTTAGCATTAATGTAGGCACCTTCATAAATTAGATACTCCACCACCTCATCGTGTACTGCAGCAAAGTGAAGTGGCGTTGAATAATTTTTGTTTCTGGCGTTAATGTGAGCACCCTTTCTAATGAGATATTCCACTGCGTTTAAATTATGATTTCCAGCGGCAAGGTGTAGCATAGTATTACCATATTCATCCCTGAAGTTAATATTAATACCCCTGCCAATAAAATACCTCATTATACTTACACTCCCACACTTAGCAGCTGCGTATAGTGGAATCATTCCTTTCTGACTTTTAGCACAAATATCGGCTCCACTTTCTACTAGGAACTTTACTATATTTAAATTCTCACCTCCAGCAGCACGATATAATGGAGTCTTGCCTTCCTCATCTTCAATACTAACATCAGCACCTCTATCAAGCAGGTATTTCACTATACTCGGCCTTTTACTGTGTACAGCACAATGTAATGGAGTTCCATTAAAAAATGGCTCTACGGAATTAGTATTAATATCAGCACCTTTGCTAACTAGGTATCTTACCACATTTAGTTTTCCACGGTAAGCAGCTACATGTAATGCAGTACCACCAAATATATTTTTAGAGTTAATGTCAGCACCTTGACGATTAAAGTACCTAACAACGTTTAATTCTCCAAGGCGAGCAGCAAGATGTAAAGGAGTATATCCACCTTTTCCGACATAAATATTAGCACCTTTATTTACTAAACATCTTACCACGCTCAATCTTCCTCCTCCAGCAGCAATATGTAATGGAGTTAGAGCACAATCTTCTTCCTGAATATTAATAACTTCTGTTAGCCTATCTGAGTGATGTTTTTCTACATGCGTTAATATAGTCTTAATTACCTCATAACTGCCATTTTTAGCAAGCAAGTGTAAAGGCGTACTTTTCTCTATAAAAAACGATTCCTTATGGGTATAAAATGAATTAAAATAAAAATCATCAATCAGTTTACCATATTTACTTGCATACTCCCAAACAGAAACAATATGACTAATATCCTCTTTTGCTATATTATTATTCATTAGCTCTAGAGCTTTTCTTAGAGCTTCCTCTTCATTGTCCTTCCTCTCGTAATTTTAATCTTGTTACTTTCTGTACTAGTCTGTGAATATTTACTATTTTTCCCCTTAGATTAATCATTGAGTATCTATCAAGCAGTTTAACAGCATTCTTAAGCTTTTCTTCATCATCTGCCATTAATCTTAAGAAAATTTCTCTTATACAAATATCATCAGGAGCAAGGTATGCCATAATATTTAAAACATCTATAGCTTGTTTGCCGTATTTTTTATTGTCTGCTATTCTGTTACGTGTAATGTTCCACGTTGTTAACACTGTTTGAGCATAACGCACTCTACTTTCGCCGTTTTTTTCTCCTGCAAGCAATTCTTCTGTTTCCTTAAACAACTTCTCTGCTTCTTGTCTATATTCTTTCAAGTAATCACTTATTCTAAATTTCTCAACGTTCCATGATTCCTCGTTTTTGTTGTAAATACATGCAACTGCTTGACCCAAAGCTAATGGGAAATGTTGTAATTCTCTTATCAGCTCTTCTACTTCCTTATCCTGTAAGTTATCTTGTATGTTCAAAGCTTTTTTTACAAACTCCAAAGCTTCTATTTCATCAAACTCATCCAAGGGTATTACTTCTATATCTCCTTCTTCTCTTGCCTCCCATTTCCGATCACGAGAAGTAATTAAAATATAAGGCTTATGGTCCAAAGAGAATGGCAAAAACTTACTAATGGCTTCATATTCCTCAGCGTTATCAAAAATAAAAAGGCTCTTTACATCTTCAAAAAAAGCATATATTTCTTCAATAATAGTTTCGATTGCTTTGTTGTCTCCACTTTTATCTTTCGTAGAAACACCTAGTCTGCTGGCTAACCTCAGAAAAGAATTTTCCATAGTTTTAGAGTCTTCAGCATTTATCCAAATAATGTTCCCACCATAAAATTCTTTATTTTTACAAGCGTATTTCCTAGCTAATTCACTCTTACCTATTCCTCCAAGTCCGCTAATGGCAACTATTTGTAATACCTCTGCTTGTGTATTCTTTTGCAATTCTTCATGTATTTTTTTTCAATTCGTTTTCTCTTCCAGTAAACGTTTTGACTGGATATTTCATGTTAAACTTAATAGGCTTTTCTATCTTCTTGTTACTCGGTGTTGTTACAGCCGCTTGTATTTGTCGCAGTGTTTTACTATTTTTATGTTATTGTTCTGATATTTTATCTATTCCTTTATTCCCTTTCTCTACTTTTTTTTCTATCCTACATAAAGTACTTGGCAATTTTTCAACTTCTTGAAAAAACTCTTTGCCTTTTTCTGGTGTGAGAAAATGCCCTTTTTTATTTTTCATCCAACTTGACATCTTTACGAAAAGATCATTGAAAACAATATTGTTTTCATCGTAGTATCTGAATCTTGCGGCCAATTCATTACTTATCTCATTCTTGATTAACTGTTCTAATTTATCATCATTAGGGAAATTAACTGCAAACACCAGTTCATTTAAAAAGCTCTTTATTCCCTCACATATTTCTTCATTGCTTATTTCCTTTCTCTTCTTCTCATTACGTTTTGTTTTTTTATTTAACTCGGCCTTTATAGAGCCTATATTCTGTTTTAAGTACTCGGCAATCTTACCACCTGAATCTATAAGTTTGTATCTTGCACCATCACCTATATTGAGGAAATTGTTCTGTGTTTCTATTGTTTCGACTGCAATGTTCTCCCTTGCTAGACTTTCATGACCAAGATCAGCATTTGTAACAAAAAAAAGTCTTTTATTTTATCCTTGAGTTCTTTATTATATTGAATTTCTAAAAAGGCAGCAAAGTGCTTTGCTAAGTCGAGATTACCACTTCGTGTCAAGAGGTCATCTACACAAATTTTTTTACTGTTATCTTCCTTATGTTTAACTTGTATAAGCATGTATACTGTTGTTCCATTTTGTTTGTACCGAAAAACAATATCATCAAAACCTGCAACTGCACTCATTTCTGTGGCTAAGAGGAAAGAGTACTTTTTCTCTACTGCACTCTTTAAAAACAGCATTAGCCACAATTTTTGATAGTCAATACCTTGGCAAAAATTTCTTGTCCTTCCAGTAGAATAAAATTCAGACATCCCCAATCTAGTATGATTTTAAAAATAGATACAAATAAATGGTAAAAAATCAATAAACGTTGTACAGTCCCGGAGTATGATGGCATGGATTAAGTATAAATAACTCAGGAAATTGTGTGCACTGGTTGCATATAAATTCATATGGGGGTAAGACCCTTAAGCCGCTTTGTATTGCTCAACATACTCCCTCTGTCGTTCTGGCGCACCCATGTAACCGCAACTCCTCCTTTAATGGTAACTTCTCATATATCATGCCATCACACTCTGGGACTGTACATTTAAGAATAAAAAAGCCTGATAGGTGCATCATTCTTTAGCAAAACAAGACCTAAAGTTTTGCGCGATATCATCAAATTATACTTTTACAATCTCTTAAACTTATGCGCGATATTAACATTCATTGCAAATTAACTTATTAGTATATATAATTTTGATGGGTTGGTTAAATTGTGAGGGTTGAATTATGCCAAGAGGTTTACAAAAACTTACTATTGCAGGAAACAACTCCCTCCATTTTGCTTGTTGGAACGGAGACTTTGAGATTGTACGACTATTCTTAGAGCATCAGCGTACACTAAACTCTGTAGATGATGAATTTAAAGGTCTTGTTGGTATACAGAACAGTGAGGGTGACACAGCACTGCATTACGCTACCAGAAATGGACATTTAGAAATTGCAGAATACCTATTAAGCAGTGGTGCAGATCATACAATTCAGAATAACAAGAAAGAAACGCCTTTAGACTGTTTATTAAAAAAACATGAGCCACAAGAGTTGCTAGACTTAGCTATACAGAAAGGTTTTCTTAAGTTAGCCGAATTATCAATAGATGCAGGAGCAGATGTTAATCTCATTAACAGGGATGAAAAATTCACTTCACCATTGTCCGAAGCTGTTGAAAATAACAATTTAGCAGTTGTGCAATCGCTTGTTGGAAGGGGAGCGAATATTAGATTTACAGCATCTAAAGATAGTAACATGGTAAGTATGTTACATCTGGCTGCTAGTAACTGCAATCTAGAAATGATGGAATTCTTTATAGGAAAAGGGCTAGATGTTAACGAGACTAGCCCCCCTGCGAAACAACGTGAAGCAAGTTGCTGATAAAATCTGGTAAGAAATCCCCAGCCCAAAAATTATTAAAAATAATGCCTCAAATTCACAATTCCTGCTATAATATTAAATCTCATGTTGTATTTCTTCTGAAAATTGCGGTAAACATTTGACATTATTTTGAAGATTTTTATCTCGCGAATCTTATTTTCCACACGCATCCTGAACGATGCCAGCTTTCGATTATGCTCCTTTTGCACCTCCGTTAGTGGTTTTTTACGGTGTTTTTTGTACGGAATCACAACGTTTTTCTGCAGTTTTTGCCAACCTTGATACCCAGAATCGGCATATTTTATGCTATCTTTGGGCAACAATTTTTCCTGTTTCCTTATGCGAAAATCATGCATTCGACCTCTATGCGACTTCGAAATCGACAGAATTTGCCCATTTCCCCCGATCACAATTTCGGTTTTTATTGTGGTTGCTTTCTTTTTTCCGGAATAACTTTTCTTACGTTTTTTGCTGTCTTTCGGCCGCTGTATCGGTTGCTCCGTGACGTCTGCTAAAATTTTTAAAATCCTTTCTGGCGTCAGCGTTCTATCCTTTTTTATAGTAATTTTTTTGGCCAATAATGGCTACATTTTCTTAAAAAGTCGGCAAATATTTGAGTTGTGCAAATTAAACAAAAACCCTAAAAATGGATGCGTTATGTACGTTCTGTAATAAATTAGAACACATAAAATCCTGTCTTCTAGCTCCTCAACATGCGATTTTCTTCCGTGACATTTCTTTTTCGCCTCCATTTTTTCCCACTCTGGACGCACTTTTGCCACAATTTTTTCAAATTCAGATGTTGTGAGCCCTGTCAATTGTCTAAAAATATATGGTGTTCTTGCTATTTTTACGTAACTTATTGCCATCTTCCCTCTCCTAAAACTTTCATTTTACATGCTTTTTAGTCGTTTTTACCTACTTTCTACCTTTTCGCAGGGGGTCTACTGTATACCATCACTTTTCCTACATGCCTAAATGGTCATTATACAGTTATCATTTGCTTTGGAAAGTACTATAAAACTTATAATCTGCTTTACAAGCGTTTACTCAAACCACCAGCTTCAGCTGGTTGTAATTGATCCATTTTACATAACGGCTATGAGAACGAGTTTTAATTGAACGGTAACCTCCTTTCTTAAAGCTCAACATGAATAGGAGGGAGGCCATCAGTAGGATTAGGTATCGGAGGAGCTGGTATTGGATCCGGTAAAGAAACTGTTTGTGGTGCTGAGATATGTGGCTCATTATGCAAATTGTCATTGTGAATAGAACACATGAGTTTATTAAATGATAAAAAATCAGGTGCTTTATCTCTGTAAAAATTCTTATCGTGCATATCTTTTAATAAAGGCTCAAAGCCTGCACTTAGGAATTTATCCGCTCCGCTTACGCATCTATCTACGTGACTTTTTAGACTGTCTCCAAGATATTGGGCTGCATTCTGGCCATCACCTGTAAGAGCATTATTCATTGCTATACAGCCGCATTTTAGAGCATCGACTTGTGTATCTATTCCTGCAACTTTTTTCATGTCAGCAAATGTTTTATCAATATCAGCTCTTAATTGTTCAGGATCGATGGAAAAATGCTTTGATAAACTTGGTAATTTACTTAAATTGACTGAATCAAGTAAATTTTTCTCTGTTCCAAATATTACACTATAAGCATCTAGTGTTGGCAATATCTTACCAAATGAATAATCTGACACTCTACTTATCAGATAATGCTCTTCTTGTAGGGTTTTAGTTAGTAGATCATGAATTTCTTGAGAATTGCTTTTTTCTGTTTTGATTCCATTCAGTTCTTCTAGCGCGGTATCTAAGTCAGTTTTTATATCTATAAGTTTGGATTTAGTGGCTATTTTTAGAACGAGGTCTTTACATGAAGCATCTTCTTCTCTCAGGGTTTGCGTATATTTATCAATAATTTTTTCATATACCCGCATAAAGAATTCTAATTCCTCAGAAGATGCTTTTGCAATATCAAGCTTCTCTCTAGCATATTGCTGCACAAATTCAAGCAAGAGTGATATTTTTCCAATCTCCTTCATTATAGCTTTGCACTCCTTTTGGGCTGAAGTCATATTTTATAGATTCTTTTGCACGCTCTGCATGTTTTCTTGCATCCCCTAAATTACCAGCTTTCATTGCTGCATCAGCTTCTGCTATATGATATTTTTTAGTGTTTGTAACTATATCAGCAGCTGCATGAGATATTTTTTGAATGATGCTGTTATGCAGATGGGAATAATTATCAACTTCCCTGTCAATTACTGAATCCATTTTATTGAGTAGATCTTCCAATTTTTCTATTTTTCCTTTTGTATAGCTTTTGCTTATATCATCTGCTTGATAAGCATATATAGCCTCACCTCTGCCGTTTGTATCTTTTGCATAATTCATTACTTCAAATAGTTTTTTTGCTTCTTGTAGCACTCTAATTTTTCTTGATGACACACCAACTTCACTCGAAGGGCTTTCTTTTTCTAGATGATCTATGAAATTTACTGCATATTCTATTCCCTCAAGAAACTTTTCCATTTTTTCATTTCTCTGAGTTGACAATAGATTATAACTTTCATAATCTTTGTGGCTATGTTTACAAGACCCCTTTGCCCATTTCCAAAAACCTTTAAAGCTAATTTCTTTAGATTCTCTACAATCTCCATTTAAAACTCGATACACCCTTTCTGCTTCCGCTGTCTCTGCTATTAGACCTGTTAAATCATCAACAGCTTTAACAAAACCACTACCCGCTTCTGGTATATCTACAATCGATCATGCTTCTGCACTCTCAATTGATCTTACTTCACCAGATGGACCAGGCTTTGGATCATTGCCACCATGTCCTCCATTGGAATCATCGTGATCATCTTTCTTATCGTGAGAATCTTTAAATGGTTTGCAAGTTGGAGTAATGAGAATAAGCTTTTTATCGGCTAGCATTTGTTGAACAGTTTTGTTGTGTTGTGCATTGTTAATAGCTTGTTGAACTATTACTTTATCTTGTGAATTTAAATCACGTACAATTTGCTCCAAAGCGGTTCTTTCTCTGATTGCATTTTTATGTTGTTTAGAGTTTAATCCGAATCCTGATACAATAGGACTTACAACATCGATTTCATACCCATTCAATATGATATTAATTTCAGCTCTTAAACCTTCAGCACCAATTAATTGTTCATCATGCTCTTCTAACTGTGCGCATAATGCATCTGACTCTTCTCTGCTTCGTCGTGCAATTGCACCTTCGACTCTATAAGACCATTTTCATTAAGCACAATTCTTGCGTGTGGCATAATATCATTTATAAACTCCTCCATTACATGTTCAACTGCAAGACTTCTAATAGCTCTATTGGCAAAAAGCACAAATTCCAGCTTTTTTTCATTTTCCTCTCCGGCTGGCTTTTGGTATTTTTTTGCCATTTCTAGTATTTTATTTTTTCTCTCATCAGAGTTAAATCGCTCGTCTGTTATGAACAGTCTATCCATCTTCTCATTGTATTCTCTGTGGACTTTTTGTAGATAATAGTTAAGATCTTTATATAAATTATTTAATTCATGTGCATTAGTTTCATATTCATTCCAGTTATTATCCTTTATAGCACTCAACGCATAGTATAAGCGCTCTGTAATATCTACTACCGAGTTCTCAACTTGACGGTCGATTTCTGGTAAACACAGACTACCATAATGTGCAACAGAACAAGCAATTAAATTACGAATTTTGCCAAACAACTGTGACTGTTCTTCTCTCGCAAGCTCTCTCTCAAGATCTGCAAAACCTGTTGTATAACATGGAAATACTAAAGGAGTTTCTTCCAAAATGATACTACTTGGTCTCTCTTCTATAACTTGTGCTGGTGGCAAAGGAGGGGTTATAGTTGTTGATAGCGGAGTAGGTTTCAGCTCTACTTTTTCTTCCTTATCATCTGGATGTTTCTTGCTTGCGCTAACGCCCCTCTTCACCCTTATCAAACCCTCTTCATTGTAAGACATATATAACCCTAAAAAATATTAATTCCAGACCGCATAATATAAAAATTGAGTTAATTATATGTGAATATTATTTTTGGCCTATGTATTGATGCTTTGTAAAAGTATAATAATATTTTTATTGACAGCTAAGATGTATAGCCCCAGAGTGTGATGGCATGGATTAAGTATCTGGAGCACCGGTTACATATAAATTCGTATGGTGTCAGACTCTTGAGAGTTTTAAGCTGTTTTGCATAATTTTACGATAGTTTTTGGTATAGTGCTCAGAAAGCTTTGCTGATACCTCTTGACTATTTTCTATTGCTCTACGCACCGCCCTCTGTTGTTTTAGCGCACCTATAACTCCTCCTTTGATGGTAATTTTCTCATGTATTAGGGACTATACACCTAGAGTATCATCAGAACGTTTAAAGCGCATAGCTCCTTGCTGTTTGACTACTTGTTCTATATCATGATCTTTCTCTAATGGCTCAGTAATTTATTGATTAACTACTTCTTTTTTTAAATAGTCTGTTGAATATTTTACCTTTAGCATAAAAACCCTCTTTATTTCGTGTTAAATCTAGCATCAAATTTGTCATACGATCTTAGTTGATAAAATCGGCAATGCAAGTTTTTTATGCAATATTTTTAAGTTAGAAATCAGTATCAATCAAAATTATTATGTTTACTGCTTAATTTCAGTTTTGTTGTAAATTTGTCAAATTTTTTGTTCTCTCTCTCAATCACATATGGCCTCATTAAAATTTATACCATAGCTAATATATAGGAATGTGGGCAATTTTGATTATTTTACATAATGCAACAGAGAGCAAGTTCTTTTCGTATACTAACCTCCATACCCGATGTCCATGAACTTTTCTATATGGTAATTCTAGAATATTCCAAAATCCGCTACAGTAGCTAACTTTAACCTATTATGCATAGGGTGTTCTGTATTCAATTATTCCCTAAAAAATCCCTAAGATCTTATGTGTATGCCATAAGATGAGAAAATTTCGCAAAAAATTTCTTCTTTAATCCTGTTTAAATAAAACGTGGCTAAAATAATCCATATTTTCAAGCACTTTTCCGCTACCCAGGGCAACGCAACAAAGCGGGTCATCTGCAACTCGGACTGGTAGCTTTGTTGTTTCACTGATAACCTTGCCTAAATTACGCAATAACCCGCCACCACCAGATAAAACTATTCCTCTGTCAACTATATCAGAAGAAAGTTCAGGTGGAGTGCTCTCCAGTGCCGTCTTAATAGCAGAAATTATCTGATGCACAGGTTCTATTAAGCTCTCTGCAACTTGATATTCTGATAAAAGCATCTCTTTCGGCATACCGCTAACCAAATCTCTGCCTTTGATCATCATTCCCTCTTTATTATTTTCACTTGGCAGACTAGCTGAACCTATGCTTTTCTTAATTTTTTCAGCTGTTGTTTCACCAATTAGCAATTTATGATTTTCACGAATATATGATTTTATTGCTTCATCCATAATATCACCACCCACTCTGGCAGAACGTGAATAAACAATCCCGCCCAAAGAAATGATTGCAACTTCAGTTGTACCGCCGCCTATATCAACGATCATAGAACCCTCAGGTTCGGTAACTGGAAGACCAGCCCCAATTGCTGCAGCCATCGGCTCTTCAATTAAAAATACTTCATTTGCACCAGCACTTTCTGCTGCATCTTGTATAGCACGTCTTTCCACTGGAGTGGAACCAGATGGAACACATATAATAATATTAGGCTTATTAATAGTAAACTTCGTGTTTGCACTGCGTATGAAATGTTTTAGCATTTCTTCCGCACTTTTAAAATCAGCAATGACACCATCTTTTAAAGGTCTTATCGCTTCTATTTCCCCAGGAGTTTTTCCGAGCATCATCTTAGCTTTTTTACCAAAAGCATATGGAACATAACTTCCTTTTTCTTTTACTTTTGCCACAACTGAAGGCTCATCCAGTACTATTCCATTATTTTTTTGATAAACTAAAGTGTTTGCGGTGCCAAGGTCTATAGCAATATCACTAGCAAATAAACCTTTGAACACAAAAAGATTGCAAAACTTTCCGGTCAATTTTCGAACAAAATTCATATACAACTCAAGCTACTCAGATAAACCATACTTTTCAGACATGTAATCAGTATAGCACTCAACATCTAAGCTCTTGCCTGTCACATTTTTCAACAAATCTAAAATGCTACACTTTGCACTGTATACATTTTGAGATAACCAGCTGATAAGTAAACTAAAATCTCCTTTTATTATAGCACTTAAAGATTCATAATGATTCTTTTTAATGAAAGAAAAAATCTGCACAACAGCAATTAAAGCTATAATTTTAAGTGGAAAATAACCTATAACACCACTTACCCAATATTCATCTTGAAAATAAGTATCTAACTCATTTTCAGCTTTAACTGGAATTTTATAGTGCTTTGTCCCTTCTAGCCATGCCTCATGTAGATCCTTAACTTCTAATTTACCATTTATTATATCTTGCTCTAGCTTAGTTCTCAGCATAATATGCGCCAACAAAGTGAATTCATCTGCATTCTTTAAAGAGGAGGAAAGATTTACTTTATTGAAAATCAAATACAAATTCTCAGCACTGATGGCTTTCGCACCAATTTTGCCTTTTATAGCAAATTTCTCCTTTATGTGCGGCTGAATAAACTCAGTAAATTCTCTGGATGACCCAATCATCCTTTCCATAAACAGTCCTTGAGTTTCATACATAACGCACCCTGTTATTTGGTTACTTATATGGTTTTGTGCTAAATATTTTTGAAAAATACCATAGCCACTATACCGCAAAAGCGAGAATAAACCGTAACAAAAGTCAGATTCATTGTAATCTATAGGCGAACTAACATAATCATAAGGGATGCGAACCTCATTTAACTCAATACCTATTTGTTGTAAACATACTGAACCAAGTTCAACCTGCTTTTGAGCAGCAATTTTTTGTATATTAGTGGCTTTATCCTTCTTCTGCTTTTCAATTATTTTTCCTACACTTTCACTAAAGAATTTGCCCACTTGAGGAAAGATCTCCTTTATTTCTTTTTCTGTTATATCTGAGTCATAATCAGCAAGAAGTGAATCGTATTTTGAACATTTTAATTGTTTCGATTTAGCAGAAGCTGCTTCACGAACAAGTTTAATTAGATCAGAAAAGCGTTCTTTTAGCTTCACTAAGTTACTAGCTTCAGAACGAGACAGCTTCCATAAATTTTGACATTCAATTTTAGCTTTTGACAAAGATTTTACCAAATCAACAGGAATAGCGCTGGTGCTTTTATGCATCTTCTCTATTAATTTCAACTGCCAACTATGTGTATTGTTTTTCTTACTCAAAGCATCTGCTAATGATTCTTTTATTAAATCATGAGAGATGATTTCATGTTTAATTTCTTCAATAAGACTCACTTGTTCAATTTTGTCCTCTACACTTAATTGGCTTTGACTTAGCACCTTTAACGTACCATCAATACTCTTTACCCTATATAACACTTCCTCTAAAAAATTATAAGATTTCATATTTGTTCATTTTTACTTATTACTTTAAAAAACATCTATTTAATATCGTAATAGATTAACAATAAAATTAAAAGTATATTTACTTGAAGTACAATAAAAAATTATGCTTTTAATTGTTTTTTTCTACTGAAAGTCGAGCGTCTTATCGGAAAATTAATTATAAAGCTATAGAAAAGGTAATTAGTGTTTAATTTTTCTTGACTGTATTTCAATATGGAGAGATTATTAGCTACTGAAATTAAAGTCACGTACTATTTAAAATTATGGAGGTCTAGTAATGTGGAGTAAGCTGATTGTTATGTGCTGTTTTTGTTTGCTACTTACTGGGGTAAGTTCTTGCCCAAAGAAAGGAGTAAATGTAATAAATAAAATGAATCCTGTTGTTAAGCAAGTGGGTGACAAAGTAAGTGATAAAAAAGTTTTCTTTGGTTATGATGAATCTAAGATCACTGAAGCAAGTGCTGATATATTGCTCGATGTAGTTGAAATTTTACAAAACAATCCTGATGCAAAAGTTATTTTGACAGGTCATACTGACATTCGTGGTTCTCATGAATATAACCTTGCTTTGGGAGCTAGAAGAGCAGATGCAGCTAAAAAATTCATAGTTAACTGCACACCTTATTTGGAAAAAAGAATAAGAACTGCTTCTAAAGGTGAAACTGAGCCTTCAGTTCACATAAAAGATGATACTAGAAATTCTAAGTATGAAAAAGAGCACGCTAAAAACCGTAGAGTAGAAATTTCATTTTCTGGAATAAAAAAATAGTTTTTCTGGATGCAAGTAGTCACGCTACTTGCATCACAAAAGTGGGCAAATTCGTCATTTTGTCATTCAAGCAATAGACTACTCACTAAAAGGTGCACAAATGATTCTCTTTCTCTGTCATTCCAGTAGCCCTCCTCTTGTCATCTCTGTAAAGATCACATAATTCGATGACAAAAATGTTAAGATAAAAGAAACATTTTTGAGGGAGTGAGGTATGAGACGAAACACAGAAGATAAAACCCTAGAGAGAAATTACCGAAGTAAATGGAGATTTTTAGTATATGGCTTCTGGAAATCTTGCTTATTTAAGCTATAATTTTATCTCAAAAATCTATACTTATTAAAGTATAACGCAAAATATATTATATGTTTATTAAATAATAATGTAAAAAAATTATTGACTTACATGCACTGTTAATATATAATTAATTTTTATCAACCTTACATAAGGAGAGTTTATTATGAGTATAGTTAATACAAAAAACGCTGCACATTTAGCAAAAATCGGTATGGATAGCGCAGCTACAACTGCATTTTTAGCATCCGCTGTCATAGCTATAGGAATTGCTACTAAAACAATTGCAATATCTTATTTACCTGCATCTTTAGGATTTCTTGGAGCTCTTGCCACTCCTTTGGGAATTACAATTTTACTTGGTTTGACTGCATATTTTGCTCTCAGTGCTTTTACTTCATTTCAGCAACTGCAAGAAAATAAAGACTTGGAAGCTAATATAGATTGTGTTAGCAAAAATTGTTCTAAAAATAGATTCATAGACTTATCTACTGTTGCCGATCCTTTTCTGAAAGATGCCAAAATTATTGAAAAAGACGATAATGGTAAGAAGAGTTTACACCTCACGTTCACAACTGAAGCCTATAAGGCATTAGTAGGTGACAAACAAGCTGATGCTGAGGTAACTGTATACGCAATATTAAACGGTAAAGAAGAAGTTCCACTTACATTAAAACATGTTGCTCCTGCTGAAGCTGCTAACGGTGAAAATACTGAAGGCAAAACTACTGATGCTACTAAAAGCAAAGCTACTGACCATACAGTACAATTAGTTAAAGTAGGCGATAAAGATCAGGTGGCTGATATGAAAGCAAAATTTGGCAACTGGGATGGTAAAAAGCCATTAAAAGTTTCAGTTAGTAAGGAAAACCTTGACACACTAAGGAAAAATGAAGAACTAAATAACGGTGTAAGAGCAAAGTTAGTTGATCATATGATAAATCAAGTTGTTGGAATTAAGAGATAATAATCTTAACAACAACTAGAGGTAGAGCTGGCTCTACCTCTTTCTTTTCTCATGATTCAAAATAGAATCCAGGTTTTTCATTCAAGAGATCTCTTTTTGGAGCTATATATCTTAAACTTGTCACATATGATTTGTTGAACATTGCCTAGGTTGAAAGCCCTAAACACCTAATAATACTATTCACGAATTGACGCATTATCGATATATTACTCATTTTAGTGTTTGGTGCTTCAACACATTCTGATTGATCCGATAGTTCTTGAGCTGCTTGATTTTTAGGCATATTTTCTAAATTTTCATTAGAGTGTTGCATTAAATCTATATTATCTGTTGGCGTATTATCTTGAGGTACAACTTGTTCTTTTGCAGTAAATTTTGCTTTTATTTTTCCAAATCCTTCGTAGATATTTTCTACATTCAAGTAAATGAGATAACAAACCCCGATAACTGCTATAATAGATGCAGCAGTTGCATCTGTAATACTTCCTTGAGAAGCACTGGATATTACCGTATAGGCTAAAGCGACAAATACAAGCGTTGTCACTATTTTACACAGAGCGTTATTAAAATACTTCATGATATCGCGTGCTTTAAGCTTTTTGCCAAAATTACACTTCAGTTCAGTTCTCGTTTCATCTGAAATAAGTGATTTACCCATTAATTTCTCTACTCCTTTTATAGTGAGATAATATTCTCTGTTCCATGATTTTTCAGGCAACACTAACTGCTCTGAATCAACAGCGCTGTTTAATAACTTTACACAGAACCTGATTGTATTATCACGACTCTTGGGATTTATATGATTATGTTTTTCTTTTTTTGTTTTATTAATTAATGCCACCTGTATAGGAGTATATTTATCACTATTCCTAGCCTTTACAGCCTCTCTCAACTTATCTTCAGATATTACTTCTTTTTTTACTAAATCTAGTATGAGACTTAAACATGTAACTTTTTGTTCTCCTTTTAGTACAGCAATACGATGTAGAATATTATTGCCTTTTTTGTCTTGAGTAGTAATATCAGTGCCATTTTCTAGCAATAGCTTTAAAATTTGATATCTGCCAGTCTCTTCAAACTTCTTATCTGTACAAGATCGATCTTCACTTTTCTTTCGTATACGTTCTAATAGTATATAAATAGGTGTCAGCCCATCATTATTTTTAGTATTAAATAATTCTTTATTGTTTTCTACTATAAGCGTAGTAAAATCATATCTTACCGTTTTCTCTAACTTTATAGCGTAATGTAGAACTGTGTTTCCATCTGCATCTTGAGTCGTAATATTGTAACCACTTTGTAAGAGCTCATTGAACTTATTTTTATCTTCATCACGAACCGCTGAATGTAGTGGGTATCCACCCTCAACAATCTGTGCAATTTTGATTATTACTTGATTTTTTATTTCTTGATTTAGATTTAATTCGGATTTTTTCACTAACTCAGCTAATTTTCCCAAGAAACAGCGATAATATTCTTTTTGTTCTTCAGATAATTTTTTTAAGCTTTCTTCAGATAGCTCTAACTGATTATGGTTAGCTCCAAGTTCTAGTAGCTTTATAATAAACTTAAGTGTATTATCACCACCTCTGGTTTTATTAGACTTATGTTTTCCTTTGTTTATTTTGGCAATCAGCGCTACTTGAAGGGGGGCTTTTTTATCATTTTGCTTGTTAATAAGTTGTGCTAAATCCTCTTTTTGAATTTTATTATTTAATTCATCTAAAAATTCATGCTTTTGTTCCTTCTCTAGTGAAGCAATAAGATGCAAAATATTATTGCCTTTTTTATCACGAATAGTTATATCAGCACCACTTTCTAAGTGATTTTTAAACTGCTTTTGGTCTTTCTCTTGAATCGCTTCCAATAAACAGTTACTGTCATCTTTTATTTCTGTTTCTGTATCTGAGTTTATATAAGTAAAATCATTAACTATTTTCGTGTTAGCAGGATCATAGTGAGGGTTGGTATTTGATAATAGCATTCTATTTTTCTTTCCTACTATTAGCTTTCCCAATCTTCTTGTACCTTTCTTATATTCTTTCAATATTTTTTTCTTAGTATTTTTAAATTTTTTCCTAATATTTAAAATTTTTGCTTCACTTTTAGGCACTTCTTGTGAAGATTGTTCTGGATATGGCTTAGATATTAAAGGTGTGATATCATCTGAGTGTTCGTCGTCACTTACGCTATTATCATCACCACTACCACAGCTTTCGATTCCACTATCGTAACTTGCTCTATGAGCATTCTTATTTTGCAGTTGAGTAACTTGCAAAGCTTCGATTCTTGCAACTAATGTATTTAATTTTTTTGAGAATTCACGATAATACTTTTTTTGTTCTTTAGATAATTTTTGTAAATCTTCTTCAGGTAGTTTTAGCTTACTGGGGTCAGCACCATTCTTTAACAAGTTTTTACACTTTTTGAGTGTTGCATCTCTGAAAGTTATAAAATTATGTCTTTTTTTTGTTACCTTAGCTTTTACTATATTGTACAATTGTGTATCTTTTTCAATTTGCCTTTGTTCTTCGTACGTAGTCATATTAAAAACCTCAATATTAAAAGCTAATCATCTATATATCCTTATGGTTGCATATGTCAACATTTTTTTCTATTTAAAATTGAAAATTAGCAACTAAAAACTGCATTCAAAGTTCAATTTTCAAATTAGATTAGACGTTATACATGTAGTCGAAATATAGGTAGAATGGTAAAATATTGGTTTCTATTAGAAAATTTACCGTCACAATTAAACCTCACTTTAATAGTCGTATAGTATTTTAATCACTTAGTCTTAAAAAACGATAAATATTAAAGCAAGAAAATTGACGGATACAGTTGATACAGGAGAAAATGGATGTATTCAAAGTCGTTAAACTTGCATCCAAACCAAACTACCGTTACAACCTTCAACACTTATGGGAGGAAACCTTGCAGACTCAGCATGCTGGACTGCAAAATATTACTTCTTTAACCTTATTGAAGTAAAAAACTGGTTTCCATTCCGGTAAATAAGTAGCATTATTGAATCTTTGCCATTTTTCTTTACTGCAAAATCAACTTGTTTTTGAAAGTCACTAGTATTCTCTATATCAGTTCCATTCAATTGAAGGATAATGTCTCCTTTTTTAATACCGCGTAGTGTGGCATTACTACTGCTATCCACGTTTGTTACCATGACACCTTTTGTAGGTACATCACTTTTACTTTCTTTTAGCTCATTTGGCAAATTCGACACAGTTAAACCAGTGACATAATCAGGCGTTGATTTGTTTTCTTCCTGGTTATTATCTTTGCTATCTTCAGCAGACTCACCGACCACAACCTTAATGGTAATCTCTTTGCCCTTTCTAAGTAACTTGACTTGCACTTTTTTCTCAGGTCCAGCTCTTGAAACCATTTGAGGTAATTGCGCCATTCTATCAATTTTTTTACCATCGAATTCTAATAATATATCACCAACCTTAATCCCACCTTTTTCTGCTGGGCTATCCTTAACTATACTTGCAACCAATGCACCCTTTGTATCTTTTAAACCTAAGGACTCAGCAAATTCTTTTGTTATAGGCTGCACTTGCACACCAAGCCAACCATGTTTTATTTTTTTACCACTTTTCAACGTATCAATAATTGACATAGCTAAATTAGACGGTATAGCGAAACCTATACCAACATTGCCGCCAGACTCAGATGGGGAATAGATAGCGGTATTAATACCTATGACCTTCCCATTTAAATCAAATAGTGGTCCTCCAGAGTTACCTTTATTAATTGCAGCATCAGTTTGAATAAATTCGTTCATAGTACCAATACTAATATCTCTGGATCTTGCAGATATAATCCCTGTGCTAACAGATCCACCCAAACCAAATGGATTACCGATTGCCATAACCGTATCGCCAACTCTTGCTTTATCAGAATCACCAAATGCAACAGAAGAAAGTTCTCTACCCGCATTTATTTTAAGTACAGCAAGATCAGTTCTCGCATCATAACCTAAAACTTCTGCTTTGAAATAGGTGTTGTCGTTCATTGTCACAGTGATATCTTTAGCATTTCTAATAACATGATAATTGGTAACTATAACGCCATCTTTGCCTATGATAAACCCAGAACCAAGTGACACTACTTCCTTGTTAGTATGCGGAGTTCTATCCATGAAGAATTGATCAAAGTTCTCAAGTAAGTCTCTAAACTCATCAAAAAAGTTATTTCTTGGAGCAGATGGAACCCTAGTCCTAATGTCATTTTCTTGTTTAATAATTTGCTCACTTGAAATATTCACAACTGCAGGAATAAGTTTTTCTACTAAATCAGCAAATCCGTGATTACAATTGCACTCAGCAGTCTTAGGAGCTGCAACTTTTTTTGTATTCCAATCAAAAGCATCAGCATATAAAGAAAACGAAACTAAAAAAGATACAAATACAGATAAAATAAATGCTTTATTTCTCATGTCATCCTTTATTTAAAATATCTAAAAAATGATTATTTGGTGAAAGTATAAATTTAGTATTACTGCCAGGGAATGATTTACTATAAGCACTCATAGAACGATAAAAGTTAAAAAACTCTTCATCAACTTTAAATGCCTCATTATAAATTCTGGTTGCTTCAGCATAACCACGACCTCTTATTTCGTGCGATTCTTTTACTGCGCTAGAGATAATTTCTCTTTTTAGTTTATCTGCTTTTGATCTAATTTCCTGCCCAGCTTGCTCTCCTTCTGCTCTAATTTCTTTTGCTTCTTTTTCCCTTTCAGTTTGCATACGGCGAAATATTGCAGAGCTATTTTCTTCTGGTAAGTCTGCTCTCTTAATTCTTACGTCTATTATTTCTATGCCAAATTTTTCAGCTTCAGAGTAAACTCCACGTTGAATTAGCTGCATAACCTCTGATCTTTTCTCGTTTAACAAGCTAATCAATGAAAATCTTCCTATATTTTCCCTTATATGCGCTTCTATAACCGGATACAATCTTCTAATTAGCCCCGATTCATTTTTCACAGCTTGATAAAAAACAATAGGATTTGTTATTTTATATTTTGCGTATGCATCCACTATAATACGCTTTTGATCTGCGGTAATCACTTCTCTTGGAGTTTTATCAGGACTTAAATCTAAAACTCTTTTGTCAAGAAACTCCACACTATTTATGAATGGTAATTTGAAATATAGGCCACTTTCTCTAATATCTCTTACAACTTTACCAAGTTGAATCACTATTGCTTGATTTGTTTCTTGTACAATAAACACTGAGTTAGATGAAACAATCAACAAAGCAACAAATATGGAAATAAAAACAATTTTAATATTATTACTCATAACTACTTTCCTGAATTTGTAAGAGGTAAATAAGAAAACATACCTTTCAGCTCGTCAGTCACAACAACTTTATCTACCTGACTAAAAATATTTTCCATAGTTTCAAGGTAAATGCGATTTTTAACAAGAGAAGGGTTTTGCCTATATTCTTCATAAAGAGATAAAAAACGATTTGCATTCCCTTTTGCCTCATTTGCTATCTCATTCTCATAGGCTTCTGCATCCAACTTTATTTTTATCGCTTCACCCTTTGCTCGAGGTATGATATCATTACTGTAAGAGTATGCTTCATTTATAGCCCGCTCTTTATCTGCACGAGCACTTTGAACATCCCTAAATGAGCTAATTACTTTTTCTGGTGGGTCAATTTTTTTCATCTGAACAGATAAAACTTCTATTCCCATCTGGTACCCATCAAGAATCTGCTGTAATAAGGTTCTAGTATCTCTTGAAATCTCAGCTCTGCCTTGGCCTTCAAGTGCAAAAGAGATCCTATTTTTACCGATTATCTCCCTCATAGCACTTTCAGCAGCATTTTTAACGCTTAAACCAGGTTTATAATCACGCACTTTGAATAAATAATCCTTAGCATCTCTAACAAGCCATTGTACCTCAAAATTAACATTGACTATGTTTTCATCTCCAGTAAGCATTACGCCTTCACCACGGTCTGCATCTCGACTATAAGAACCGCTTACCCCTATTTCTTCACGATTGACTTCCTTAACATTAACTTTATAAACCTTGCCAATAGGATAAGGAAAATGATAACGCAAACCAGATGTCTCTGTGTTAGAGTATTTACCAAAGGTAAGCTCTATGGCTTCTTCACTAGGGTGAACAATATAAAAGCCTGTACAAGCATAAAGTAGGAAAATAATCAGGATAATGAAATAAGGTTTCTTGCCCCTGTTCTTAGTTAAGCAGCAAAAAAAGTGCTTCATATCAGATATCACTTTACTTATAATATCTTCATTATTGTTAGGAGTTTTATTTCCCCCCGACTTCTTACCAAGATTCCAAGGGTTATGCTCATCAAACATAATTATTTTCTGTAACTAATGCGTTAATATTACTTATTCAATAAGAAAATGCAAATGTAAATTACTATTTTATTTACAAGTTAATTATTAAAATGAAATAGATTATCATATACTTCTTTTTCTCTATGCAATATAGTCGATTCTATGGAATTTTCTGGCTTTTTTTTAAATTCCTTACTATCGCGTTTTAAATGCACTACATCTTCATGAAAACCATTGTAATTATTTAATAATAGAACCACTAGCGCTATAGCAGCTAATAAGATAAGTACTCTTTTTTTGTATTTCATACGCACTAAATCTCTTTTAAGTCGAATCTTATGCCTAAAAAGCCCATAATTGCAAAAACATTGTAATTTTAAAAGCGGTGCGACAGCATTGTATTCTGGCTCTTTTTCTATTTTCAGCCAATTGTTTTTGCACTGTATCAAACAAGTCTTCGTTAATTATACTTTTATGCCAACTTTATAAATATTCTTGCTTAATAGGAAATCGTGAACAGTTATAAAGACTTTATTGTAAATTTGGCATAGCTTTTGCCAACAATTTTTGGTACAATATAAGTTTAAAATATTACAAAATGTGCTGGTTATTTTTGTTATTATCTAGTATCATGGAAACACTGTGGGCTGTAACGCTAAAGTTTAGCAATGGTTTTACTAAAATTGTGCCTTCGGTTGCAACGTTGATGATTATGATCGTTAGCATTTATTTTTTATCTCTTGCAGCATGTTTTCTTCCTATTGGGGTCTGCTATGCAGTTTCTTCCGGAGTATGTACAATTGGTACAACTATAATTGGCGTGATAGCTTTTAAAGAGCATATTAATTTATATCAGGTCTTATGTATCATTTTAATAATAATAGGAACCATAGGATTGAAGTTCTCTATTTAAATCTAAGTTTATGCATGAATTGGCTATATCTATTCTTATCATCAATCATTGAAATATTTTGGATTGTAACACTTAAGCATAGTCATGGATTCACTAATCTCATACCATCAATAATTAATATACTTACCATGACGCTTAGTACATATCTGGTTTCTCTTGCTACACGTTCTATTCCTATTGGAATATGTTATGCAATTTGGACTGGAGTGGGCACAATAGGCGCTTCAGTGCTTGGAATTTTTCTATTTAGTGAATCAACTAATTTATTTGGAGTAATATGCCTTATTTTAATTACATTTGGAGTTATAGGGTTGAAATTATTTAATAGTAAGGGTTAGATTTTATTTCTTGAGTATGCTGATCTTCTTGAAGCTGCCTTCTTTCTAATTATACGGTTTTCAGTGTTTTTCATCTAGTTTATTTACTTTTTCGCAGGGGGTCTATTTTTCCTCACCTAAAAACCCTCATTATAGACCTTTTTTGGCTTTATGCTAGTTTCGAAAGAAGTCTAATTGCGGTTTCTCAGCTGCCAATAGGCAGCGGAATGACGGATCAGCAAATCTTACTTATTTTGCGGTACCAAAGTAAGTAGATAGGTATACCACTTGCAGTAAATAAACTTGCAATTAGTAAGGTGTTTATAGCGGTTTCAAATATTATCCAACAGCAAAAAACCGTGGCTACACTTCCGATTAAAAGCTTATAATAACTTTTCTCTTGCAGCATAACTTTTAGAAAAGCAAGGCTGCATGCAAGGTAAACAAACAAGAAAGAAACTACAGAGAAATCAATAATTGAGGTTATCTGCTCAGCAAAATTGTCGCTTGATGTCAAAATAAGTAGAATTGCAGTTCCAAGTGAACTAATTATTATGCCCCAAAAAGGAGAGTCGTGTTTGTTCGTTTTAGTAAAAAATTGTGGCATGAGTTTGTCCTTTGCAAGGCCAAGTGCAACTTGTCCACTGGCTAAAACCCAAGCATTTAAACTTCCAACACAAACAATGGATGCAATCACAGAAATGATTAAGTGCCAATTGCCAGGAAACATAATTTTTATTGCATCAACGTACGGAGCTTTTGAATTAGCTAAAACATTACCATTTATTAACCCCATAATTGCAAGACTATTAATGAAATATATAACAGCCACACAGATTGTGCCAAGCACTATGGCTCTTGGTATTGTTTTTGCTGGATTATTAACTGATCCTGCAGGTGCTGTTGCTGATTCAAGTCCAATAAAACACCACAAAGTGAGCAATGTAGAACGAGCAAGAATCTGAGATATCGTTAGGCTTGATATTTCTTCACTTAGGGCAAAATTACTTCTATCAAAGAAAAATAATGCTGTTATTGGTATAGCAAGCAGGGCAGTAATTTTAATAATCATCAATATAAGCTCAACGCACCCAGCCGTCGTAACTCCTCTTAAATTTATCAGTGTAATAGCTGTAAATAACAAAATTTCTAGGAATAAACGTATATTTTGTATATCACCATGAAAAAGTGGAGTGAGATAGCCAATGCTTGCAACAATTACTGCTGTTGTGCTAACCCATGAAATTACCCAATATGTCCAACCAACGAAAAAAGCTGCAGTGGACCCAAAAGCATGTTTCACATAAACATGAGGGCCTCCAGTTTCTGGAAATTTTGCGCAAAGCAAAGCAAACACTAAAGCAAGAGATATGGCACCGCAACCTGACATAACCCAACTGATCAGGCTATATACACCATATGGAGCAAGGCTAATCGGAAGCACAAAAATCCCAGAGCCAATTTGGCTACTAATTACTAAAGCAAAAATAGCCAAAAAACCTATTTTATTTGACACAATTCTTTTCAATTTTATTCAATTGGTTAACAATAATCCATAAACTCAAAAACTTCAACAAACTTTAAAAGCATGCTCTCATTCATAGACCAACTTAGACAAGCTATGCAGTACCTTGTAGTTCATATTGTATTGCTTTAGGTTGTTCTGGTAGCTTATTGCTCACATCAGACAGGTCAGTATTTACTTCATCCAAATTCCTTTCAGCCATCTCTTTAGCTATATCTTTAAAACACATTCTAACAAGAGGCATAAAAATTAGTATTAATGGCAAACGTAGATCATACCACTCTAACAGGTCAGTTGCTTTTTGAACTTTATCTTTTGGATTTTCTTCCATTAAATCTTTTACATACTTCTCAGCATATATTTCACAACCCTTTCCAAAACTACTAAGAAAAATTTCAATCGATATTCCTATTCCTAAGAAAATACTGTAATAGAGATTTTCTGGAGTTGATCCGAAAGAAATAAAATCCATTGTTAGCAAACAAACGGACAGAGCGAATAAAGAATATTTAACAAATTCATTATAAAAATAAATATGCTTTACCTTACTTATATACTCCTCAACCAAGATTTTTTGATTTTTATACTGTGCATCATAATATCTCCTTACCCCATAAAGAATAGCAACATTTATTATATAACATGGCAATACCCACGATGATAAGTAACTAGCTACTGCAAGCACAGAGTATGTAGCTACTGAAAATGCATGCTTCATCATTGGATTTTGGGCTATACCGTGCAGCCAAAAATCTCTTGCCTCTATAATTTTTGATACTAATTTAACTTTATCTTCACGAATTATATCTGTGCTTTTCTCTAAAGCAAAAAATATGTCATGAGGAAATAGATACTTATATAATTTCCTGTGAGAGTTAGATACTGGACAGCTAAACTTATGTCCAGTTCCTTTACAGACTTCTTTAAGTCTCTCTAGTACATCCCTTGTCATAGACGAGTTGAACTTAAATAATAGTTCTTTATAACTCTTTCCTACTACATCCTTCTCATACATTTTTGATTCTTCAAAAAACTTTCTTCCGTAATGAAATTCCCTCGCTGTAACACGTTTATCACCATGTTCAATATCAACTGTAATATCAGACTTACCACACTCTAAAGATTTGATATAACCTCGTAATATAGGATATGCTTCATGAATTCTTTGTAGTTTTTCCGAATTTGGTTTTCTTCCCTTATCAGGATGATATGTAAGGATTAAATTACGATACCGTTTTCTTAAAAACTCAATGAGCCATTTGTAATTTGTACCTACAACTTGATCAGCCTCTATTTCCAGCGTTTTAAACAAACCTTCTGCTTTTTTAAACTCTTTTTCAGTAAGAGTAAATTGTTTGGTCATGTTTTACCTCTTTAGCCAGCTTCACTACATTAATGATACATTAATTACCGAATCCTTGCAAGAAAAAATAGGACTGCTTGTACAACTCCAGGGTGTATAGCTAAAAATCTTTATAAGATATATAAGAATATTAATAGAAGTTTATTGAATATAAAAATCTCTGCTACAAAGCTCTTCTTTCAACTTTTTTAAGTGTGCTTTTTTTTCACATTCTAAAAGCAATTCTTCCACACTTTTGTTATAGCTTTCTGTAGTAATTCTTCCCTGATGATGCATAAATTTCAAATAAATCAAATAAGTGTTAATCACATCTGTTTCGCAATAATCCCTAATTTCTTGTAACTTTCCACTATCGTATAAGCTCGTCACTTGCGATCCATCAACCCCGATTTTACCAGGCAAGTTAAATGCAGCACAAACCTCATTCATTTTTACTCTTGTAGAAGCTCCAAAATCAGAGAGAGTCTCGAGTAAATCACAATGCCAATCACTACTATATCTTTGATTATAGCTGTTCCACTTATCACCAGCTTTATGAAAATATTCCGCCTGAATGCCATGGACCATAGCACGATACTTCAGCACCGGTATATCAAAAGTGCGTCCATTGAAGGAAACTAACCTTGGTTTTTTTTCCGACATATAATTAAAAAACCCTTTCACTAGCTCTTTTTCACTGGAATTTAGTGCTCCTCCAGATCTAATTTCTTGTAGGGTAAATACTTCATATCCACTCTGATGCCTTATATTGCAGAGTAAAAAACTGATTGCTACAATTTGGTGGAAGGGCTGGCGTAAAAAAGAATTTTGCCCATTCGTTATTTCAAGGTGATACTTTGTTAATGCGTCCCTTTTTTCCTCTAAACTGCTGTTTTCATCAATATCCAGCAAATTCTTGCAGGAGCTTACATCAGGTATAGTTTCAATATCAAATACTAATAGGGAGTTAAGCATCACTTATATATTCCTCAGGGCGGTCAACCCAAGGCCGCACTTTTACAAACAAAAAAAGATGAACTTTGCACTCAAACATTTTTTCTAGCTCAGCACGCGCTTCAATGTTAATTTTTTTAATATTACTGCCATCTTTTCCTAGCACTATTTTTTTATGACTATCTTTTAATACAAATACTATCTGTTTTATAACTAAACTCTTATCTTTTTTTTCCTCAAATTGCTCAGTTATAACAGCTGTAGAATATGGCAATTCTTCACGCAAATTCAAGAATAATTTTTCTCTTGTAATCTCCGCTGATAAAAAATTTGTCGATGAGTCTGTTATCTGATCTTTTTCATAAAACCAAGGGCTTGCAGGTGCAATTTCAGAGAGGTAATTCATCAAATCAGAAAGTCCATCACTTTTTAGTGCTGATATTATAAAAATCTTTTCAAATTTATATAGTAAATTTAGATGTTCATATGCCATCTTTAATTCAGGTTTTTTCACCAAATCAATCTTGTTTATAACCAAAATACATCGTGCTTTTGTGCGCTGCAGTCGTGCAAATATTGTTTTGATTCTCTCTATGTCTTTCAAATAATTGCTTGCATCGATAAGCAATAAAGCAACATCATCACCCTTGATTGCTGACCATGCAGATTTTACTAAAGCTTTTTCAAGTTCAGTTTTTGCTGAAAAAATTCCCGGGGAGTCAGTAAAGACAATCTGCGCATTGTCCAGTATTGCAATGCCTCTCATCTGCGTTCTTGTTGTTTGCACTTTGGGAGTTACAATTGCAATCTTTTTGCCTACGATACTGTTAATTAATGTCGACTTGCCAGCATTTGGTAAACCAGCAATAGTAACGAATAAGCATTTTTGTTCTTTCACAAATGAAATTATAAATAAAACTGAATGCCAGTGTCAAGCTGCTTATATAACAAGAACAGAGCCTAGTTTTTTTGCAGTATATTTACAGCGCCCATTTTCTTAAATATCGCCATATTTTCAAATGATATATCTTTGGAGTTTACCCTACTTTTCTGGCTTTTCTATTGTTTTCTAATCCAGAATTGGGATAATGTGTAGGCAGGAGCAAGAAACTCACTTGCTCCAAAATTTCATCTATTTAGAATCCACCCATTCCGCCCATTCCGCCTCCTCCCATAGGAGAAGCATTGTCATCTTTGTTTGGAAGATTAACTATAATGGCTTCAGTGGTAATAAGCATAATTGCAATAGATAACGCTGTTTCAAAAGCAACACGTGCTACTTTTGCTGGATCGATTACACCAGATGCAAATGCATTGGCATAGTTCATAGCTTCAACGTTATAAATCAGCTCTTGATCATTTTGTTTTAATAAATGATCAACTACAACAGCAGATTCTAATCCTGCGTTCTCAACTATTTTTCTAATTGGAGCACTTAGAACTTTCTTGACAATGTTTATCCCTATTTGTTCTTCATCACTTCCACCCTTTAATTTTTCAAGAACAGATGAAGCATAAAGAAGCGCAACTCCACCACCTGGAACTATACCTTCTTCAATTGCAGCTCTAGTTGCATGCAGTGCATCCTCTACTCTGTCTCTGCGTTCTTTAACTTCCACTTCAGTTGCCCCGCCAACTTTGAGCACTGCAACGCCGCCTGATAATTTTGCTAAACGCTCTCTTAGTTTCTCTTTGTCATAATCAGAGGTTGAAATCTCAATTTGAGATTTGATTTGCTCGATTCTAGCTTTCACGTTTTTAGAATCACTATTTTCACTGACAACTGTAGTGTTATCTTTAGTGATTTTAACGTTTTTAGCAGTACCAAGATCTTCGAGCGTCAAATCTTCCATCTTGATTCCAAGTTCATCTTTTATGACGTACTTAGCGCCAGTCAAAGTTGCTATATCTTCGAGCATTTCTTTTCTTCTGTCACCAAAACCTGGCGCTTTTACAGCAGCAATTTTTAGACCACCACGCAATTTGTTAATAACCAAAGTGCTTAACGCTTCGCCTTCGATATCCTCTGCAATAATGAGTAGAGGTCTACCAGACTTGACAACCGCCTCAAGGATAGGAAGTAATGGTTGTATTATATTTAGTTTTTTCTCTGTGATTAAGAGATATGGACTGTCGAGTTCCACTATCATTTTTTCATTATTTGTAATAAAGTACGGAGAAAGATAACCACGATCAAACTGCATACCAGTAGTAAGCTCAACTTCTAACTCTTTTGAGCCTTTACTCTCTTCAACAGTAATCACACCTTCTTTTCCAACTTTTTTGACAGCCTCAGCAATACTATTACCTATATCTTTATCACCATTAGCAGAAATTGTAGCAATTTGCCCCAACTCATCTAACTTATCTAAAGACACTGTACGTGACATAGATTTTATTTGTTTCAATACTTCTTCTTTTGCCTTCAATATGCCATTTTTAATAGCAATTCTGTTAACACCAGCAGAAATAGGCCTATAAGCCTCTTCTACCATTTTACCAGCTAATATAGAGCATGTTGTTGTACCATCACCAACTTTGTCATTACACTCAGAGGTACTTTTAATAAATATACTCATAATAGCAGCAGATGTCGGATTTTCCGGATTTAGATTTTTTAACACATTGTTACCATCTTTTGTAATCTTTAATGGACCAAAAGACTGAGCAACTCCTACATTTTTACCTTTTGCTCCTAAAGTTATTCCTGCTATAAAAGAAAACTGCCCTGCATTTTCAATAACAGCATTGTCGAATTGTTTACCTGATATCACCATATTAGTAGTCATCTATATACCTCTTTTAATAAAAAATTAATAAAATTATAATAAAACTGTCTACAATGCACTTGTTGTGCTTTGTTTTAGTTTCGCAAAAATAAAATCCCTTACTTTATGATAGCAAGTATATCAGATTCTTTCATTATAATGAGTTTTTCATCATTGTGTTCTACTTCTGTTCCAGCCCACTGACGATAAAATACTTTATCACCAATTTTTACAGTCAAAGCTACACGCTCACCGTTTGAATTGCGTGAACCTTCACCAATAGCAATTACCTCACCTTGAGTAGGCTTTTTTTCTGCACTTGATGGAATCATAATTCCACCTTTTTTCTCTTCACTAATAGGCCTGATCAGCACGCTATCATCAAGCACATTTAAATTTACATTTGACATTTGTTTTTCCTCGTCAACAAATTAACTTATTATTTTATATATATACTTGTAAACTAGATTTCAAGGGCTGCAAAATGCTGGAAGACGAAAAGTAGCTTTAAAAAGTGCCTAATGTTATATTTAAATTTATTTATAAAAAATTTATGAGATACATACCGTTACTGAGTCGTGGTGTGATAGTGCTATATGGGCCAGACACAAAGGTCTTTTTGCAGGCTATTATAACAAATGATATTAATAAATTGAGCAATCAAAAGACTCTTTACTCTTTATTACTTAACCCTCAGGGGAAATATTTATACGATTTTTTTCTTGTTGAACATGGTAAATACATTTTCTTAGAGTGTGAAATGATGCACTTGCAACAAATAATTGAAAAACTGGATTTACTTAAAACTTATATGAAAGTAAAGATCAAAGATATTAGTTCATTATACAAGGTTGGGGTTTTACTTAATTCAAATTTAGATGAATGTAGCAATGAATCACAGATCATCTTTTCAGATCCAAGGCATGCAGCATTAGGAGTGAGAATAATACATAAAGACGAAATAAAAGAACCAATTGGGAATTTTGCTGAATATGAAACAATAAGAATTCAAAATCTTATTCCAGATGGAGCAAAAGATATGGTGCAAAATTCGTCATTTCCACTGCAATATTTAATCGACAGAGCAAATGGTATAAGTTTTAACAAGGGGTGTTATGTAGGTCAGGAAGTTGTCAATCGAATGAGGAGACAGGAAGTATTTAGAAGAAAACTTTATCTTGTTAGTGGAAATGATGTGCTTCCAGATATTGGCACTAAGATAGTGAATAATGATAATGAAGAAATAGGAGAGCTACGCTCCAGTGTAAATAATATTGGACTTGCTCTCCTTAGTACCGCAAAAGACCACGTAAATTTATGTGTCGATAAGGTTAGGATAGCTGTAGGTAGCACTTGAAAACACGCAGCCATATTTTCAAGCAAAGAAACTTAACACAAGAATTGCTTGTCAAAAATTCTTTCATCAAGAGAATAATCCTTATCAAAAAGCAGCGTGATTGTGTTTTCTTGGTCCTTTTGTATTTTTATCTGCGATATATCATGAAACTCTTTGTAATCTGAAACGACAATTACTGGACGGTTTTTTACGTCGTTAATGTCAATTTGCACTACCGTATCATTTGAAATTAGCGCCCCATTCCAGTGTCTAGGGTAATAACTATTGATAGATGTGAGTGAAAGTAAATTTGAATTGAGTGGTAATATTGGACCACCAGCGGAGAAATTATATGCAGTGCTGCCCGTGGGTGTGGAAAGTATTATCCCATCTCCCCTAAATTTTTCTACTTTTAGCTTGTTATTAATAGTGACATTCATTTCCACTATTTGATTCGTTTTCCTAAAAACGTATACCTCATTTACCGCTGTATAGTGATATTTATTGCCACTTGTGTCTATGGCTTCCATTTTTAATAAGGTTAACTGAGTTGAAATTGTATGCTCTATATGATCAATTAAATCTTCACTGCAGCTAAAACACTTATTCATTAAAAATCCAACATTACCTGTGTTTATGCCATACACATGCATGTTTTTATTCTCCATAACGTAATTATGTAAAGTACGCAGCATAAAGCCATCGCCACCGACAACTATTAGTAGATCAATTTCAGATTTATTTTCCTCTGCTATATCGATAAAGTTAAGCTCTCGTAGTATCTTAGATACTTTCTGTGATTTTGGTGATTCAGAAGCAATATAGCCTATATTTCTGTAATTCATGCTTCAGCAAGCTCTTTACAAAGTGAAGGAAAAATTAAAAAATGTCCCCATACTTATCGTTAAACCTAGCCATTCTGCTGGTTTTACTTGTTGAACCACTTGTCAAACTCCCAGTCCATGCAGGGTGATTATGAAGATCTCTTTCAGATTTCACTTCGGCACCTTCCTCTCCCCAGGTTGAACCAGTTTCAAACCGTTCACCATTTGTCTGAACTATGATAATTCTATGATAATTAACTCCTAACATTGCTAACGTGTAAATTGTTAATTTTTTATTGTACTTAATTTTGTCCATTTAGTCAAGCATTATTACAGAATGTTGACAGCAAATAAACAAAGTAATATATTTAATAAAAAATAAATAAATCATGATTTTCGCCTTCCCTGGTCAGGGCTCTCAGTTTGTCGGAATGGGGAAAAATTTATATAGTGAATTTTCTGTTGCTAAACAAGTATTTGATGAAGTAGATAGCATACTAAATAGAAAATTATCTAGTTTAATCTTCAACGGCCCTATTGAAGAATTAACGATCACAGAAAATGCCCAACCAGCTATAATGGCGGTGTCAATCGCGACGCTACGCGTTATGGAGCATCAGTTTGGTAAATCCCTTTTCTTGGGTCATAATATTAAATATGTTTGTGGGCATTCAGTTGGTGAATATACAGCGCTATGTGCCGCAGGAGCTTTAACACTTGAATCCACAGTAAAGCTACTAAAAGTTCGTAGCGAAGCAATGCACGAAGCCTCACTAAGGTGCAAAGGTGGTATGGTTGCATTGCTCGGAGCAGAGTTAAACGAAGTAGAAGACATATTAAAATCAGTTCAGATTGACGGAATTTGTGAGATTGCAAATGATAATGGTGGCGGACAAGTAGTTTTAAGCGGAACTATAGAGGCTCTTGAAATGTTACCTGATTTGCTTAAGGACTCGAGTATCAAGAAACTAATAAAATTACAGGTTAGTGGACCTTTTCATTCTTTCCTTATGAGACCTGCTGACGAAAAAGTTTTGGAATTTTTAGAGGGCGTTGAAATGATGCGCCCTACCCTTCCCTTGTTGTCAAATGTTACAGCTAAAGAAGAAAGCGATCCAAAAATCATAAAATCTTTGCTTGCTAAACAAATTGTAAGTAGAGTGAGATGGAGAGAGATGGTTTTACATATGGCAAGCCATGGCATCAACAAGTTTATTGAAATAGGTCCTAATAAAGTTTTATCCAATTTAGTCAAAAGAATTGATCAATCTATCAGCGTGAAAAATATAGATAACTTTGTTATTAATTGGTACTCGTAGGACTACCAGTTGGACCCATAAGGATTATTTGCTCATCTTCTTTTAGGTATCTACATAAATTAGTGGAACCACCAGTTTCGAGCACAATAGTGGAGATTATTCCTTTTTCTTTATCCACTTCAGTGCCTGTTACGGCTATACCTTCCATAGCAAATTTTGTATTATTAATTTTTCTGCTGTTAACTTCGAAATTTTGCAATCGAAAGAATTGCCCAGGCTTAAAATTTTTTGCTGCAAGTGGCGCTTTAATCACTATTTCTACCACTTTATCGGTTAAAAATTGCACTTTTATAACTTTTGCAGTGAATTGCTCTTCTATTTTGCTAAAAAACTCTTCGTTGGCTCGTGTTGGTTCATCTACTTGGATGGGAGAGTATTTTAAAAGTTGAGAAATAATAGGATAGCCGTTTTTTGCACTCGCCATAGCTTTCACAACACTGCCACTATATGAAGGATGTAAGTCGCCAAAAAAGCTGATTGCTTTATTGCCTTGCTTATATACTAATATTCTATCTTTATTCTCCATTTTAGGAGAGAAGATTTGATCTACCTCTTTTCCTAATGAATTAATTTGAGTAAAATATCCATTCTGTAATTTAAAGTACTCTTTATCTTCAGTCGCAATAACAGTATTTGGCTCGGTACCTACTGCTATGAAAATAGAACGCGCTTTTATACATTTTATTTCACCAGATTTACTGTCAACTAGCTTCAATGATTCGGTATGATTATATTGATCTGTCAAAATTTCAACTGGCTCTAAATTTTCGATAAAGTGAATTCCTTCTGATAACCCATTTTGTACCTCTTCACTATTTAATCGATAACTTGGTGAATCTTTTAACTTTTTTCTATATATAACTTTCACTCCTCCCCAGTTTTGCATTAACTCTAATATTTTCGATTCTTCCCCACTTTCTTTTGCAATCTTGGACTCTTCTCTAATTAATTTAGCATGTAATATAAACTCATTTGCAATTTCATGTTCTTCCTCCGTCCAATCTTTTTCAACATAGTTTTTCCCATGTTTGTCGACCAGCATTTCATACCTATGGAGAAATTTTTCTACTTGAATTGGATAATACGCTAAAGCTTCAGTAGCAGTGTCAATTGCAGTGAGTCCTGCTCCTATTACAACTATCGGCATACGCACTTGCAGGTTTACTATGGAATCAAATTTAAGAGCACCTGTCAGCTGCAGAGACATCAAAAAATCAGATGCCATTCGCACTCCACGAGCTAGCATATTCTTTATTTTTATCATTTTAGGTTTACCAGAGCCAAGCGCCAAGGCGATATGATTGAAACCCAAATTGAAGCTATCTTTTACGGTAATTGTACCACCAAAACGAATGCCGCCATAAATTGTAAAATTTTCACGTCTTTCTAGCAATAGTCTGATAATTTTTAAGTAATTCTTATCCCATCTGGAGGTAATTCCATATTCTGCTACTCCACCAAATCCACCAGCCGTTCGTTCACTTAACTTTTCATACTGAAAGCTTTTAATTGGCTGAAAATCATCAATCAAAGGCTCAATTTTCAGTCCATCAATCGCAATAACATTATGTCCATCATTTAATAAGTGATGGACCAAATTAAAACCTGCAGGGCCTTGTCCCACAACTAGCACATTCTTTCCAGTATTTTCTTTTGGCAATGGGCACTGAAAATTTAGAGGGTTCCACCGGCTGAGAAGAGAATATATTTCAAATCCATATGGTAAACTGAGCACGTCATCCAAAGTTCTAGTTTCAATCATTGGCACATTCACAGGTTCTTGTTTTTGATATATGCACGAATTCATGCAATCATTGCATATCCTATGTCCCGTAGCTGCACATAACGGGTTATCTATCATCACAATTGCAAGGCTTGCTATGCTGTACCCTTCACTTTTCACCATATTCATTTCTGATATTTTTTGCTCCAGTGGGCACCCGTGCAGTTCAACTTTAAGTGGGGATTTTTTAAAAGTTTTGTCATTGTTCAATGGACTTTCTACACATCCCTCTGTCATCTGAGTAGCTTGACTACTCAGATCCACACTTCTTTCTTTTCCAGATTCCAGCGTTACGTGCTGGAATGACACCGACGTATCTAACAATCCTTTTGAACAGCTATCTTTGTTTTGTTTATGACAGAATATGCAGTAGTGAACGTTATCTAGTGCTTTTTCCAAACTAGGTTTTTCACTTGTTAGGTCAAAGCCATATCGTCTTTTTATTTCATTTGAGCACAATACTTCAACTTCACCAATTTCTTTTCTGGAAAGCGGTATTAAGTTTTCGTGGTCAATTTTTTTGTGTGTACTAAACAGTATTGATGTCATTCCAGCGCGTGACGCTGGAATCCAGCTATTTTGTTTCTGGATCCCAGTGTCAAGCACTGGGATGACAGAGGAATTTTCATTTTTAACTCTCCACGCTGCATATTGCGCTGCAAGTTCTACTTCTTCTTTGTGATTTTCTTTGTCCTCAAACCAATGCATAACCTGTTCAGCAAATTTTTGCTCTGTTACCGGTAAAGTGAAAAAATGATTTAGTCTCTCGGTAATGTAATCAATATTTATGCTTGCCACATCAGCATATTTCTTCAATGCATAGCGCTGAACAAATAATCTTTTGCATTTATATACTGCAGCAAAGTCACTATGTCTTTTCTTTAATTCTTCTACTTCTTCTTCGATGTTGAAAAGTTTTGCAACGAATCCATCAAGTAAATATGAGAGATCTATTATTAACTGAGATCCCAGTGTCAAGCACTGGGATGACACCGAAAAGGGAGCTGCCCTTGCTGCAACTAATGAATGGAATAAATTTTCATCACATGATTTAATATAGTTCAAAAATATTTCGTCTAATTTTATTAACCCGTCACGGGCATATAGATCTAAAAATGCGATGTTAAAATTTAGCTGCATTAGAGCATTATACAATAGATCGTCTGCAGGACCATTATTTTAGTAGCAGCAAAGTTTTGGTGTTTTATGAAAACTATAAATCAAGCATTGCACCTATTTCTGGTTTAGAAGTCTTAACTTCATTCTTTTGTGTTTTTGGCCCTCTATCTTGATCTTTCTTCAATTCATCGACTTTAGCGCTAAGTGCTTTGATTTGGCCAGGAGTTAGATTCTTTAATTGCTTAGCTAGAGGTTGTAATTCAGCACTATTCTTACCCTCCAATTTCGAAGTGTCTAAATTATAAGAGTCTTTTGCGAATTTATGGAAGTCTTGTCTAAATCCTTCGTTTTTTCCAGTATCTTTAAGTTCAGCAACTTTTTTTAATAAATCTTTCACACTTTCTTGTTTATCTCCAGGAATTTGTGACAAGAGTTTAGTATTTGCCATCGAATGAGCATAATGCTGAACTTGTTGCAGGTGTTTGTAATTTTTGTTCTCTATGGGCTTTATCTTGTTCTGCCTCATCAACTCTTGTCTCAACTTGCGCTCTAATCTCTTTATTAGCTTCGCTCATTATTAATTTAAATTTGCCTAATTTTTCTTTAAATTTATCATCATCAGCCTTAGCGAGTGTACTATCTCCTTTTTCCTTCAGTACTTTTAAATCCTTTAATGTTAATGCAACTTCTTCATTTTCTTCACCTTTTACGGTAATTCTCTTGCCATCACTGTTTTTTATTTGTTCTTCTAAGGCCTTAAACCCATCCTCATTCAAAAAATATTTCTTTATAAAAACCGCATCATCTGGAAGTAGATTATCCGTTGCTTTATCGTATCCTGCTTGAACGTAATCATGTTCAAGCTCTGCTAAATAACTTACCGCATTTGATGATCTGAAAGGTAACTTATCAATGAGGTTTTTAAGTAAATGCGTTACTTTTTTTCCTGCATATTTAGTTGCATTTCCTATACCTTTTGATATCGCCTCTCTTTTATATACAGCAAAACAAATAAGAGCTATTGCTGCTAACACTCCTATGCCTATACCAATAAATGGTGCTGCAACCGCCAGTCCAGCACCTATAGCAAGTGTTTTACCAAGGCTATTAACTTTTTGTATCACAGTTGGATCTTTACTAAGTTCTTCAATGAGTTGTTTTTGTTCGTTTGGATTTGCTTGTAAATATTCGTCTGTAGCTTTTAGAAATTCTGGATTTTGTCTCAACAATTCAATTGTCTGTTTTTTAGAAAATTTCACTTTTCCTGTAGTCTGATTGTGACTATTGAGCTTTTGCAAATCTGGGCTTTGTAAAAGCAGATCTGAGACTACTCGATCCAAACCTACACCTTTATTCCTTTTAGCAAGATTCACTATAGCTGTAGCAAATCTTTCCCTAGCAAATCTTTCATTATTGCCTGTCTTTGTTGCACCAGTACTTCCTGCGCCACCTTGTACCATCTTCAACTCCATTCATTGTAAATATGCTTAATTATATATAATAATTGTTAATTATATTATAATTAATATGAAATATATAATTTCTTATCTGCTTAGCAGAGTGGGAAGAAGTAAGTAGTAAGTAACCGTTTACATCGGGAGAGTAGACCGGTGGAACTTCCCCACCAGTCTCTCGCAGAACTGTGCATGAACCTCGCGACTCACACAGCTCCCATTATTCAGTCTTTTGCCCTAAACCAAGTGTCCAGTGGTAAAAAGTATTTGGCTCTTCTTTCCTCATTTTTCCTAGAAGTTGCCTTGCTAGTCTTCCATGATTTCGAAGCTTCTTATACTTTCTTCTGACCCACTTTTCTAGGTGCCGCTCTATGTTTCTCAGAGGTTTGTATATCTCTTTCCTGTAAAACCTGCCATAGTACTGATACCAGCCTCTGACTATTGGATTTACTATCTTTGATATTTCCTCTGATGTTTTGTGTGTATTTCGTAGTATTTTCCATGACCTTATGGTTGTAGTAATATTTTTCTTGGCCTTGTTGCTAATCGCAGGAAGAAATGAAACAAAATGCTTTCCTATTTTATTTCTTGCTAACCTGGGTCTAAATGTATAACCCAGAAAATCAAAACTTTGTTTAGGAAATTCACTTTTCCTATTGTCATCCTTGCAGTACACAATTTGTGTCTTTTCAGGATGTAATTTTAGCTTATACTCAGCCAATCTTTCTTCTATTGCTACCCTCATAAATTCTGCCTGCCTACTACTCTTGCAGTGCACTATCGCATCATCTACATACCTCTCAAATGCTATTGTTGGGCACTTTCGTCTCATCCACTCATCAAATACATGATGCATAAATATGTTTGAGATCAGCGGGCTTGTTGAACCTCCTTGCGGAACTCCTTTTTCCCTAACTACCTTACCGCCATCTGCTTGCTGAATTGGAGCTTTTATCCATCTTTCAACATACAGTATGACCCATTTGCAGTCTGTGTGCCTTTTGATAGCTTGCAATGCCAACTCGTGGTCCAAATTGTCGAAAAATCCTGCTATATCAAGATCTATCGTCCAATCGTACCACCAGCATCTTTTCCTCGCAGTTCCTACCGCATCCAGTGCAGATTTGTTTGGTCTATAACCATATGAATCTTCATGAAACTTCGGTTCTACTAACGGTTCTAGATACATTGTAGCTGCTGTCTGCGCTATCCTGTCCGATACTGAAGGAACACATAAAATTCTTTGTCCCCCTCCCGTACCTTTTGGTATTGCTACAGCTTTTACAGGCTCTGGAAAATAACTTCCAGATGACATCCGATTCCATAGTTTATAGAGATTATCTTTTAGATCTTCCTCAAACTTTGTTATCGAAACCTCATCTACACCAGCAGCACCCTTGTTTTTGGACACTTGTTTATAAGCTCTCCTAATAAGTTGCTTCGGTATATCAAAAGACTTTGTTTTATTCATTTACTCCTCCCTTTCGGTTGACAAATAACTAAAACTGAATAACTCAGCCCCTTCGCTCCATTCCCATTACAGAAACTTCTTCACTACTACGAGCTGATCCGCCCCTGTTTTCCGTATCGGTACTCTCACCCTTGGAGTTTAGCTCCTTGGATTTCTCCCTTATCATCGAAACGACAGGTTCCCGTAGTTCCACACAATAGCCTGAAATAGATTCATGCCACCTCTATGCCGGACGCCATCTACCCAGTAAACAAGTTCCTGATAGACTTATCCCAGGTTAATCAAGACCCCCTGGTTTTGACGCCACCTAATTGTTTTCGACACTTCATCAGTGGTTCACTTTCGTTCATCTTTCTATTCCATACATGACGCATAATTACGCCTTTTCCATAATGCTCACTACCTTGGCTCTTTACCAAAGCAGCTTATGGTTGTTTGAAGCCTGCTCTTGTAAACCGGCTTCGAGGGGCCCACCCTCATCTATTGCGTAGCTTTTGCACTTAGTTTGCTCTTTTCAGAACATTCTTTGTGTCTCTATGGCACACTTTGATCAACCAATTCTATCATCTCATCTTCTAAGGATTGGATTTGATTTTGCAAAACAACGAGTAGCTCTTCCATTTGTTTGATTATGGATATATCAGTTACCTGATGAGCTTGGGTTTTTTGTATTTTTGCTATTTCTACTAGTTGATTTCTGCGAGATAACTTTTGCTTCAAACAATCAATATTATTGTTACTAACTTTTAAAGGAGTAACACGCATATCTGTATTACTAACGTAACGTGAGATGATGCTACAGTCTATTTTATCAGTTTTAGTAGCAATACCAAGGCTTTTTGCATAGTCTCTCACCCATCTTGGTTGAATGACATATACTTCGAAACTATGGCTTAGTAAAGTATAAGCACATAATTTTTCGTATCCACCAGTTGCTTCAAGTCCAACTTTGGTTACGTTATGTAAACGCAAAAAGTCAAGTATTTGATCAATAGCTTGTATGTTATTTTCAAATACTTTATGATGTCCAAGTGGATGAATGTGGATGTCTAATTTGTTTTTGCTAACATCGATGCCAGCAATGATATTTGATGAATTCATAATTCCTCCATAGAATAATATGTAATACTGCATTTTCCACCCTTATATACGAGCCTCAACGCTCAATCAGTTGTTCGGAACTTTCAGTATAATAAATCAGAGAAGAGAACCTTGCTTCGGTACGGTCCTTATTGACCAAGAATATCGACGGTTCCTCTTCTCTATGTGTCTTTAATATCACCATTTCGTAATATTTATAAAGACTTGTTTTTAACATATAATCAGTTGTGATGCCTGGGCGTAGAGATACTTCAGGTGAGATGGAACGTCTTGAGGCAGTATACAAGAATTTTGATGCTAAGTTCAGTTACATAAAGACTGATGCTGATGGTCTCGGTTTAAACCCATTGGAAGTAGGTGATAGTGCAGAAGCGGCTAAACAAGCTAAAAGTGAGAATGAATTCTCATTAATGGATAGATTGAAAGGATTGTTTAGTTAAGAGTAAAAAAGAGCCTGCTGAGCAAGCTGAAAGAGAGAGCAATTCATGGTCATTCACAGGTATGCTCAGTGGATGGTTTAGTAAGAGTAAAAAAGAATCTGGTACAATCCAATGAAATTATTGAAGGTACGCTTGTCCATGGAGAAACAGACAGTGCTGAGCCAAATGAAAACAAATTTAAAGAGGGTGCTTCTTTCACAGAAGAATTAGATGTAAAAGAAGAAGATACTTTGAGTATAGCAAAGCCAGAGCTAAGCGAAAGAGAAAAATCTGGGTCTGTCAAGAGGTTTAAGACATTTGTCACAAATCTTTTCAGCACAAGAGCTACAGAGAGCTCTGAATCTGTAACATCTGATCATAATGCCGGAAGTGTAAACGAATCAATGCATACCGGTTCATCTAGTGGCCAAACTCCTACAGCACCAACCACTACACAAAGAAGCCGGTTCCATCTAGGTGGTTTATGTACAAATTGGGCAAAGATTGTAGGTAATAAAAAAGAAAGAGAAGAAAGAGCAGCAGCATACACACATTCTACTCACTTCTAAAACAAAAGCCACCGCAATGCGGTGGCTACCTTTTACAATCTCTCGTTAATCCAAGCAGCTTGTATAGCCTCAAGTATTTTTTCATTACAGCGTTTCTCATCATCGTTAAAATTCTCTAAACTCAAAACCTTTTTTTTAAGGTCAGTAAATCTGATACTCATTATATCTTCGTCAGGAAATTTTTCTTCCAGTGCTTCAGCAATGTCTTCTACATCAAGCCATTTCATACTTTTTTATGTGTTTATTATAAAATTAAATTGGTGCCCATGGGGAGACTTGAACTCCCAAGGTCGCAAAACCCACGGATTTTAAGTCCGCTGCGTCTACCATTCCGCCACACGGGCTCTTTTCATTTACCTAGAGTAAAATTCTACTACTAAATTAACTTCCATATCTGCTGAGTAAGGAACTTCAGAGTATTGAGGAGATCTCAAATATTTCACTGAAAGCTCACCACTATTTGTTTCTAAGTAATCTGGAGCTTTACGTTCTTGTTTCTGTAGAGCCTCAACTATTATAGGAATTTTTGCCGCATTTCCTCTTAATTTCACTGTTTCGCCTGGCTTCACTCGGTAACTTGATATGTTAACTACTTTATCATTAACTGTAACGTGCTTATGAGATATAAGCTGCTTTGCTGAATAGATTGTTGGCACAAGGCCAGAGTGGTATAAAACAGAACTGAGTCTTGATTCTAAAATACCAATAAAATTATCAGCTGTGTAACCTTTTCTGTTATAAGCGTCTAAAAACGTACGTCTCAGCTGTTTACTTGAAATCGCGTAGTAAAACTTAAATTTCTTATGTGCAGCAAACTGTTTACCAAAGTCAGATAGTTTCTTGAACCCAAGAGCGCCATGTTGACCTGGAGGGTATTTTCTTTTATTTACTGGGTCTTTAGCTCTACCCCATAAATTTATACCAAGCCTACGGCTGATTCTATACTTCCTGGTAATAATAGTAGTCATATAAAAATTCTCACGGTTGAACTCTAGATTATTAAGTATTTTAACACTCAGTGTCAACTTGTTTTTGCTGGTGTAATGCCTTATACTTCATTTTTTAGGTTTCTCTATTAACACATGAATCATTCACCTTTAGAATCTATGGCGAATGCCATCCGTTTTTTGTCAATTGATGCAGTACAAAAAGCGAACTCTGGGCACCCAGGTATGCCGCTTGGAATGGCAGATGTTGCAACTGTTTTATTTGCTAAATATCTAAATCATAACCCTGATGGTTCTAAATGGTTCAATAGAGATCGCTTTGTTCTGTCAAACGGTCATGGTTCAATGCTCCTATACTCAATATTATATCTTACAGGCTATATCAGCGTAGAAGAGCTGAAAAACTTTAGGCAACTTGGTTCCAAAACTCCAGGTCATCCAGAATTTGGGCTTACCCCAGGAGTGGAAGCAACAACTGGTCCGCTCGGACAGGGATTTGCCGCTGCTGTTGGTATGGCGCTTGCTGAGTCGATACTTAAAAAGCAGTTTGGAGATAATTTAATAGATCATTACACTTACGTAATGCTAGGTGATGGATGCTTTATGGAAGGAATAAGTCATGAAGCAGCATCACTTGCTGGGCATCTTAAATTGAACAAGCTCATAGCTCTTTTTGATGATAATGACATCTCTATAGATGGTGCTACTAACCTTTCCTGCTCCGAGAATGTGAAAGAACGCTTTTTTGCATATGGATGGAATGTTAATAAAATTGATGGGCACGATTTTAATGCTATATCACTTGCAATAGAAGAAGCACAAAAATCGGAAAAACCATCGCTTATCTGCTGCAAAACTATTATCGGGAAATTTTCAAGCCGTGCTGGCACATCTTCTGCTCACAGTGGCGCTTTTGCAGATGAAGACATAGCCAAAATGAGAAAAGAATTAAATTGGAATTATGAACCATTTCATGTACCAGAAGATATAAGAAATGCGTGGATGGGAACAGTCAAAAAGATCCCAGTGTCCGCTACTCGGATGACAGAGGAACTTCAAAGAAGGCTCGATAAGTGCTTACCAGATAACATCAACAACGCTTTATTCAACCTAAAGAAGCAAATACATGAGTTAACGCCAAACGAAGGCACACGATCTTCTTTTGGCAGAGTAATGGAACTTTTAACTGAGTCTATGCCAGAGCTAATTGGTGGATCAGCTGACCTTACTGGTTCAAACTGCACTAAATATAAACACATGCAGGTAATAGATAGTCATAATTATAATGGCTCTTATGTTCACTATGGTGTAAGAGAACACGCAATGGCAGCGTGTATGAACGGAATGGCTCTCCATGGTGGTGTATTGCCCTATGGTGGAACTTTTTTGGTATTTTCCGATTATTGTCGTCCTGCTATACGCCTCTCAGCTCTGATGAAACAACAAGTTATCTATGTTATGACTCACGACTCAATTGGTGTTGGTGAAGATGGGCCAACTCATCAGCCGGTAGAACATTTAGCTTCCTTGCGTGCTATACCAAATTTGTATGTCTTTAGACCAGCCGATGCTATTGAGACTTTAGAATGCATCAGTATCACATTGGAAAAAAAAGAATCCCCAGCATTATTTGCGCTTTCAAGACAGAACTTAAATTATTTACGTAAATTCCATTCTGATGTTGATCAATTTGCTAATTTATCAAAATTTGGTGCATATATTTTATGTGAATATTCAGGAAAATTGGAAGTGACAATATTTGCTACAGGATCCGAAGTTGAAATTGCAGTTGAGACAGGAAAAAAATTGCAGGAAAAAGGAATAGGCGTGAGGGTTATTTCAATGCCATGCTGGAGGCTTTTTGATGAGCAGAGTGATGATTATAAAGCATCAATATTAGACAATAACAGCATTAAAGTTGCAATTGAAGCGGGAAGTGAAATGGGTTGGCATAAATATATAGGCTCAAATGGTATATTTATTGGCATGAAAAGTTTTGGGGAATCTGCGCCTTACAAAACGCTGTATGAGCATTTTAATATCAATGCTGACCATATAATAGAGTGTGTATCCAATATCATTACTTAAATATTAATTATAGCTCTAACCAGCTTCGGAGCCCCGCTAAGAAAGCAGGAACATAAAGATGAATCTCCTCTTTGAAGGTTTATTTTATTCCCAACCATTTAAGAAATGAATCGAACCATGAAGTCTGCTTTTTAATATTAAGAGAAAGTTTTTCTGATGGATCAATTATATCACCATTCATTAGAGTTGTATAAATGGCTAATTCATTGTTTTCCTGAGAAAAATAGCTTTTTTCTTCATCTATTTTGTATATCTTTGTGCTCTTGAAGCTTCCTGCATAACTAATCCTTTCTATTGTTAGAGAGTTTGGATGCAGCTTTGTGATAATCCCTGAGCAAGGATATCCAGGATCGAGCCCAGATATAGCACCTTCCTTAGAGCCATAACAATAGCCAAAATACTTAAACACAGGTTCACTTCCTTCATATTTCATTTTGCATGTTCTACAATCATTAGCATAACCACCAGTTTCTATAGTGCTACATACTTCATAGCTAGAGTTATTCTCAAGAAAATCATTATTGTCATTTATAAAATCCATAAAATCTATCATAATATTAATACCATTTTTATTACATTAATAATATATAAACTAATTTTTTAATACAGGTCAAGAAAATATTATTATATGACTAATTAAATCCGTTGTTCACAGTACATTAATACAGATTCGGTTAACAAGTAGTGCATAAAGTTTTATTTGGAGGGATATAAAATACAACTATAGTACTTTCTAATACAAGTGATAAACTTCCATAATCGCCTTACCAACCAAAAGGTGTAGATTATCCTGCTGATGCATGCGAGTCCTGAGCCAGCTTTTAATCGTATGCCAGCAATGCTCAATTGGATTCAGATCTGGTGAGTACGTAGGAAGATAGAGCAAATAGCAACCTATAGATTCTATTAATTCCCTTGTTTTAGCGGTTTTATGAAAAGCAGCATTATCCATAATTATAGTTGTACCAACAGGCAACTTTGGTAGCAATATTTGCTCCAGCTACGCATTGAATACATCCTTATCGCACCCTCCAGTGAAGGTCATGGGCGCAATAAAATTTTTCTTAATCCACCCACCTGTCATACTGATTCTCTCGCGTTTTTTGCCCGTAATGTCTGCATAAATTTTCTCCCCCTCGTGGAGCTCTTCCATATTCTGGGTATAGCCTATTATCGACTCCTGCTTCATCTATATACACAATGCTTTCATGGTCTATTTTGGCAACTTTTTCGACAAATTTTTGCCTATCTTCGTGGTTCCGCTCTCGGTAAAGCGTGGTCTTTTTTTTCTTGTGATTTTAACTGCTTCAGCCTATACCAGATCGAATTTATCCCAAATCCTAGGTTTTGTTTCATCTCCATTAGCGTCTGATCTGGGTGTTTTTTAACATACTCTTTCAGCATTTTTGGATCTATTTTTCTTATAAAACCACTCATTTTTGCTGGTTTTAAGCTCTCACCTGCAGCCTTCTTTTTTAGCCATCTGTATAACGTTGCTATTCCTATCTCCAAAAGTTCTGCAACCTCTTCCTTTGGCTTTCCTTTTTTAACCAAAGATACTGCTTTCTCTCTTAAATCAACACTGTATACCATCACTTTTCCTACATGCCTAAATGGTCATTATACAGTTATCATTTGCTTTGGAAAGTACTATACTCGCCAGCAAGCAAAATTGCTCAATAGTTAAGTTTTCTGGACGTTCATTTCCAGTTAACTCAGCCTTTTCAAGGACGGTTTCAGTATTATTGACGATGCTCTTCAAGCTATTTCTTAGCATTTTTCTTCTCTGAGCAAAAACAGTGCGTGTTAATCTGGTTAAAGCCTCTAAATTTACTGGAAACCTCTGAATAGATAAAGGATTTACCGTAATCACTGAAGAGTGCACTTTTGGTCTTGGAAAAAAATCTTTAGGTTCAAGGTCAAATTCTTTTTTTATGTCACATAATAGCTGACTTAGTACTGATAGCGACCCATAATCTTTAGGATTGGGCTTTGCTATAATGCGATCTGCCACCTCTTTTTGAAACATTAGTGTCAAACTCGTAAAAAATTTTATGTTATTTAACCACTTTAGAAATAACGCTACCGAGATATTATAAGGTAAATTAGCAATAACTTTTACCGGAGGCTCTATTAACTCTTCTTCTATAATGTGCAGTGCATCTGCCTCTATAATTCTATACTTTTCTTGATGCTCATTTAGGAATTGATCATGATGTCTCACTAAATTGCTATCCTTTTCTATAGCTAGTAAAAACTTTGGATTACGGGCCAATATTTCACTTGTTAATGCACCATATCCAGGACCAATTTCAATAACATTAAAATTTTCTAAATCGCCAGCCGAATCAACTATTCTTTTTGTTATCTCACTTGATAAAATAAAATTTTGTCCTAGACTCTTTTTTGGCTTCAATAAAATTTTTTTCATGTTTTTAATTATACAGTATTTTTAAAAACTAATTGACTACAATTCATCGATGATTGTATATTATTAACATGTTTAACGCCGGCTTAGCTCAATTGGTAGAGCAACTGACTTGTAATCAGTAGGTTGTCAGTTCAAGTCCGACAGCCGGCACTCTCAATCTATATATAAATAAAGTTAATGTCCTTTTTAATAGTAGCAAATTGGAAGATGAATGGAACGAGGACCTCATTTATTGATTTTATAGAAAAAATTAATAGTAGGAGCAGTGAAGTCACCTCTCAGTTGGTAGTGTGCCCACCTTTTACGTCACTTCCCGGCGATGTAGAGCTGCACAACAACATCAGTATAGGAGCACAGAATTGTCATCATAAAAAATCTGGTTCTTATACCGGTGAAATTAGTGTAGAGATGCTAAAAGAATTAGGGTGTACTTATGTGATACTTGGGCATTCTGAAAGAATTAACGAAACAAACAATGAAGTAAAGCTTAAGGCAGAAACAGCAATAGAGTCTGGCTTACATCCAATTATTTGCGTAGGTGAAAGTTTAGAAGACTATAAGAATGGAAGAACAAAGGAAATAATAGAACATCAATGTAAAAGCCGTTTGCCGACACATGGTAAATACACTGTAGCATATGAACCAATATGGGCAATAGGCACAGGCTATGTACCAAGTAACGATTCAATTGCTGAAGTAATAGAAGTAATAAAATTTTGTACTGGTAAACAGCATGTTATATACGGTGGCTCAGTAAATTCAGAAAATATAGAAAATTTGTTAAGTATCTCAAATTTATCTGGAGTTTTAATCGGTAGTGCAAGCTTAAATTTTGATCATTTTCATAAAATTGTACAAAAAGTTGAGAGAAATTTTTCTCTTATCAATTCCAAAAGCAATAATTAAAAAATTCTAAAGCAATAAATTGCCGATTTCATTTAATAATTGGCAAGCATGAAACTTCACCTACCACTTGAACCAAAGCCACCTTCATTGCGATCAGTTTCTTCTGTGCAGAACTCTTCTATTTCATTCCAGAGCACCTGAGGTATTGGAGTAATAAGAATTTGTGCAATTCTATCTCCTCTTTTTATCTCGTAGGGCTGTTTACTCAGGTTAATTAGACAAACCTTCACCTCTCCCCGATAATCAGCGTCTATGGTGCCTGGAGCATTTAAGACAGTGATTCCATTTTTTGCAGCAAGACCAGAACGAGGGCGGATTTGCCCCTCAAAACCATTTGGTATTGCAATCACAATTCCAGTTGGAATAAGTAGCTTTTCAAATGAATTTAAAACAACAGGGGTACTCAGTGCAGCATAAAGATCCATACCAGCGCTCTGCATAGTCGCGTAAGACGGTAAAGGCAGGTCTTCTCCGTGTGACAATTTTTTTATTTCTACTCTTATTTTACTTCTTTGCACTACAATTTACCAGCTGTAAAGACTTGATTATAGCATGAATTTACATTCTCAAAAGCGGTAATTAAGGTAAGGAATTAGATGACCTTATCCCCCAAAAAAGTATACAATGACTACCTAACCTCATCAGCGATTGTATGTTTAAATGGAATGCGAACAATATTATTCTCGCCACTAACGGTAAAAAAATAGGCCATTGTAATTGGATATGCTCAGGTGTCTCAACAGATACTAGGAATATAAAAAAAGGTGACTTATTTATTGCACTTAAGGGAAAGAATTTTGATGGCCATAATTTTCTGTATGAAGCTTTTTCAAAAGGGGCCTCTGCATCAATAGTAAGTGAGGATAAATGCAAAGATCTCCCTCTTATTGCTGTGAAAGATACATTAAAAGCTTTGCACGATATGGCATCATATTACATTAGAAACGTTCTTAGATCTGCTAAAGTGATTGCAATCACAGGAAGTGTCGGCAAAACCACTACGAAGGATATGCTGCACACTGTTTTATCCCAATATGGCTTAGCTCATGCAAATGATGGTAACTTAAATAACAATATAGGATTGCCTTTAACTGTGCTAAAAGCCCCAGAAAATTGTCGATACCTAATTCTTGAAATGGGAATGAATAGAGCTGGAGAAATAAAAGAATTGTCAAAGCTTTGCAATCCAGATATTGCGGTTATTACTAATGTAGAGCCTGCACACACTGAAAATTTTTCATCGCTATTTGATATTGCGCAAGCAAAATTGGAGGTTCTGCATGGCCTGAAAAGCAATGGCACTTTGATATTGAATAAAGATAGTGAATATTATGATTATTTATTAAACTTCTTGTTGCAGAATCATTATTTGAGTGAAAAACCAGTAAGTAACCTTGGTGTCATTCCAGTGCGTGACACTGGAATCCAGCAAAGAAGAAATATGGATCCGAGTAGTCAAGCTACTTGGATGACAGAGAGTGATGAAACAGACCTACTTTCTGTGTCATTCCAGCGGGTGAAGCTGGAATCTAAAAAAAAAGAAAGATGGATCCCAGTGTCAAGCACTGGGATGACAGAGGGTGATGTAATAGACCTGTCTACCACTGATAAGTTGAAAAATATAGTAACTTTCGGTAGACATCAGGACGCTGCAGTTTGTTTATTGGACCTAAGGCGAAGTAATGGATTAAGTTTAAAAATTAGATTGAGTAGCAATCAAACTGTAAATTGTAATTTAAATGTTCAAGGAGAGCATTTTGCTTACTCTGTACTGGCTGTTGCTGCAGTTGTGCAGAGCTTAGGGCTTGATTTATCAAAATTACCACTTGCGCTCGAAAACTTCAATGTAACAAAAGGCAGGGGTAATGCTTATAGTACCAAATATGATGGGAAACAGATATATTTAATTGATGATTCCTATAATGCTAGTCCCGCTTCAATGAAAGCTGCAATAAAAGTTTTAGGTACATACATTGGTAAAAGAAGGGTAGCATTACTTGGTGATATGTTAGAATTGGGTGATGAAAGTATAAAATTTCATATAGAATTGCTTGAGGTTATCCTACGGCACAATATAAATAAAGTTTATACAGTAGGTAAGTTTATGTTAGAACTTCATAAACTCTTACCTAGCAACATAAAGGGCATACATTTTGATGATTCTAATCAACTGAAAGATGATTTAACTAAAATTATTCAGAATGATGATGTAATTCTAGTCAAAGGTTCACGCGGAATGAAAATGGAGCTTATACCAAACCTCATAAACCCCAGTGGCGGATTAATCAACAAAGTAGAGATTGGAAATACAGGGTTTTTTGACTGCATAGAGTAGGCCTCTTTCGAAACTAGCATAAAACCAAAAAAGGCCTATAATTAAGAGTTTTAAGGTGAGAAAAATGAAGTATGAAACAGTAAAAAAGAGCTAGAAACCCCAATTCTGGATGGTTTTGTTGCATACCCATGAGGTGCTATGCATCCAGAATTGGGGTTGCAAGAAGTCCGTTACAGGGATGAAATAGTTTCAAAAATAGGTTATTTTGGTAAAAAAATACGTTCTATGGGTATTAAAATTGCACCTTCTATACTTTCAGCAGATTTTGCAAAATTAGGAGAGGAAATCAAAAGAGTTAATGACTTAAATGCAGATTATATCCATATAGACGTTATGGATGGAAGTTTTGTTCCAAATATTACAATTGGCCCAAACGTTATCTCTGCAATACGCAAATACAGCAATCTTCCTTTTGATGTACATTTGATGATCAATTCTCCTGGTGATCATGTTGAAAGTTTTATAAATGCAGGTGCCGATACAATCACTATACATGCGGAGGCAGAAATACATCTTGAAAGGATGGTAAAAAAAATAAAGTCATATAAAAATATAAACAATGTAGAAAAAATGATTCAGGTTGGAGTTTCAATTGTTCCTTCAACTCACCCAAGTGTGCTTGAATATATAATACATGAGCTGGATATTGTGCTAATTATGACAGTCAATCCTGGTTTCGGGGGACAGGAGTTTATTTATTCGCAATTGAATAAGATATCTGCTGTAAAAAAAATGATACAGGAGCGCAATCTTAAAACGCAAATTTCAGTAGATGGTGGGATTAGTCTTACCAATGCACCTGATATAATAAAAGCAGGTGCAGACATCTTAGTCGCTGGATCAGCGATATTCAAAGCTGAAAATATGAAAAAAGCCGTCAATAGTCTTAGAACCTGTTTAAAATCTTCTCAATAGCAATGCAGAAAAGGGAAGAATAACCATTTGCAAACTAATATTGAGTTTTCCCCTCAGAGCTTGTCCGTAAATAAAAAAGTACAATATGTGGGATTAGACTTCTTTCGGGACTATAGTACTTTCCAAAGTAAATGATAAGGGTATAATATACTTTTATCATGTGAGTAAAGCACGAAATATCAGTTTGTTCATATTTAATACGTTTTTGTAAGAAAATGGGGCGAACGACCAGGATCGAACTGGCGACATTCAGTACCACAAACTGACGCTCTACCAACTGAGCTACGCCCGCCACTTGTAAAAATTTTTAACATACCAATGCAAATAGTCAACTGATTATTTAAGCAAACTCCCTCTACTTTGACGCTGTACATCTAACACCTTTAGCAACATCATCGTAAATCTCTGCTAAATCCTGACTTAAAATTGAAGGATCTCCAACATCAGAAGCATAGCATATTTGTGGATCTATAGGGATACTACCTAAAAATTTGGTGCTTAGCTCCTCAGACATTCTTTTTGCACCGTCTTTTCCAAAAATATATATTTTTGAGTTGTTCTGAATAAAATAACTCATATTTTCTACGATACCAATAACTGGCACACTGAGCTTTGTAAACATATCGTAGATTTTACGCGCATCAATCAAAGCAAGTTCCTGCGGAGTTGAAACTATTATTGCTCCAGTTAAGTTAAAGTTTTCCATCAGACTTAGATGCACATCCCCGGTTCCAGGCGGTGTGTCAACTATCAAATATTCTATATCAGACCACTTTGTTCCCGTCAGCAAATTGTAAAGTGCTTTTGTAATCATAGGTCCACGCCATATTGCTGCGCGATCTTTATCGATGAAATAGCCAATTGAAATAGTGTGAAGTCCATACTTTTCTATAGGTATGACTTTACCACCTAGTATCTCTGGCTTCAATTCTTCAGCACCAAGCATTTTAGGAATTGAAGGACCATATATATCTGCGTCCAGCAGTGCAACTTTATGCTTTAATCTTGTAAGTGAAAGAGCAAGATTTAGCGCAACCGTGGATTTGCCCACCCCCCCTTTTCCAGAAGCAACAACAATTATATTTTTAACTCCTTCAATATGTAATTTAGTTTTTTGTTGTACGGCTTGTTTTTTGCTGGTGGCAACTACGGTTACTTTTGTTACCCCTGATATGGCTTTAACAGCTTGCTCACAATTTTTTCTTAATTCTTCGTTTTCTTTTGTGTTACCGTCAATTTCAAGTGCAAAACTAACGTACCCTGCTTTAATAATAATTGAAGATATTATGCCAAGTGCAATAACATCCTTACCGCTTTTTTGCTCTATAACTTTTTTTAAATGCTCTTTTACTATCTCCTCATTAATCATTAGATGCTTCTCCAAACTATCCTTACTGTTGTCATAGCCCCCTCCTGTCACTCCAGTAGCCCTTCCCCTGTCATTCCAGTGCTACGACACTGGAATCCAGTTTTCTTATTTAATAATTTCATCATATAGATCTTTCCAATATAATGAATAAATTTACTGGATCCCAGTGTCACGCACTGGGATGACAAGGTAAATAGGTCTATCAACTTACACTTTAATCATCTGATAATTTATGTATAATCTAAAAACTCAATTAATACATTATGAAGGTAATAATAGGCAATGCTAGTAAAGAATTAGGGGAATTGATAGTTAATGAGCTGAGCATTCAACCATTTCCATCTCGGGTATCAAAGTTTGCAGATGGTGAGATAAATGTTGAAGTGGCAAATGATCTCTATAATAAAGAAATATATATAGTGCAATCTATTTCTTTTCCTGTGAATGATAGCCTTATAGAGCTTCTCCTTATAATTGATGCAGCAAAAAAAGCGGGAGCCAAGAGGATAACAGCAATTATTCCCTACTATGGATACAGCCGTCAAGATAGGATTATTAAAAGTGATAGTATGCAATCTGCTTTGAGTGCTAAACTTGTTGCAAATCTTATTCAAACTGCAGGTGCGAATAGTGTTGCAGTTGTTGACTTACATTCAAATCAAATTGAGGGCTTTTTTAATGTGCCAGTAGCTAATTTGAGCTGTTTTGAAGTATTTGTTAAATCTATAATACATGAAGAAAGCTTAGCAATCATCGCACCAGACGTTGGAGCAATTGGCAGAGCGCGTGCTTTTGCAAAGACTTTGGAAGAAAAGTACAACATAGAATTAAGTGATAAGATCGTTGTAGTGGATAAATATAGAGAGAAAGCAGGCACATCTCAAGTGATGAGCATAATAGGAGAAGTTGCAAATAAAAACTGCATAATTGTTGATGATATAGTTGACTCTGGAGGAACTCTATGCAACGCAGCACTTGCACTTAAAAATAATGGAGCAAAGTCTGTAATTGCTTGCATTACACATGGAGTGCTTTCAGGCAGTGCAGTTGACAAAATCTCTTCTTCTGCTCTGGATAAATTGATCATTACAGACACTATACTTCCAAAATTTGGAAAAACTAATAAAATAGAAGTTGTTTCAGTTGCAAATGTTTTAGCTAACTTTATGTTAGAAACCCAAGGAGGTCAAGATGCCCACTAAATCGACAGAAGATATAATTACTTCGCTAATAGAATTTGTAAATAAGAGAAAAATCACAATTACCAAAGAAGAAATGCTTAAAATCGCGCAGCTTGTAAGAATTAAGCTATCAAATGATGAGATTGAATACTACTCTAAAGAGCTGACAATGCTTGATTGGATACACGATATTTTGCTAAAAGTTAACACTGAAGGCGTTTTTCCTATACGTTACGGCAGCATTGATGAGGATGTTCACATACGTCGTGATGACGTGGTTGGTTCTCAGAACATTAAAGAGGAGATATTATCCAATACAAAGCCTGAGCATGGATATTTTGTAGTACCAAAGGCTATAAGCGACTAAGTTGTAATATTTATATTAAAATTGATATATTGTTAACAATTTCATGTTAGACTGTTAATAGTTGTTAATTTGGTATATATTATGGTTACAAAAATAATAAAAACTCACTCTGTACATAACGGTCATGTAAAAAAAACATTAACATTTTTAACAGAAGAAAATAATATATCGAATGAAACTCAAGCCTTACCTTTTAATCAATCTTCAGCATTTTATAGTCCTGTTGCATATGGATTTTTTGATGATGTAGGTGACTTTTTTACAAACGCTGGGAAGACATTTATAGATGGATTCGCAAAATTCGGAGAGGGAATAGCAGAAGGAAATTTGTTATCTAAGGAGAGAAAGTCACCCTTCTCCCCTTGACTTCAGAACCGGACTTGATAGTTTGCCCATCATCCGGCTCCTCTGTAATTTGGTGTTTGTCATACATACTTTTAATGTAAGCAATCATGGCAGTGTCCATGCATCATGGCTAAATTCTTAATGTTGTTATTGCTTCTATTTTCGTCCCGGTGATGTACTTCTATAACGTCATCAGATCTAAAATATAATTTACAATAATCACATCTACCTTTTTGCATTTTCAGAAGCTTTATTACTCGTGATGGCTTGTCTGATACCTTACTTAAACGTTTACCCCAATATACCCAATCTCCATCATATGGGGATTTGGATCCAATCACCTTGACATGCCGCTTAATAGCATGGTCTGCGTATTTGATAAGATATATTCCATTGCTTGTCATAAACCTCCAATTGTCGTTTTTATACTTTCTAAAGTACATTTTCCTTATCTAGCATCTTCCCTTATTTGGATGTTTACGTACCGCCCATCTCCAAAGCATTCTAAACATGATACTATCCAATAAACCAAAAGTTTTGCTTGATACTCCTGAAGAGTAATAATTACACCATCCTCTAATAATAGGGCTAAGGGTTTTTATTACTAGCCCCCCTGCGAAACAACGTGAAGCAAGTTGCTGATAAAATCTGGTAAGAAATCCCCAGCCCAAAAATTATTAAAAACTATGCCTCAAATTCACAATTCCTGCTATAATATTAAATCTCATGTTGTATTTCTTCTGAAAATTGCGGTAAACATTTGACATTATTTTGAAGATTTTTATCTCGCGAATCTTATTTTCCACACGCATCCTGAACGATGCCAGCTTCCGATTATGCTCCTTTTGCTCCTCCGTTAGTGGCTTTTTACGGTGTTTTTTGTACGGAATCACAACGTTTTTCTGCAGTTTTTGCCAACCTTGATACCCAGAATCGGCATATTTTATGCTATCTTTGGCCAACAATTTTTCCTGTTTCCTTATGCGAAAATCATGCATTCGACCTCTATGCGACTTCGAAATCGACAGAATTTGCCCATTTCCCTCGATCACAATTTCGGTTTTTATTGTGGTTGCTTTCTTTTTTCCGGAATAACTTTTCTTACGTTTTTTGCTGTCTTTCGGCCGCTGTATCGGTTGCTCCGTGACGTCTGCTAAAATTTTTAAAATCCTTTCTGGCGTCAGCGTTCTATCCTTTTTTATAGTAATTTTTTGGCCAATAATGGCTACATTTTCTTAAAAAGTCGGCAAATATTTGAGTTGTGCAAATTAAACAAAAACCCTAAAAATGGATGCGTTATGTACGTTCTGTAATAAATTAGAACACATAAAATCCTGTCTTCTAGCTCCTCAACATGCGATTTTCTTCCGTGACATTTCTTTTTCGCCTCCATTTTTTCCCACTCTGGACGCACTTTTGCCACAATTTTTTCAAATTCTTCTGTTGTCAGACCCGTTAATTGCCTGAAAATATACTGGGTCTTTGAAACTTTTGCGTAACTTATTGCCATCTTCCCTCTTCTAAAACTTTCATTTTACATGCTTTTTAATGTTTTTCATCTGTTTTTTACCTTTTCGCATGGGGTCTACTGCTTCTTGAGGTGCTCCACGCATCCTTCTGATCTCATTTTTAATAACCAGTGTATGCTTCTTAATTGAGTTACGGCTTGGTTTAGTTAGCAACGTATATCCTCTCTTATATTGTTTTTTGGGATATTGTCGTATTGTAAATCCAAGAAAGTCGAAACCTGGTTTTTTGTTCTTAAGAGGGTTTAACAAGTGGGAAATTTGCGTTTTTGATGGCTTTAATTCTAATCCGATAGTTTTTAACCATTCTTTAATTAGAATTTCTGCCTTACGGATAACTTCCTCATCTTTATGTAATACCACAAAATCATCGGCGTAAGTTATTACGCTAATAGATCTTTTAATTACTTCTCTGTAAGTCTTACCCTGTCTATTTTTCTTGAATGTACTTTGTATATCTCTTGCAATTGAATCCTTCAAATGTTCTTCTAAACCATATAAAGCAATACAAGCCAGTAAAGGAGAAATTGTTCCTCCTTGGATTGTACCGCTTTCAGTTGGTTTAAATATTTCATTTTCCATAACACCTGCTCTCAACCATCCTTTTATGATTTTCCTTAGATTTGGTGTGGTATTGAGTTTTTTCAGCAACGCATTATGGTTAATATTATCATAGAATCCAGATATATCGGCATCTAAAACAAATGCTGTCTTTCTTCTGAATATTTGAAATATGGCTTCAATTGCATCATGACAAGATCGACCTGGTCTAAAACCATACGTGTTTGGCTCAAATTTAGCTTCCCATTCTGGTTCTAGTGCCTTAGTAACAAGTGTCTGTTTCGCCCGCTCTGAAATAGTGGGTATGCCTAACGGCCTTTTCTCAGCTTTTCCAGGCTTCAAAATCCAAACACGTCTTGATGGTTTGGCTTTTTCCTTTATATCTAAAGAATATGCTAATTGCAGTCTTTCTTTTTCCTTAAGGTTAGCTTTTCCATCAATTCCTGCAGTCTTCTTACCCCTGTTATCCCGAGTTACTCTTCTAACAGATAGCAATTTAGCACTTGTTGATCTGAGTAATAGTCTCTGAAGGTTGTGCACCTTTTTGATATCATTACTTTTAGAAGCTCGGTAAATTCGTTTTTGTAGCTTGAACACATATTTCTCTAGCTTACGCCAAGGAATTGTGTCCCATTCATACCTAACATTTAGTTGGCCCATAACATATTCACTACTATTCACAACTTTACCCTCCAAATACAGTGTCTACGTCTGCGTATCCTAAGCATTACCTTAGGCATTAGCTTCTTAGACAATCCCTCCACACAGAAGCTTGCGGTTGGCTACCTACTTAATTATCCTTATAAAGAATAAGTAAGAGCTTCCATGTGGTTACTCCGTTCCATAAAACCGTTTCGCGTTAGACTTAGGTCCTTACTATTTGCCGGGAAATCGGAAACATCTTGATTAGACTAATTAACTCTAATCATCCATTTTTCCGTACCTTATTGGTCTATACGTATCAACCTTATTTCGCATATAAACATTACGACAATTCAGACATAAGTTTCTCTCGTAACCATATCTAACTCTTCTTGGGAGGGATTTATCACAAGATTAGATATTACTCCCTTTTTACCCATGCTTGCATCCTAAGGGGTTGCCAATTCCTTAAAATGTGGGTAACGATTTCAACCAGATGTTATGGTGGATGGAATTTAACCATCACGATTTCACGACATCGGAACCGCACCAAAAAAGTATTAACAGGAATAGGCGAGGCAGGTGCTCCTGGATTAGTAACAGGAGTAGATGAACTGACTAGCAGATTTTCTGGGAAATCGTCCGAGGAAAAGAAATCAGTATTAGAAACGACTAGTGAAGAGCTTATAGACTTAGCAATCAGATCAGCTGAAAAAGCAAAAGCTGGAGCAGAAAAAATTGACGAAGGATTACTAAAGAATGATTTGGGGGAAATGTTAGAGGGTGCAAAAAGATTAGAAAATACTCATGGAGAAATTGTAGTAAAGGATGTTATTAATTCTTCTAAAGGAGAATTTAAAACGTTAATAGAAGCTCTTAATCGCAGTTCTCGAACAGCAGGACAAGGGGAAGATATTGAAAAAGCTATACAGAAAGGAGATGTAAAAGGACTATTCGAAGGAATAAAGTCGTTAGACAAGGTTTCCCCATTTATGCACGATCTTGCTCTCGAAGCCACTAAAAAAGTATTTGTAAAAATGGTCGAAAGACTTAATGAATTCAGCGATGAATTAACAAATATAGCAAGTAAATTGGAGAAAGATATAAGGGAAGGAGATAATTTAGATAAAATAATAAAGGGTATAGAAGAATTGAAGCAAATTGATCCTGAAGATACAAAGTTAATGAATGATCAACACTCTCCTACATCTGAAGATGATATTGAGCTACACAGTGAGTTCATATTTTTTTAATATCTGTACATACTTGGGCCGCGGTTTACCCGCGGTATCTCAGCCGCTAACAAGCAGCAAGATGATGGTTTGTTATAGCATAGGAATGGCGTAAAACCTACACTCGTCACAACATTCAACTTACTTAAGGAGCACTACAACCAGTAGAAAATTTTGCACAACCTCCAAACATTGCTTTTACTTTTTCAAAGTAAGTAGAAGGTTCTGCAGGAATTTCTACATCATCTATCACAGCGCTTATTGCTTCTTTTATATCACCATCTGTAATTAATTCTTTTAATTTCTGCTTTATAGACCCTCTTCCAACCTCTTGCCCATACCTATTATAGTAATCTACATACAGCTTGTTAAAGACAAATTGCTTTGCTTCTTTCATTGATTCATCGATGCTATCCTTTACTTCAGGGTCTATATCACCTTCAGAATAGAAATTATTAAAATTGTCCTTTAAAACCTTCAGCTTTTTACCTTTATAGTTCCTTAGGAATTCTTCTGTAATGCTTGGCATTCTTTCGTATACTTGAGAATTCACTTCAACTGTAAAGTTGTTTTTTGCTTCTAAACAACTAAGCGAGTAAATTATACGATTAAACATTCCTAGATGACATGCACCATTTCCCTCTTGTAAACGCATTAGCAACATACACTTTAGTAAGTCTACATCTAATTTTTGATTCTTAGCTGCAGCTAAAACTAAGTTTGCAGCTTGTGTGAGTGTTAATTTAGTTTTTGATTCACTATAAGCTGCTTTATTAGAGCCGTTAAAGTTAAGATAAAGTTTAACAACTCTTTCTGCGCAGCTGTAAGCTCACTTGAATCATTTATGTGATTTTCAAACTCTTTATTCAGTACATTTGGCTGAGCACCAAATTTTTGCTTTAGATCTTGAGCACATTGGACAATACTGTGTTCAAAACTACTCGTATGAACACTTTGACCGCCAGTTCCTACATCGCTCACGTTGAATAAAAAACTAAGTTGTTTAACATTCAAGCCCAAAGGTGAAAAGAGTTTTATTAGTGGGTATTTTATCAGCTCAAGAATTGCTACTGGAATTATTAATATAGAGTGTACTACCATAAGAGATATTATTATTCTCCCATCTTGTGCATATTCTGAAGTCATACTATTTGATACCTGTGACGCAAGATATAAAAATGGGAATTGAATGCAGTATATTGAATGTATTAAAAAAAATAAAATTTTATCTTTTAATCCTATTGTTGGATCTTTATATACTTCAGAAAAATTGAAATCATTACTTTCACTTTTAAATGATTGATAATTACAAGAAATTTTTGCTGCAAAATAGGAGCATATAAGATGTATCCCAATAATTAAAAGAGAAGTAATAATTACTATAAGAGGAGTAACAACTTCAGCAGCAATGAATACTAATATTACACTAGCAGTTTTTGCAAGTACAAAATTGTATATTACATTATAAAGCAGTCCATAAAAGTAATATAAGTAAAACAAAGCGTAAAGAGCTGCAAAAAACAGTAAAATATACCCACAAACAATTAGAATTTTTTTAACCTTGGATTCATAGGCCTCACCTAATGATCTATCAATACAGGCTATTTTAGGCATAAAAGTTAAAGATGGCAAGTCTTTATATTAACAGTGGCAATAAATTATGTTTTCTATCTGAAATATTCCTGTAATGACTTAACTTCCAGCTTATTGATTTTTATGTACTCAATTGCAAGAACTAATGCTTTACTTCCAGAAGCTGTGGTACTGTAAGCTATATTTTGCAAAATAGCAGCTCTCCTGATGTCTTTGCTATCTGATACTGATTTTACACCCTTTGAAGTGTTAATTACTAAATTTATTTTCCCATCTTTTATCATGTCAACTATGTGCGGCCTTCCTTCTCTCACTTTATTTACCGCTTTTGCAGGAATACCATTATTGTTTAAATATAAAGTAGTGCCTTTTGTCGCATATATTTCAAAACTCAGCTCTTTTAACATTTCTGCAACTGGTAATATGTACTCCTTATCATCACCTTTTACTGAAATCAGAGCTGCTCCTTCGGTTGGTAATTTATATCCTGCAGCCATGTGTGCTTTTGCAAGTGCAGCTTCAAATGATGAGTCAATACCCATCACTTCTCCTGTTGATTTCATTTCAGGCCCAAGTAAAGTATCAACTCCTGCAAAGCGGGTGAATGGAAAAACAGCAGCTTTAACTGCAAAGTGACCGAAAGGTTTATTTTCCTGGTTTAATTTCTTACCCAAAATAACTTGAGTGGCAAGTTTTGCAATCGGAATGTTAATTACTTTGGAAATAAAAGGAATGGTTCGGCTAGCTCGTAAATTTACTTCAAGTATGTACACATCGTTCTCTTGAACAGCAAACTGAATGTTTATTAAGCCGACTACTTTTAATGCAAGAGCTATTTTTTCAGTTTGTAGCTTGATCTCTTCTATAATTTCACTACTTAATGTATTTGTCGGTATTGAACATGTTGAATCACCAGAGTGAATTCCTGCCTCTTCAATATGCTCCATAACTGCTGCGATGAATACTTTTTCTCCGTCGCATATAGCATCAACATCAACCTCAACTGCATTGACTAAAAACTTATCAAGAAGCAGCGAACCATGCTCAAAGATTTTAGTTTGATCAAGTACGTACTCTTTGAAGCTATCAATATCATGCCGAATTGACATAGACTGACCACCAAGGACATAGGATGGCCTGACCACCAATGGAAATCCCACTTTTTCTGCATTGACTAATGCTTCTTCTACTGAATGACAGATAGAGTTTTCAGGTTGTTTTAAATTCAACTCCAAAGCAAGATTTTTAAACTTCATACGATCTTCTGCAAGATCTATAGAATCAAAAGAGGTACCCAAAATATTAAAACCTCGTTCATTCAGCACTTTTGCTAATTTCAAAGGCGTTTGACCACCAATTTGAACAATCACCCCAACCAGCGTACCATTTTCTTGCTCTTTATTTAGTATCTCCAGAACATCCTCTACAACTAGCGGCGCAAAATACAAGCGATCAGCGGTATCATAATCAGTTGAAACAGTTTCAGGATTACAGTTAATCATTATTGTTTCATATCCCATTTCCTTGGCAGCAGAAACTGCATGCACACATGCATAGTCAAACTCTATTCCTTGCCCAATTCTGTTTGGACCACTACCTAAAATTACAACTTTTTTTCTGCCTGTAACATTTGCTTCGCATTCTTCACCTTCATAGCATCCATACATATAAGCAGTGCTAGATTCAAATTCAGCTGCACAGGTGTCCACACGCTTATAAACTTGTTTGATGCCAAATTTTTTCCTAACATTCTCGACTTGTTCGGCTTTTTTATTACTCAATTTTGCAAGCCTTGCATCCGAAAATCCCATCTTTTTTAGCTCTAACATTTTATATGCAGTCTCAGGAAGACCATTCTCCTTGATCTTTTGCTCAGCTAAGATAATTTGCTGTATATTTTGCAAAAACCACAAGTCATAACCTGTAATTGAATTTATTTCTTCTATGCTAATTCCGTGACGCATTGCATCAGCAGCAATTAACAACCTATTTGGCAGCAATTTTGCCAATTGAGATTTTATGTGATCAATATCAGTGTTTTCAGGAAACACTTCATCAAGTCCAGTGAGCCCTGTTTCAAGTGAGCGGAAAGCTTTCTGCAGTGATTCATTAAAAGTGCGGCCTATCGACATAACTTCCCCCACTGACTTCATGGAAGTTGATAATTCACAGTTTGTTCCCTTAAATTTTTCAAACTCAAATCGAGGAATTTTAGTGACGATGTAATCGATCACAGGTTCGAATGCTGCTGGTATTATTGGAGCACAATCATTGCGTATTTCATCAAGTGAATAGCCGATAGCAAGCTTAGTTGCAATTTTTGCAATAGGATAGCCTGTGGCTTTCGAAGCAAGTGCAGAAGAGCGGGAGACCCTTGGATTCATTTCAATTACAACAAGGCTTCCATCTTCTTTAGGATTCACTGCAAATTGCACATTTGCACCACCGGCACTAACACCAATTTCCCTCAGCACTGCTATAGACGCATTTCTCATTTGCTGGTATTCCGCATCGCGCAAAGTCAAAGCAGGTGCAACTGTAATGCTATCCCCTGTGTGAACTCCCATTGGATCAACGTTTTCTATTGAACACACTATTATGCAATTATCTTTACAGTCACGTATGACTTCCATTTCGTATTCTTTCCAGCCGATAATTGACTCATCTATCTGAATTTCATTTATTGGTGAAATTTTGAGAGCACTTTCTGCAATATTAAAAAATTCCTCTTTATTGTACGCTATACCACTACCTGCACCGCCAAGGGTGAATGATGAGCGGATGATTGCAGGTAATCCAACGTAATCCAATGCTTCTTTTATTTGTTCTTGATTTTTTATAATGATGCTTTTGGGGTATTTCAGCCCTATTTTATCCATGGATTGGCGAAATAACTCTCTATCTTCCGCTTTTTTAATTGCCTCTCTATTTACACCGATTAGTTTTACACCATATGTATCTAACACTCCATCATCTGCAAGTTTCATTGCACAATTGAGTGCAGTTTGTCCACCCATCGTTGGCAATATTGCATCTGGCCTTTCCTTAATGATAATTTTTTCTATGATTTCAGGCAGCACTGGCTCAATATAAGTGACATCGGAAAACTCAGGGTCTGTCATTATAGTTGCGGGATTTGAATTCACTAAAATAACTTTATAACCTTCACTTTTTAATACTTTACAGCTTTGAGTTCCTGAATAATCAAACTCGCATCCTTGACCTATAACTATTGGTCCTGCTCCTATTACTAATATAGATTCTATATCTGTGCGTTTTGGCATAATTACAATAACATTTCTATTTAAATAATGTTATCAGTCTTTCGTATGTATGTGAATTCTTATTGACCAGGCCTCTTAATATAAACTTCAACTATGGCTTAGAAAGCCAACACAATATTAGATCTCTTTCCTATAGCTAGATGGAATTTTATTTATTCTATAATATGTTTATTTATAGTAATACTGATACATAGTAAACACAATAAGTAGAGGGAATATTGGAAAAAGAAAACTGCAACATTAATAAATTAAAAGGAAATTTTTTAGAACAAGCAATAAGAGTCAATCATGCTGGAGAGTATGGGGCTATTTGTATTTATTCCGGTCAAAAATTTATTCTCAAAAAATCTTCTATAATTAATGAGATAATTGAAATGGAAGAGCAGGAAAAAAAACATTTTCATTATTTTAATGAGAAAATCAAAGAACAAAAAATTCGTCCCACTGCTTTGTTGCCAATTTGGCATGTTTTAGGAGTGTCACTTGGTATTGCAACTGCAGTTATGGGTGAAAAAGCTGCTATGGCTTGTACCGCTGCAGTTGAGGAAGTGATAGGAGAGCATTATAAAGAGCAAGTTTCACATCTGGAAGATGGGGAGTTAAAAGAGACAGTAAGTAAATTTCGCGATGAGGAATTGGAGCACCGAGATATTGCAATTGAACATAACGCTGAAAATGCTTTTTGTTATAACGCCTTGTCTTCATTTATAAAAACAGGTTGCAAAGCTGCTATTTACCTATCTAAGTTGATTTAACTAACATACTCTGAACTGTACATTTAAAGCAGGACCTTGAAATTACTAGTAATAAATTGTCAGCGTTCGCTACTTGAATGGCAGAAGCAACAAATTAAAGCTCCTATTATTTACTTAAATTTAATCAAAGTGAAAGATAATCATCTGTGAAACAGAAATTATCGGAGGCATAATGATAAAATTTTTAAACGTTCTAATTGTAACCTTGATTTTCTCCTTTGCATTTGATGCAAATGCTGATGAAACGGCAGGAGTGATATGTAAAATAGTAGACTATACCCATAGTATAGGTGGCCCGATGATCACAATAGTGATAATTGGTGCAGCAATGCTTGCGATATTTGGCAGAATGCCATGGCCAGCACTTTTTGCACTTGGTGCATTTACTGCTGTGTTTTTCGGTGCACCTAAAATTGTTTCAACAATAGCGCCAGGTGTAGCTGGAGCTTGTCTGCACTGTAGTTCTAATCAAGAAATGGTAGGTACCGTGTGTAAGGACAAATGTGGTGTCGGTCAAACACGTCAATCGAATGGAACTTGTGCATAAGAATACTGGTATGAGAAAAGTGCGCTTCTCTTTAGGCGCACCTTTTTCTCATTACATAATAAACCTTCGTTGAAATTTTCTTTGCTTGAATTGCTCATATATAGTACCTCCCAATACAAATGATAAACCTCCATAATCACCTTTCCGACCAGAAGTTGTAGATTTTTATATTTAGCCCTTCCATTCAAAACATTCAAATTGGCCAAATGTCTGAAATCCTAAACGTTCGTAGATTCGATATCCCGAATCACTTGAAGCAGAGAGAGTTACATATCTTGCACCATTTCTTTTAGCAGTATTCATGAGATAAATCATCATCTGTGTTCCATACCCAAGGCATCTTTTATTCTCTTGCGTTATCAGACTAAAGATTCCAGCTGTGTCATTGTGACTAAATAAAATAGAAATTATAACAGGAACATCATTCTCATACCCAACAAACAGTTTTTCTTGTTTATTTAACATTGGCTCTTCAAATTTTTCATAAAAATCACACGCTGTTACATCATAAAGTTCAATCACTTGAATAAAATGTGTAAGCTGACGTGAGTTTAATACCTGTGCTATTCTAAGCTGATTAGTATCATATTTATTATCCTCATAATTAGTTAAGTCGCACAACATGGCGTGTTCTGTGGCCTCAATTATAAAACCGCATTCCAGCAATTTTTTACTCAATACTTCTGATAAAGCAGATGGGCTAATCGACCAGGCAAAAGGTTGGCCTTTAAATTCATTTATTACATTTTGAATTGTTCGATTAAAATTATCTTGCTCTATAGGGATGCCACAGACAATATTGAACATTGAAGATCCTAAACCACAGTTAATGATTGTAAGATCCTGATCTGTTTTTACACTGAATTTTGCAGCTTCAGGAAGATACTTAAAGTGACCAAAGATATTCTGTTCAATTTTTTCTATCATAAATCTTCACTACCTTCCTTTTTATCCGGCAAAAACCCACCAACTTGTGCATCCCATAATTTTTTGCACATTCCATGAGACCCCCTGCGAAACAACGTGAAGCAAGTTGCTGATAAAATCTGGTAGAAATCCCCAGCCCAAAAATTATTAAAAACTATGCCTCAAATTCACAATTCCTGCTATAATATTGAATCTCATATTGTATTTCTTCTGAAAATTGCGGTAAATATTTGACATTATTTTGAAGATTTTTATCTCGCGTATCTTATTTTCCACCCGCATCCTGAACGATGCCAATTTTCGATTATGCTCCTTTTGCCCCTCCGTTAGTGGCTTTTTACGGTATTTTTTGTACGGAATCACAACGTTTTTCTGCAGTTTTTGCCAACCTTGATACCCAGAATCAGCATATTTTATGCTATCTTTGGCCAACAATTTTTCCTATTTTCTTATGCGAAAATCGTGAATTCGGCCTCGATGTGATCTTGAAACAGACAGAATTTGCCCATTTCCCTCAATCACAATTTCGGTTTTTATTGTGGTCATTTTTTTCTTTCTGGAATAAGATTTTTTACGTTTTTTGCTGTCTTTCGGCCGCTGTATCGGTTGCTCCGTAACGTCTGCTAAAATTTTTAAAATCCTTTCTGGCGTCAGCGTTCTATCCTTTTTTATAGTAATTTTTTTGGCCAATAATGGCTACATTTTCTTAAAAAGTCGGCAAATATTTGAGTTGTGCAAATTAAACAAAAACCCTAAAAATGGATGCGTTATGTACGTTCTGTAATAAATTAGAACACATAAAATCCTGTCTTCTAGCTCCTCAACATGCGATTTTCTTCCGTGACATTTCTTTTTCGCCTCCATTTTTTCCCACTCTGGACGCATTTTTGCCACAATTTTTTCAAATTCTTCTGTTGTGAGCCCTGTCAATTGTCTAAAAATATATGGTGTTCTTGCTATTTTTACGTAACTTATTGCCATCTTCCCTCTCCTAAAACTTTCATTTTACATGCTTTTTAGTCGTTTTTACCTACTTTCTACCTTTTCGCAGGGGGTCTAAGGATGTACCCACCAAACTCACTAACGGCATATTTACCAAATTCAACAATACCATAACCTTCAGCCAAACCTGCTAATGTACCCCTGACACCTAACACGCGAAATACATCTAACATGCTTTTGGCATATTGTACCACTCGCTTTGAGCGATGAGGTTTAACTATATCATTTTTACTTATACTGATTATTAACCCACCAATTTCTATACTAGCTTTATCACTAATATTTCTTTGCTTTAAAACATCGTTCCGTAACAACTGAACAACATCATCTTCCATAGTTGCAGCACTACTTAACTGCTCCTGATTCACACCTATTTCACCCTCCTCAAATGTAATTAATAAATTATCGTCACTATGAAGCTAAATGGTTATAAAAATTTACTCACACACCAAAATATGGTCTTGTTTTTAACACATGTGTTTTTAGTGTCAACAATCTTTTTAGGTGAATTTGATATGAATTAAAAATTCAATGAAAGGGAGAGGTCAAGTAAACAACTAGCTTGCAGGTTTACAGTCTATTACTATTGTGTTTACAATCTTATCATGAAAAAACTGCTTTCGTTTGTCAAATACTGCAAGTATTATCAAAATTATTAAAGCTCCCGACCACCATGTTGAGAGGTATATGATGAGTAATCCAACTTTTCTAATAACACATCTAATGGTTGCTTGCATTAAAGAAACATTTTCAAGTGTATTTGCATCTTTTACGCGTATACCACATAGCAATTTTCCTGGAGTCCAACCAAATTTTGTTATCATCAATGTTTCCAATACTACGAACAGTAATGTTTCTAATGATTAACATGGCACTGACATAAAAACTGAATCAGTACCAGAAAAGGCACCACTAAAAAAGTCAGCAAGAGATTCTCCTGATAATATGAACAAAATTAATAAATAAAATAATGCATAAAAGAGCAGAGATATCACTGCATCAACAAAATATGCTATAACACGCCTAGTTATTCCTGCATAATTTACTTTAATATCCATTTTCATACCTCACATGATTATGTAATGTATCGTGTTAGCAATTAAATAATAGTAAAATTGGTTTGCTGTTTGAATTAACCACAAAAGGAAAATTATGGACGTATAGTAAATCTTCATATATTTTAAGTTGAAATGATACGAATAGCACTGCTTGGTGGGAGCATAATGACTGCTCAGAGTAGATAAGGGTAGTTGGCTAAAATCCATTTTTCTCACATTTATCTACATTCATGTAGAAAACATATCTCTCTCCAGCATCACACAAAATTTAATTGTTTACTTCTCTTTACTCTTTGATTTTCTCAAAAAAGGGCAAAAACCCCCTATATTGCAGAGAAACAGAGAGCTTTATTAACAGATTATGTAATAATTAGTGCTTTTATAGAAAGGAATTTGAAATAAAATACCCTGTTTATTCAAGCTTAAATCTGGCTATTTTAGTTGGTTTTGTGTCATGCTAGATTTAGTATATAAATAAGTTTATAAATATACCTTGGTGGGCGATGACAGACTTGAACTGCCGACCTCCTCGGTGTAAACGAGATGCTCTACCAGCTGAGCTAATCGCCCATAACAATGTAATCCTATCGTTGAATATTATAATTGTAAATAAAAAATAGAAAATATATAGCTAATAAAATAAGCTTTCCCCCAATAATGTAGTACTTTTCAGAGCAAATAATAAGTGTATAATATACTTTTATCATGTGAGTAGGCAGTGGTACATCTACACGAAAGTAACGGTAAAGTTAATAATGGCCATGCTTTCTGCTACAACCTTAGCTTATAAAGTGGAGAACTTAAAATGCTATATTCTATATCGATGGCCTTCTGCTATGCCGCATTCAATACGAACTGAATTTACTTTAGAAGCAGGTATTTTAGGCGAATCATGCTTTCTTCTTAATATTTCCATTTTTGTATCAGATTCATAACCAGATTCACACCCAGAATCATAACCTATTTCATATTTCTGTTTTATTTGTTTTACACTTAAGCTAGTCTCAGACTTAATTTTTCTCGTATTAGTTTGCTGTTGATCTACTGTAGAGTTTTGTCCCTCTTTAATTGACTGCTCATACATGCTTACTCTTTCTTTATAGTACTTTCCAAAGCAAATGATAACTGTATAATGACCATTTAGGCATGTAGGAAAAGTGGTGGTATACAGTGTTGATTTAAGAGAGAAAGCAGTATCTTTGGTTAAAAAAGGAAAGCCAAAGGAAGAGGTTGCAGAACTTTTGGAGATAGGAATAGCAACGTTATACAGATGGCTAAAAAAGAAGGCTGCAGGTGAGAGCTTAAAACCAGCAAAAATGAGTGGTTTTATAAGAAAAATAGATCCAAAAATGCTGAAAGAGTATGTTAAAAAACACCCAGATCAGACGCTAATGGAGATGAAACAAAACCTAGGATTTGGGATAAATTCGATCTGGTATAGGCTGAAGCAGTTAAAATCACAAGAAAAAAAAGACCACGCTTTACCGAGAGCGGAACCACGAAGATAGGCAAAAATTTGTCGAAAAAGTTGCCAAAATAGACCATGAAAGCATTGTGTATATAGATGAAGCAGGAGTCGATAATAGGCTATACCCAGAATATGGAAGAGCTCCACGAGGGGGAGAAAATTTATGCAGACATTACGGGCAAAAAACGCGAGAGAATCAGTATGACAGGTGGGTGGATTAAGAAAAATTTTATTGCGCCCATGACCTTCACTGGAGGGTGCGATAAGGATGTATTCAATGCGTAGCTGGAGCAAATATTGCTACCAAAGTTGCCTGTTGGTACAACTATAATTATGGATAATGCTGCTTTTCATAAAACCGCTAAAACAAGGGAATTAATAGAATCTATAGGTTGCTATTTGCTCTATCTTCCTACGTACTCACCAGATCTGAATCCAATTGAGCATTGCTGGCATACGATTAAAAGCTGGCTCAGGACTCGCATGCATCAGCAGGATAATCTACACCTTTTGGTTGGTAAGGCGATTATGGAAGTTTATCACTTGTATTAGAAAGTACTATAATCAGCCCTTCTTTAAGATAAATGCCAGCAACAGCGTGTTTTGTTAATTTTTCCATTGACTTATGACTCTTTCTGCAATTTTCTGTTCCATTTGCTTTTTTCTCTCTTGCTTCTCTTTTTGCTGCAAAATTTACTTTGGCATAAATAGGTTCAATAGTTTCTTTTGGTTCTTTCTGCTGCTGTAAGACAACAGGCTTTTCTTGCTCTGAAAGATCATCTATAGTAGCATACAGAGATTCTTGTGATGTACTCAAATAACCACTGTCGTCTAGTGAACCATGAGCCACAAAATCTTCTATTTCAGAGTAAATAGGTTCTTCAGTATTGTGTGATTCATACTCACTTGATTTATATTCAAAAGTTCTAGGAGGCTTTTTAGGTGGCTGTGAAGAGTCTCTTATACTTTGTGTTATATTTAGTTCAATATTTAGGTCATCTGTTGAATAATATTCTGCACCTTCGCTCAATAACAATTGTATTATTGGATGGAGCACTATTTTTCCTGGTAGGTTTTTTGCAGTTTCTAGTTTTAAATCTTTTGAGGTTGCCAAGTTTTCCACTGCATGCGTTATAATGTTCTTTCCATTTTCATCAACTGAGTGAATATTAGCGCCAGAATTAATAAGCACACTCGTCATTTCACAATTAAGGTTCTTTGCAGCATATTTTAGAGCATGATCCAAAGATTGGTTATTGTTTATATCAAAGGATCTTGCATTGCTAAAAGGATTAATTGCTAAAAAGAAATTCTTAAAAGACTTTAATGTTTTATCAAAAGCTAGGGCGAGTGTTACACTTTTAATATCGTTATTTTTGGCAGAGCTAATTAAAAATTTACTTATTATACCCATAATTACACCTCACTGTAAAAATCAATTAAGCTATTTATGGTATAACCTTAAAGCATGATGGTTGATTTTTTATTAAACTTAATTTAGTAACAAAACACACAACTGTTATTGATCAGAAGTTTACATTCCTCTGCTATAATGTTCATTTGTTTTTTCCGGCCGTTTTTCTGAAAATTTCTTTACACCACCAAGAATCGCCAAAATTTCTCTTGACCCTTGTTAATTCCTATCCTTGGAGTGCAAATATAATCCGGTTTGAAGTCAGATTTATAAACGCAAAATTCATTATTTATCGTTAAATCTTGCTTATTATGTTCTGTTGTAATATTTAATCTTTTGCATAATATCCCTGGTCCATCTAATTTTGTTTCAAGCGGTTCAACAAGCCTCAATCCTCGTATTAACACAGCTGCTGGATATCCTTCTTCTTCCGTTACAATATTTAAACAGTAATACATTCCATATATAAAATATACATATGAAAGCCCTGGCATACCAAACATTACTGAGGTTCGATTAGTATAGCCTTTTGCTGCATGGCATGCTGGATCATCTATTCCTATATAAGCTTCAACTTCAGTTATTATTCCACTAAAGTTAGAAAATTTGAGAATTTTTCCTAATAACTCTCCAGCTACAGTTAAGGTAGGACGTTTATAAAAATCTCTTGGCAATATCATACTACCATGTTATCCATAAAGAGGTTATCCTTGCTAACTTTTCTAACCATTAAAAAAACTTCTATCTTACATTGAAACCAAGATATAAAATAGGTTGTTCTTGTGGGCTACTAATTAAGAATCTATTCTTTATTTTTTGCCCTTCCTGCACGTTTACGTTCATTCGGATCGAGAAATTTCTTGCGTAAACGTATAGATTTTGGAGTTACTTCCACCAACTCATCATCATCTATATATGCTATCATATCCTCCAAAGTCATTATTTTCGGTGGTGTGAGTTTTATAGCCTCATCACTACCTGATGCTCTTACATTTGTTAATTGTTTACCTTTTAGCACGTTGATTTCCAGGTCATTATCACGACTATGCTGACCTACAATCATTCCGCCATATACCTTGTCTTGAGGTTTAATGAACATGATTCCTCTGTCTTGCAAATTGAAAATTGCATATGCTACAGCTTCACCTTTATCAGTGGAAATTAATACACCATTGCGTCTTCCAGAAATTGGGCCCTTATGTGGAGCATAACTATGAAATAAACGGTTGATTATGCCTGTACCTCGAGAATCAGTCAAAAATTCCCCTTGATAACCAATTAATCCTCTTGATGGCACCAAAAAAGTTAATCTTGTCCTGCCGTTACCAGAAGGTCTCATGTCCGTGACTTCACCTTTACGGAAGCTGAGTTTTTCCATGATGATGCCACTATATTCTTCATCCACATCAATGACTACTTCCTCTATAGGTTCAAGTTTTTTACCACCTTCTTCTTTAAATAACACTCGAGGACGTGATACCGAAAGCTCAAATCCCTCCCTTCTCATATTTTCAATTAACACTCCAAGCTGCAACTCACCACGTCCACCAACTTCAAATGCGTCACCACTTGTGGCAGGAGTCACAGTAATTGCAACATTTGTTTCTGCCTCTGCATATAAGCGATCTTTTATAACAGTTGAAGTGAGCTTCGTACCTTCTTGTCCAGCAAAAGGTGAATCATTCACACTCAAAGTGATCGCCATTGTTGGCGGATCAACAGGAGTTGAACTTATAGCAGTTGTCATTTCTGGCACGCAAATGGTATCTGAAACCGAAGCTTTTTCAAGCCCTGCAATTGCAATTATATCTCCAGCTACTGCCTCTTCTACTGCAATACGTTTCAAACCAGAAAAAGAGAGCAATTTAGTTAATCTTCCTCGTTCGATTATTTTACCATCAAGATCAAGCACCTTAAGATCTGAGTTGACTTTTGCAACACCTTGATAAACCTTTCCTGTTAATATTCTTCCAAGAAATTTATCAGATTCAAGTAAAGTGACAAGCATAGCAAAAGGTGCATTCTGATCATAAACAGCTGGCTTTATATAATCTATAACTGTTGAAAATAATGGGCTCAAATCCTTTCTTTCATCTGTAAGCTCCTTAGCACACCAACCATTTCTACCTGAAGCATATAATACTGGAAAATCTAGCTGTTCATTAGTTGCATCTAAGTTGAAAAATAATTCATATATTTCATTTAATACCTCATCAATCCTGCTATCTGGCCTATCAACCTTGTTAATTATCACAATTGGCTTTAAATTCGCCTTTAGCGCTTTTGCAAGCACAAATTTTGTTTGCGGCATTGGACCTTCTGCAGCATCAACCAGCAATAACACACCATCTGCCATGCAGAGCACCCTTTCCACTTCTCCACCAAAGTCTGCGTGCCCTGGTGTATCAATAATATTGATTTTTTCGTCACCCCACATTATTGATGTGCATTTTGCAAGTATTGTAATTCCGCGTTCGCGCTCCTGATCTCCGCTGTCCATAACTCGTTCTTGAACTTCCTGATTTTCACGAAATGTACCACTTTGTTTTAACATGTTATCAAGCAAAGTAGTTTTGCCATGGTCAACATGTGCAATTATTGCAATATTACGGATTGATTTAAATTCGGTCATTTTTTATTATTTCAAAATTAATTTAGTAATAAGTATACATATAATATACTCAGAGTAAATAACTGATTAGTTAAGTGTCAGGTAATATATAGCTAAAATAGATAAGGTTTACTATTTTTCTGTTTCCTATATCATAGGATACAGTTTAAAGAAAATTTCTGAATTCCAGCGTGTGATGCACAGCTATACAAGCATCCTATAAAGTGATAGGACTGGTGTTAGGTGTACAGTCATAAGTAGACCCCCTGCGAAAAGGTAGAAAGTAGGTGAAAACGACTAAAAAGCATGTAAAATGAAAATTTTAGAAGAGTAAAATGGCAATAAGTTACACAAAAGTTGCAAAAACCCAGTGTATTTTTAGGCAATTAACCGGTATGACAACATTACAAAAGATAGAACGTTGACGCCAGAAAGGATTTAAAAATTTTAGCTGATGTTACAGAGCAGCCTATGCACCAGTACATTCCAGCACCACATCAACATTCCAAGGGATATTTTCGGGACTCCGCTCTCTAAATAAAGAAAATTTTCTGCCGTTTATGGATAACCAATTTTCAGACTCGCTAAAGTAGATTTCACCATTAAATTTACCATGAACAGAGTCATATTTAATCAAATGCGCATGCTGCTCAGCGCTTAGTGATCCATTTACAGCTACAACCTCTATTTGCTTGCTGTATTTTTCTACCTCAAAAATAGCACGCAACACACTTCTGCCTATCCTACCCAGTCCATTGATGCCTACACGAATTGTCATTTTTTCATTCAAAAATTTAATTATAGCAAAAATAAGCAAAGCATCATACCGCGATTTACTCGCGGTATCTTGTTTCATTTTATTTTCAAGCTCTTTTGTTAATATGCTTTATATAATATTTAATATATTAATTATCTTTCTTGATAAAATAATTATAATATTCTATAATTTAATATAAATAATAATTATATTGGAGTTAATTATGGATACTGAAGAATTAAAAAAGTTACCAGATGCTAAGAAAAAAACATCAGAAGAGTTATGAGGAAGTCCAAGCTTGCCTGTGGAGAGAGGGAATAACTTTAATCCTCTAGTCTTGCATATGGATGAGCCGCATAACATTGATCCTAGGGGGTTGGAGAATAGTCATTACTCTCTATTAAATGAAGCTTATATTAACTCTACTCCAATAATACCAATAATACATAGTTCACATGGTTATCATCCTTTTCAACAGCGCACTAGAGTAAAACAGAATTCAGATAATCCAAGTGTAAACCTAGAAAATCCTACTATTGAACCACTTGGCATACAGTCTGGGCGTAATATTGACCATACGGAATTGGAGAATAGTCGTTACCTTTTAAGGCCATCTGCAAATCTAGAGAATCCTACTATTGAACAATCTCACAGACAATCAATCAATACCCCAATATAAGAAGTTAAAGCCCCCTACCCTGCTATGTATAAGCCATACCGCGATTCATTCGCGGTATCTGAGTACAGACAACGCTCTAACTCTTTCAATTTTCATATTATTCTGTACAATATTTATTTACAAACTAAGATAACCGTGCTGAAAGAATTTGAAATTGAACCTTTGTTAAAAGATAAAGCTCCTGCTCAAACCAAAGCTATTGTTGCAATGTCCGGTGGAGTTGATAGTTCTGTTGCTGCAGCACTATTGCATAATTTAGGGTACCAAGTGATCGGCGTAACCCTTCAGCTGTATGGCAGCAATGGTAGCACTAGTGCAAAAAAAGGTGCGTGCTGTGCTGGGCAAGATATTTATGATGCTAAACGCGTGGCTGAAAGTGTTGGATTTCCCCACTATATTCTAAATTATGAAGAAATATTTAAAAAAGAGGTAATAGAAGATTTTGCGGATACTTATATGCGTGGAGAAACTCCTATACCCTGCGTAAAGTGTAACCAAACAGTAAAATTCCGTGATTTATTGCAAGTTACGAAAAATATGGAAGCAGATGTGTTAGTCACAGGACACTATGTGAGAAGGTTAGAAAAAAATGGTGAGATAAAGTTATGCACAAGCATCGATAAAAGCAAAGACCAAAGTTATTTTCTGTTTTCAACAACAGAGGAGCAACTGAAACTTCTTAGGTTTCCACTCGGCAGATTCTACAAAAATGATATAAGAAAATTAGCAAAATATTTTGGCTTACAAATTTCTGACAAGCCAGACAGTCAGGATATATGTTTTGTGTCCGACAGCTATAGTAAGACAATAGCAAAGCTCGCTCCTCAGTCAGTACAAAAAGGTAAAATAGTAAATATAGATGGGAAAGTGCTAGGGGAACATAATGGCATAGTAAATTTCACAATTGGGCAAAGAAAAGGCTTAGCTATTGCGCACAGTGAGCCTCTTTATGTGGTAAAAATCAATGCACAAAATAATGAAGTAGTTGTTGGGCCGATTAGTTCGCTAATGCAAAAGAAAATATTCATCAAAGAACTAAATTGGCTAGAACAACCAAAAGATGGTATGGAAGTCACTGTAAAGCTCAGATCATCACATGTAGGGAGTTTAGCAACAATATATCAAACTGAAGAAAAAGATAAAGCTTGTGTTGTCTTAAATGATGACTACTTTGGAATTAGCCCTGGTCAGGCTTGTGTTGCATATAAAGATGAACAAGTAATTGGTGGCGGGTGGATATGCGCTCAACCAGCAGCTTATTTTGACGCATAGTCTAAATCTAGCATGATATTTTCTTGTAATTTTGCTTAATATCACTTATACTATAAGCTAGGGTATTAGTAGCAGTAAGCAATGGTAAAAGAAGTTGAAGAGCTGATAAAAATTATTGGTGAGGGTAATTTATTAGAGGCTTCGTTTGTCTTTTTGGGTGCTTTTCAACATTTTAATTTAGAGTGGAATGGAGGTGTCGAGAGAAATTTTAACGGTTTATCTGCATTTATTGAGAAAGAAGAAGAGCAATTGGATGAGTGTTTCAACTTAATGTTTAGTTTACAAGGGCTATTTTTAATTTATGGTCAAGCTTACAACGCCCTCGAAAAGGATAATCATTTAAGCACTCAAGGAGTAATCAATGAAATATATAATTATCATGATTTGATAAAATGTGAAATAATAAACCAGGGACAACTAAAGGAAGACCAAAAAAAATTAAAATTTCTCAATCTTCTAGCAAATCCAAAAAGACAATTAATCTTTAAAACAGAAGAAGATTTTGAAAATAAAGTACTGACTGACATTAAAAAATTATTGAATGAAGAAAACGCCAATACTACATTGAATAAATGCGATAGAGAATTTGTCTTAAATAAATGTGTTATTGACTACTATTATTCCATTCATCAAGGTGTAAAAGTAGACAAGGATGTAGTATTAGCGTTTTCTATATGTGGTAACTATTACAAACTCTCGGAGTATAATAAAGAATTAATCAAAAAAGAAAAAGTACCAATAATAGGTAATGTAAAGATTCTCACTTATACATTAAACTTAGTCGGCTTATTACAAAGTATTAATCCGCGAGATAGAAATGAGAATAGACATAAACCAGCAAAATATATACTTAATTATGAATTTTTACAAGGTAAAAAAAGATCATTTAATCAACAGAAAGGGGAAATTTTATCTCCAAAAAATATAGAAAGCACTATGAAAAAGTTACTGAAAAACCAAAACAGTGATGAGTTTGAAAAGAGAGTAACAAATCCTAAGAATATATATTGCTCAGATCCACAACAAGAGAATGGATATGTGCAAAATTTCAGCATAAAAAAAGAAGAAAAAAATACAAAAAATAAAAATGCAGTTTGCTGGGTTATTTTAGGTGATTTGTATTATCTCTTGCGGTTTGTATTGTTGATTATTTTTTTATGGAACAAAAACTACTTGAGCCAATAAAAAGTGTTTTGCCACAAGACAATTTTGCTAAACTAGCAATTGCTGCAGTGCTTACTATCATAATAGTATATGCTATGTTTCAATTGTTCAAGCCACAACAAGATCCACCTCTTTCCACGGTCAATGGGATAGATGGTGTGGCTAATGGAAAGATGGCAAACGCCAAACATGCGTAAAGTAACATATTTATGGTTATTTGATCACATTTAATCTTGTTTAATAACTTGCAAAGATAATTCACGCAAATGACTATTATCCACTTTAGATGGAGAACCCATTAGAACGTCCTCTCCTTGTTGATTCATTGGAAAACAGATTACTTCACGAATGTTTGGCTCATCAGCAAGCAACATAACTATTCTGTCAACTCCAGGTGCTATACCACCATGAGGTGGCACCCCAAATCTGAATGCACGTACAAGTGCTCCAAATTTTGTGTCAACTGCTTCTTTACTATAGCCGGCAATAGCAAAAGCTTTATACATAATATCCAGTTTATTATTACGAATTGCCCCACTTGACAATTCTATTCCATTGCAGACCAGATCATATTGATATGCAATAACATCTAGCGGATTTTTTTCCTCTAAATCTTTGAGGCCACCATGTGGCATGGAGAATGGATTGTGAAAAAAGTCAATTTTTTTACTTTTATCATCATAAAAGAAATATGGAAAATCAATAATCCAGCAAAATTTGAAGATATTGTCATCTATAAGCCCAAGCTCTGAACCTAAAAGAGTGCGTACTTTTCCCGCTATTGTTGCTGCTTCATTCTCTTTATCAGAAACAAAAAATACACTATCTCCAGGTTTTGTGTTTGTTATTTCTATAATCTGATTTAATCTATTTTCATCAAGGAATTTTGCAATAGGCCCTTTTGCAGCTCCATTCTCGTCAAAAGTGATATATCCAAGTCCTTTAGCACCGAATTCTTTTTGTGCGTGTTCTATTTTTTTATCAAAAAAGCTGCGTGGTTCCTGTGCTGTTTTAGGAGCAGGAATTGCTCTCACTACCATATCGCGCTCAATATTGCTTTTGAAAATATTGAACTCTGAATCACGAAAAATTTCTGTAACGTCACTGATAAGTAGTGGACTTCGCAAATCTGGTTTATCAGAACCATATTTTAGCATTGCCTCTTTATAAGTAATGCGTGGAAAATCTTTGTCGATAGATTTTTTGGAAAATTTGACAAATACGTTATATAAAATAGGTTCAATGGTTTGAAATATATCTTCTTGAGTGATAAATGACATTTCCAAGTCTAGTTGATAGAATTCCCCCGGGGAACGGTCAGCTCTTGCATCTTCATCGCGAAAGCAAGGTGCAATTTGAAAATATTTATCAAACCCAGAAACCATAAGTAACTGTTTGAAAATTTGTGGAGCTTGTGGCAATGCATAAAATTTACCAGGATTTAATCTACTTGGCACCAAGTAATCACGTGCTCCTTCGGGTGATGAAGCAGTGAGTATTGGAGTTTGAATTTCCAAAAACCCTTGTGCTATCATGAGCTTGCGAAGTTCTGCAATAATTTGTGAACGCAAAATAATGTTATTGCGGGCTTTTTCACGTCTTAAATCAAGAAATCTATATCTAAATCTCATATTTTCTGGGTACTCTTGTTCGCCGGCAATGCTTGCTAATATACTTCTCTCTTCTTTTGCTATTTCTTCATCACAATGAAATTCAACTTCTGATTCAACATATAGACTATTTACCACTACTTCAATTTCTCCAGTGATGATAGAGCTATTTGCTGTATCTTCAGCTCTGGCTGTTACTGTGCCTTTAACAGTAATCACGCTTTCTGATTTTAAGTTTGAGATTTCATCAAAAAAATCTTTATCGTTATTAAATACCAATTGAGTGATACCGTGAAAATCTCGAAGATCTACAAAAATTAGGTTACCATGGTCACGTTTACGATAAAGCCAACCGGAGAGAGTAACTTCCTTTCCTACATCGTTTTTTCGTACTTCATTGCACGTGTGGGTTTTATAGCAGTTCATATTTATTTTAATTCTAAATCCTTTAAAAAGTATAGAAATAAACCTCATTACATACAAGCCTATTCATTCAGATATCTGTGCAATTTATGCATAAAGAAGAGGCTCCAATATTGTTTTCACACTATCTTTTTTACACAAAAAATTGCAAAATTTCTATAGTTATGGTATAATGGTGCGTGGCACTTTAGTAATTAAGCTCAGTACGAAAAATGTCTTTCGAACAGATCATTGTATATGGCATAACATTATTTATTGTTGTTATAGTATTTCTCTTTTTTAGGAGAATATACAAAAAGCGCATCAGAAAGATTGTATTTCCAAGAAAAGTTCTCAAAGAAGAATGGGAAGAAAATAAAAAAGATAATGAGCTGTATAAAGAAAAAAAGCAAAAAGAGCTCATAAAACGCCAAGAGACACTGCGTGAAAATCAGAAAAGTGATGATATACGGGTTTATCAAGAAGATCTAGAAATAGTCGATATCGCAAAACCAGTGGGTAAATGGACGCAAATGGTTATGCTTGGTGGAGGTTTAATGAAGCGTTTAGCGCAATTGATAAACAGAGAAGGTGGTCAGAAGGGATATTGGGAGCTGTTTGTGAAAGCGCAGGCCTCAACTCAGGGTAAATATAAGGGAAAGGGCAGATAATTTATGCTTAAGTGCGAAAGTTTATCTTGTACCCGTAATAGTAAGATATTATTCACAAACCTTAGTTTTAAAGCTGAGCCGAAATCAAAAATCTTAATTACCGGTCCAAATGGTAGTGGTAAAACTAGCTTAATTAGAAGTTTATCTGGACTTTTACCACCGGTGTCAGGCAATATAAAACATTGTGGAAAAGACATATATGATGACCCAAAATCCTATTTACCTTCTATGGTTTATGTGGGACATAAAAATGCTTGCAAGGATAGCTTGACTGTTATTGAAAACATAGAATTCTGGGCAGGAATACGAAATACGAAAGAGTTGGTTATGGCAGCTGTTTGTTGCTTGCAGTTACAACCTGTATTGAATATCAGATATAGCGAACTTTCTGCAGGTTGGAAAAGAAGGGTCGCACTTACACGTCTCTTAATTTCTAATGCAAGTATTTGGCTTATAGATGAACCATTTTGCAATCTTGACAGCACAACTTGTGAACTTGTACTCAATCTTATTTTAATACGTTCTGAGCAAAGCGGTATAGTAATTATTACAGGGCATAGTGCTACAGAGCAATTATCTGATTTTAGAGCGATTGATATACGTGATTTTCAAAATCGCTAGGCTTCTTTTTCAACAAATCCTGTTTTAATTTTAAAATCTTTCGTTAGCTTCGTAGAGTACATTTCCTTATTATCCTGATTATAGAAAGTAAATTCATGATCATCTAAATTTAGCATTGCAAAACCAAAGCCAAAAAAATTTTTTACCTCGTGTGCTAAGTAGTTTTTACCATTTGAATAGTCAAATTCTACATTTTTATAAACAGATTCTTGATCTTGAGCATGTAATAATGCACCACCATTTCCAACTATAATTTGGTCTGGAACCTGATTCATTAATAAAATCTGAGCTATATGAATGTGGCCAGAAACTATAGCAGCAACATTATTTGGAAATTTATCTCCAAAAGCTTCAATTTGTGCAAGGTTTCCATGGCTTGTAAATGTAAAAATTCTCTTTTTCGGAGATCTCCACAAAGGCCTGTGAGTTAAAAACCATATAGGTTTACTAGAACTATTTTGCGTTAATTTATTAAATTGTTTTTCGAAGGCATCAATTTCACTTTGAGTGGTGAAAATATCTTCACCGGACGAGGAGTCGAATATAAAAAATCTCATTGGTCCAGCATCTAAAGACCAACTAGAAACGAAATTTTCACATTTTTTAGACGAAAAGGGGTATGAATCTAAATATCTGAACCACCCTTCATAAGCCCTATCACAACTTTCGTGATTTCCGCGAACAAAAAGAAAAGGAGATTGTAGAGAGATATCCTTTGCTGGTTCAAACCAATCAGTATACCAAGCTTCTTTATTATATCCGTAAATTTCTCCACACTTTTTTGTATTTCTACACTTTGTTTTTCTATAATGATAATCGCCAACATGGATAATTAAATCTGGTTTGTGAAGAGCAATTGAATTCAAATTTTTTTTTAAAGGCCAACTATCTACTGAATTACATTCTTGTTGGAATAACATATTTATTCTACAGCCTGTATCACCGATAAAAGCAATTTTATTGATCTTTGTTGGGAATGTAGGAACTTGTAGATTGTTAATGCTAATGTCTTTTGCATCTGTTTGTACTAACAGTTCACAAACTTTCTCAACATTGTTTCCATTATTGACTGAGCTACGATCCAGCATTTCTATGTCTTTGCCATCAACGTGAGCAATAGGACATGTGTCATCGTTTATGATTGCACGTATGCTTAACTTATTTTCCGGAACAACTTGAGACCATGTGTATAATATTTCTGAGTGAGCAGAATAAAAGCTGGTTACAAGAGATAAAGCCAAAAAAATAAAAATACTAACTATATTCATTCGTATAAAAACCTAAATTATAGTAAAATTATCTTTAATAGCTGAAATTCATAATTATATTATAAAGGCAATTTTCTAATTATCCTAGTATCAGGTTGACATTTTAGGCAGGAAATTCTAGAATGGTTAAGTAATTTGAAATAGTTATGTAATAACTAGAATACAACAAAAGTGCGGCCGTGGTGGAATTGGTAGACACGCAGCGTTGAGGTCGCTGTGGCTCATAAGGCCTTGGAAGTTCAAGTCTTCTCGGCCGCACCAATTTTCTCATCGCCATTTAATATGGATAAAATGTTTATAAAAAGTCAATATAAGAATAAAGTAGAAAGAGCTATTAGCGAAATTAGGCGTGGCATGCCAATTATAATACATGATGAAGATAATTACCTATTAGTAGCTGCCGCTGAAATTTTAGAACAAAATTCGTTCGATCAGTATAAACTTATATTGGGCAATATATATGTTACTTTAACTTCAAGTAAGGTAAAATACATATCTCAAAATGAAGAACATGGTGGCAAGCGCTTATCGATAAGTAGTTTTGCTGAATTGCACAATTTAATAAACTGCACGCAAGAAAATCACATACACATAAAGGAATTGCAATGCTCAAAACCAATCGATGATTATGCTGTTTCTTTGCTCAAACTCTCAGAATTACTTCCATACGCGTTAGTGGTTGACATGCATTTTAAAGATAAACACGAAATGCGAAATCGCTGTGATGAAAATGATATTATTTCACTGGACGCATCACTCATAAGTAATTTTGAGCGGAACCATAGTGTATATGAAGTCTGCAAAACGTCATTGTTTTTAAAGCAAACTCAAAAAGTAAATATTATAGCTTATAGAACTGAAAGTGGCGACAAAGAGCATTATGCAATCATCATTGGCAATCCGAATAAAGATAATGAGCCATTAATAAGAATTCACTCTTCATGCTATACAGGCGACTTACTGGACAGCTTATCATGCGATTGCAGAAGCCAATTACATCAAGCTATTCAAATGATAAGTGACTCCGGAAATGGTGTTATACTGTACTTGATGCAGGATGGTAGAGGCATTGGTTTAACTAACAAATTAAGGGCATATAATATGCAAAGAGAACATAACCTTGATACTGTGGATGCAAACAGAATATTGGGCTTTGAAGATGATGAAAGAAGCTTTGTTGTTGCAGCTGAAATGCTCAAGAAACTAAATATAAAAAAAATCCAGTTACTTACAAATAATAATAGAAAATTATTAGAATTGGAAAGCAGTGGTATAGAAATTACAAAGTGTATACCCCTGATTGTGGAGCGTAATAAATATAATAACTCATATATGGAGACAAAGTTCGATAAATTAGGACATAAATTAAGGGTTTCTTAACTTTTTTGTTGTAACTACTTTGTTAATTTGCTATCTTTGTTAAGATAAGTTAAGATTTTTAAGAATGCTAAAATTTTTTAAGCGAGAAAAAAGCGCTGAATCATTAGATAAAGATATAAATTGGAATTCGAGCCGCTATAGCACAGTTGTGGCTCAAAGAAATGTTTTACTTTTATTTGCATTAATATTATTAGCAGCGATTTCTATCAGTATATTAGCTATATTTAAAATTAGCACTAGTAGCACTATTGAACCATTCATCATAGAAATTGAAAAGAAATCAGGAATAGTGCAATTGGTTGATCCTGTTACAGTAAAACAATATTCCGCAAATGAAGTGTTAAATAATTACTTTATTACAGAATATATAAAAGCAAGGGAGGTTTTTGACCCATATCATTACAATTATAACTACTATACAAAAGTGAGATTATTTTCTTCATCGAACGTATATAATGAATTTAGAAACTATATAAGGTTGCAAAATCTGGATGATCTTTTCAATCTATATTCAGATTTTGTCAAAAACGAATTTAAAATTCGCTCAATTCAAAAATTGGATAACGATGCCCTTCAAGTGAGATTTACTGTAGAATTCACAAGAAAAGATGGTAGTTCTGCAAGAAAAAATAAGATAGTTATTATGTCATATAGGTATGCATCACTTGAAATGGATGATCAGCAAAGATATATTAATCCGTTAGGGTTTCAAGTTATTTCTTATAGGGTAGATGATGAATATGTATAGAATATTGTTAGTTTTAGCTTTACTAATAAGTAGTAATTTAAATGCATTTACTAATTATAACAAGCCTATTTCTGTGGATAGTAGAATAAAAACCTTTGTGTACAGCCCAAATGAAGTATTTACAGTGGTTTTTAGTCAAGGCTATTATTCTTATATTGAATTTGCAGAAGGAGAAAAAGTCAAAAACATCGCCGTTGGTGATGCATCAAGTTGGAAAATTAATCCTTATGACAATAAGTTGCTTATAATGCCATTTGAAGTTAGTAGCCGCACTAACATGATTATTACAACAACTAAAAAAAGGAACTATATTTTTGATTTAATCTCAAGGCCCAACTACGATAAACACCCGGACACTGGTGCTGAAAAAGTAAGTCATGATTATTCTGCTGAAAAGGATATATCTTACATAGTACGTTTTTACTATCCTCAAGAGAAAGATGAATTTGACGTTGATTTAGACGAAATATCCCCATCTACTCAAATGCAGCATGTAGTAAAAGAGCCAGAAAAAGTGATACAAGAAAATGATACGAAGTATAATTATACGTATATCGATGATGGTGGTAATGAAAGTCTCGTGCCGATTGAGTTATTTGATGATGGTTATCTAACCTATTTTAAATTCAAAGATAATAATAAAATACCTCAGATTCTTGTAGAAGAAAAGGATAAGACTAGGTTGCCTTGTAAAAGGCTGTTATTTGATGATTATATTATAATAAAAGGAGTGCATAAGAAGTTATTTATGCGTTATGAAGACGATGAAGTTGAAATTATAAATAAGTCGCTTTAGCTGTGGTACATGCAATATGAACAAAAATAACAAAGAGGAACGTAACAATTTAGCAAATGAATCAGAAATAGAGAGCAAAGTAGTAACAGTTGGCTCTAATCAAGGCCATAGAGCATTAATGGTGATTATTTTAGCGCTTCTAGCAGGTGGAGTATATTATTTTTATTTTCGCCCACCTAACAAAGATGATTCGGAAATTGTTAAAAAGGAAGAAGTAAAGCAAAATGTTCAAGAATTGAAAAAAAAATTAGAGCAAGTTCCAGATAATATAATAGTTCCCGAAAGAATAATAACTAATCCTTTACCGCCTTTACCTCCTCTTCCTACACCACAGATCATACCAGAAGTAAAGCAGGTTAAAAAAGAAGAGATAATGAAAAAGGAAGAAGAGAAACCAATAGAAACTCCTGTATCAAATATACCTCTTTTACCTACGCAGCAGAAGAACGTTCCTTCTTATAATATTAATAGTAATTTTCCTACTTCGTTTCCCACAATAGGAAGTAGTGGTTATCCTAAAGACAGGCGTAGTACAGGAATGTTAGCGCTTTCAGGCGGTAGTGATAAGGAAAATAAAGTAGATGATATTACTTTATCTAACACTTCAGCACAGTCCAGCAAAGCTACTAAAGTAGGCAAGCTTGGTTTCATGATTACTCAGGGTAAAATTATTGACGTTATTCTTGAAACTGCAATAAGTTCTGATCTACAAGGAATGCTCCGTGCAATAGTCAGTAGAGATGTTTATGCAGAAACTGGTGACACAGTTTTAATACCTAAAGGCTCAAAATTAATAGGTGGCTATACGTTTGATTCCAATGTTGCAAAAGCCCGTGTGAATATAAACTGGAATAGAGTGATTCTGCCTCATGGAATAGACATTGCTATTTCATCACCTGGCACAGATGAACTCGGCAGAGCAGGAGTCGCTGGAATAGTTGATAATAAAATAGCAAGTTCACTGTTTTCTTCAATATTACTTGCAGGTGTTTCGATTGGCTCGGCTGTTGTGGGACAAAAAGCTTCTAACTTTATTGACACACTAACTGCTATGGATGCAGTCAAATCCATTGTTGCAACTGAAATAGATGTTTCTCCTCTAAAAGAAAGGTTTGGACCTTTACCAGACAATATAGACAACAAATTAAAACTAGGCCTTGGAGCTATCGGAAGGATTCAAAATGCTAAAAATGAGCAAGAATTGCTAAAAATAATGAAGGAAGAAATAGCAAAAGTATTGAGCGTAGCAACTTCGAACAGTGTTA